>JAAVGE010000056.1 GCA_014800385.1 Bacteroidales bacterium
TCTGACAACCAAACTATTACAAGCCCTGCAACCCGTCTCAGCAACCCCGTAGGGCTGCTCCACGGAGCAGCCGCCACCACACATCACAAAGCCCCTCACAAACCCATGGGCGTCCAGAGGACGCCGATTTTGCGTAGCCCCGTACGCTGCAGCGAAGCGGAAGCGTGCGGGGTAAAGAAACAGCATATGATGGGCGTGCCGAAAGGTACGCCGAGTGAAGAAACTCAAGCAACACCATTCTACCCTGCGGCTGCTCCATGGAGCAGCCCTACAATCTGATAATCAACCCATTACAAGCCATGCGACCCGGTCCACATAGTGGGGCATAATAAAAAAAGGCGTGCTCAACACCCTGTTGGCACACCTTTTTATAGTTGTTTATATCTCCCTTATTTGCTTGTGTATCCGCGGATGATGCCTCGGCGGGCATTGCGGATAAACATAAGGATTTCGTCACGTTCCTTGGTTGCAGGGAGTTCGGCCTCGATCTGCTCTACAGCGTCAGTGACATTGTATTTTGAGAGGTAGAGATAGCGATATACACTCTGAATGTCGTTGATCTGCTCATTGGTGAAATTACGACGGCGCAGACCGATGGAGTTCACACCGCAGTACACCAGAGGCTCACGTCCGGCTTTAACGAACGGGGGCACATCTTTACCGATGAGGGCACCACCCTGAATCATCACGTGTGAGCCTAAGTGGCAGAACTGGTGAATCATTGTGCCACCGCCGATAACAGCCCAGTCGTCAACAACAACCTCGCCGGCAAGTTGGCTTGCGTTGGCGATGATGACATTGTTACCGACAATGCAGTCATGAGCCACATGGGAGTAAGCCATAATCAGACAGTTGTTGCCCACTACGGTTTTGCCACGTGCCACAGTACCGCGGTTAACGGTTACACATTCACGAATGGTTGTATTGTCACCGATAATGGCGTAGGTCTCCTCCCCCTTGAACTTCAGGTCCTGAGGAACAGCAGAGATGACAGCACCGGGGAAAATACGGCAGTTTTTGCCGATGCGGGCACCTTCCATGATGGTTACGTTGCTCCCGATCCATGTACCTTCACCAATCTCCACATTCTGGTCGATTGTCACGAAGGGATCGATTATAACACTTGAATGGATTTTTGCTGCGGGATGTATGTATGCTAAAGGTTGTTTCATCGTTTACTTGTTTTTGATTATCTGAGCCATAAATTCACATTCGCTGACCACCTTCTCACCGACGAAGGCAATGCCGCGCATAACCGCGCAACCGCGGCGCATGGGGGTAAGGAACGACACGTGGAACTTGAGGGTGTCACCGGGCACAACTTTCTGACGGAACTTCACATTGTCAATCTTCATGAAGTAGGTGGAGTAACGTTCGGGATCCTCAACCTGTGACAACACGAGCAGACCGCCGGTCTGTGCCATTGCCTCAATCTGAAGCACACCGGGCAGAACAGGTTCTTCGGGGAAGTGACCCTGGAAGAAAGGTTCGTTGGCGGTGATATTCTTGATAGCCACGATGTGGTGTTCACCCTTTTCTATTACCTTGTCTACCAACAGGAAGGGGTAGCGGTGGGGCAGACGTGAGCGGATTTCGTTGATATCCATCACGGGAGCGTCAGAGGGGTTATAATAAGGAGCCTGCACGGGGTTCTTGCGGAGTTCCTGACGGATTTTCTTGGCCAGAGTGGTGTTCAATGTGTGTCCGGGCTTGGTAGCGAGCACCTTACCTTTGAGAGGACGACCAATCAGAGCGAGGTCACCCACCACGTCGAGAAGTTTGTGACGTGCAGGTTCATTGGTATAGGCCAGAGGACGGTTGTTCAGGTAGCCCAACTGTTCGGTCTGCTTACGGGCCACACCCATCAGGTCGGCCAGACGGTCCAGTTCTTCCTGAGCCATTGGAGCATCGTAGATGACGATGGCATTGTCAAGGTCGCCACCTTTGATGAGGTTATGTTTCAGCAGGGGTTCAACTTCACGGACAAAGACGAATGTGCGTGCGCCGGCAATTTCGCTGTTGAACTTAGCCATGTCGTTGAGCGATGCGAACTGATTATTGAGAACAGGTGAATCAAAGTCAACCATCACATCAACCGAGAAGCCGTTGTCAGGCAGCAGGACGATTGAAGCGCCTGATTCCTCGTCACACACCTCTATGCGTTCTTTGACAACATAAAACACCTTGTCATATTTCTGTTCAACCAGTCCGGTTTCAGCGATTTTCTCCACGTAGGGAAGAGCGCTGCCGTCCAGGATGGGGAGTTCGGGAGCGTCAACTTTAATCAGCACATTGTCGATGCCTGCCGCATAGAGGGCAGCCATAGCATGTTCGATGGTGCTTACGCGAGCATCACCGTTAGCGATGACAGTGCCGCGGGTTGTTTCCACAACATTCTCAGCCAGAGCGTCAATAACGGGTTCCCCTTCCAGGTCAGTGCGCTGGAACTTGTATCCGTGGTTATCCGGAGCGGGGCAGAATGTGGCTGTTATATTGAGTCCGGTGTGCAGACCTTTACCGGTGAGGGTGAAAGCGTCTTTGAGAGTTATCTGCTTCATATCAAGAAATGTATATGATTATTTTTGTTTTTCGAGTTTGTTTACACGTTTGTAAAGTTCGGGAAGTGTCTTTATCGCCGCAGCCTGTCGCATGAAGTCACGGGCGTCGGTTGCAGGATAACCCATTATGGTCTGACCATCCGCCACATTGCGGGGCACACCTGACTGAGCGCCGATGTTGACCCTGTCGCCGACAGTGATATGTCCGGCAAAGCCAACCTGACCTCCAACCATACAGTTTGCGCCTATCTTGGTTGATCCTGCGACACCTGCCTGGGCAGCCATGACGGTGTCGTGACCTATCTCGCAGTTGTGGGCCACCTGAATGAGGTTGTCAAGTTTCACACCGCTGCGTATCACCGTCGAGCCCATTGTGGCGCGGTCGACAGTGGTGTTGGCACCAATCTCCACATTATCCTCTACAACGACGTTACCGATCTGAGGTATCTTGTTGTAGTGTCCGTCGACGGGGGCGAATCCGAAGCCGTCGGCACCGATAACAACACCTGCATGAAGAATACATCCGTTGCCTATCTGACAGTTATGGTAGATTTTCACACCGGGATAGAGAATGGTGTTATCTCCGATGACAACGTTGTTGCCAATGTAGACCTGCGGGTAAATCTTGACGTTTTTACCCAGAGTGACATTCTGTCCGACATAGGCAAAAGCACCGATGTAGGCATCTTCAGGCACTGTCACCCCATCGCTGACGTGTGAGGGTTGTTCAACACCCGTGGGATGCTGCGACATCATTGCCGACACCATCTCCAGCAGACGAGCCACGGTGGCATACGGGTCATCAACACGTATCAGTGTTGCCGACACCGGCTGTTCAGGAACAAAATCACGGTTCACCAGAACGATTGACGAGCCGGTAGTATATATATAATGTGTATATTTGGGATTAGCGAGGAATGAGATTGCGCCGGGCTTACCCTCCTCAATCTTGGCTATGGTTGAAACGGTGACGTTTCCATCACCTTCGACAGCACCGTTGACAAGTGCCGCAATTTGATCAGCAGAAAATTGCATTAATGAATAGTTTATAGATATTATACAGATGCAACTGTTATTGAATTACTGAAATAATTCCGCAAAGATACAATTTTTTTTCATTACAACGACAAAATAGCCCCATTATTTCACCTTCCTTGTCACAAAAATTCTCAAATAGACCATTCTACCCACCTTTTTGAACAACATTGATAAAAAGAATAAGAAATGTATCCATACATTTGCACATTTCACATATTTATGTTAATTTTGACGGTAAATGTTAAAAACACCCTCTCTCAACAATTCAACTATTAAAGTTGTTAATATAATAAATTTAAAATTTTACTAAATTACAGCATAAAAAGAGAATGAAACGCTCGACAATCTGGATATTGACAATACTGATGGTAATCACCTTCATTGGGTTGCTTTACATGCAGTTGGTGTATCTCGGTGACATCATCAAGATGCGCGACGACCAGTTTGCGGAAAGCGTCAAGCGCAGCCTCTATGCCGTAAGTCAGCACCTGGAGCAGGACGAAGCGCGCCACTATCTTGAAGAGGATGTGGCAAACATTGAAACCAGCACAATCTATGCCGAATATGCCGACGGAAACGTCCCCCATATCGGCGGCATCAAATACTCCATCACCACCCCGAGCGGCGTCGAAGCCGACCTCACCATCAAAGGTGATGCCGAAGAAATAAACCGTATTCAGGGCACACCCGGAGGGGTACTCAACCACTACCGCTCAATGCAGGAGGCTCTCAAAGGACAGTACCTCTATCAGAAAGGATTGATCGACGACGTTATCCTCAACATCATCAGTCAGTCAAGCGACCGCCCCATCCAGGAACGCGCCGACACAACCGTGGTGCGACAGTATCTGCGTCAGCAGTTGGAAAACAACGGACTGACACTGCCGTTTGAGTTCTCCATCGTCAACCGCAACGGCTACACCCTGATGTCAACCCCGGGATTCACCAACATCGAGGAAGGGAACAACAACATGTTCGTGCAGACACTCTTCCCCAACGACCCCATACCAAAAAAGAACTATCTGAAGGTGTATTTCCCGACGAAGAAGGACTACATCCTCTCCTCCATCCGCTTCATGATACCCTCCTTCGCCTTCTCCTTCATACTGCTGATAATATTCATCTGCACCATCACCCTGGCACTGCGGCAGAAGAAACTCACGGAGATGAAAAACGACTTCATCAACAACATGACCCATGAGTTCAAAACCCCCATATCCTCAATCTCACTGGCAGCACAGATGCTTAACGACGATTCCGTCCGCAAATCACCCACCATGCTCCAACACATATCAACAGTGATCATGGATGAGACCAAGCGTCTGCGGTTCCAGGTTGAGAAAGTGCTCCAGATGTCGATGTTCGACCGCAACCGCGCCTCAATGCGCCTGCAGGATGTCGATGCACAGAAAGCGATAGAGAACATCGTGCGCACCTTCAAACTGAAAGTGGAACGCTATGGCGGTCACCTCACCGCCAATCTCGATGCCCCCGACACGATGGTCAATGTCGACGAGATGCACTTCACCAACGTCATCTTCAACCTTCTGGACAATGCCGTCAAATACCGCTCGGAGAGCCGTCCGCTTGAACTGAACGTCAGCACACGCAACATAGCCGGCAACCGCCTGCAGATTACAGTGAGCGACAACGGAATAGGCATACGCAAGGAGGATCTGAAGCGAATATTCGAAAGGTTCTACCGTGTGTCAACCGGTAACCTCCACGACGTCAAAGGATTCGGACTCGGTCTGGCCTATGTCAAAAAAATCGTGACCGCTCTCAACGGCGACATCAAGGTGGAGAGCGAATTTAATCAAGGAACAAAATTTATAATAACCCTACCTCTAACAAAAAATTAGAAAATATGGAAGAACGTGTGAGAATACTGCTATGCGAAGATGACGAATATCTTGGCATGCTCCTGAGAGAATACCTCCAGGCAAAGGGCTTCAACGTTGACCTCTTCGCCGATGGCGAAAGCGGCTACAAAGCGTTTGTAAAAGGAAAATATGAAATATGTCTGCTCGACGTGATGATGCCCAAAAAGGACGGATTCACCCTGGCTCAGGAAATACGTACGGTCAACTCCGAAGTACCCATCATTTTCCTGACTGCCAAAGCATTGAAGGAAGATATACTGGAAGGTTTCAAAATCGGTGCTGATGACTACATCACCAAACCTTTCTCAATCGAGGAACTGGTGTTCCGTATCGAGGCCATCCTGCGTCGTGTACGTGGCAAGAAAGGTAAAGAAATCACAATGTACAAAATCGGCAAGTTCACCTTCGACACCCAGAAACAGGTGCTTATGATAGGTGACAAAGTGACCAAACTGACAACCAAAGAGTCAGAACTGCTCAGCCTACTCTGCGCCCACATCAACGAAATCCTCGAACGTAACTTCGCCCTGAAAACAATCTGGATCGACGACAACTACTTCAACGCCCGATCAATGGATGTTTACATCACCAAACTGCGTAAACATCTGAAAGATGACCCCTCAATCGAGATCATCAACATCCACGGCAAAGGCTACAAACTTATCGCTCCCGAGGTGGAGGCCGCCAAAGCCTGACACCCCATAACGTTTACTCACCGGGGCTGTGTGTAAGGAATCTTTCCCACACACAGCCCCGGTGGCATACCCTCCGGACCCCTTCACTTATTAACAAAAACAGCGACTTATCAACAAAACCGTCAATTTCCTCAATATTAATATTGACACTACGGAAAATATCCCCATATTTGCATAGAAAATAGAGTAACTATGGGAAAAATAATCGCTATAGCAAACCAGAAAGGCGGTGTTGGTAAGACCACCACTACAATCAACCTCGCCGCCTCGCTTGCCATGGAAGGGAAACGTGTGCTTATCGTTGACGCCGATCCTCAGGCTAACGCCACATCAGGCTACGGCATCGATCCGCGAAGCATAAGTTCATCGATCTACGAATGTCTGGTCGACAACTACCCCGTCCGCGGCACCGAAGTGAGCACATGCGTCGACAACCTCAAGTTGGTGGGGTCGCGCATCGATCTGGCAGGAGCGGAACTGGAACTTATTTCCAAGCCTGACCGCGAACGAGTGCTCTACCACCTGCTCAATGACATCCGCAACGACTATGATTTCATCCTTATCGACTGTTCCCCCTCTTTAGGTCTGATAACAGTCAACGCCCTCACGGCCGCCAACTCCGTCATCATCCCCGTTCAGGCCGAATACTTCGCACTGGAAGGGATCAGCAAACTGCTCAACACAATCCGTATAATAAAGTCGAAACTCAACCCCTCGCTGGAAATAGAAGGATTTCTGCTGACCATGTACGATGCACGCCTCCGCCTGGCCAACCAAATTTATGAAGAACTGAAAACACACTTCGGCGACATGGTGTTCAACACCGTCATTCCACGCAACATCAAACTCAGCGAAGCGCCCAGCCACGGTCTACCCGCCATTCTTTACGACCCGGAAAGCCGCGGTGCCACTTCACACGTAATGCTCGCCAAAGAAATTATCTCAAAAAACAAGTAACCGATATGCTCCCTAAACGTTCAGCCCTCGGCCGCGGTCTTGACTCGCTCATCTCAATGGACGACACCCCCGCCCGCGGAACCTCGGCAATCAACGAAATCGACCTCGCCAAGATAACACCCAACCCTGACCAGCCCCGCCGCTTCTTTGATGACGAGGCGCTGCAGGAACTCGCAGCCTCAATCAAGGAATTAGGGATAATACAACCGCTGTCGCTCCGCAAAACCGGTCCCGACACCTACCAGATCATCGCCGGCGAACGTCGCTTCCGCGCTGCATCTCTGGCAGGACTGCGCACCGTTCCGGCCTATATCCGCACCGCCAACGATGTGGAACTGACCGAAATGGCGCTCATCGAAAACATACAGCGCGAGGATCTTAACGCCATTGAGATAGCACTGACATTCCGCAAACTGATCGACCAGTACAATCTGACACAGGAACGATTGAGCGAACGCATAGGCAAGAACCGCGCCACAATAGCCAACTTCCTGCGACTGCTGCGCCTCCCCGCCGATGTACAGATAGGTCTGCGCGACCGACGTGTCACCATGGGTCACGCCCGAGCCCTGCTCACACTCTCCGACCCGACGCTCCAACTCAAACTGTTCAACGAAATCATCCGCAACGACCTCTCAGTGCGCCGTGTTGAAGAACTCGCCAAACAGTGGGAAGCAAACGGAGTGTCCGCCGCATCGAATGCCCCTCATCGCGCCTCCACCTCTCAGCGAAGCATGGATTTTGACATCCTTAAAAAACATCTTTCCGCCACTTTCCGCACCCCCGTTAACTTCACTTGCGACAAGTCAGGAAAAGGAAAAATCACATTTCCATTCAAAAATGATGAGGAACTTGCAAAATTAATTAGTATCTTTGACTCATTAAAACATCCTGACATAAGCGGCTGATGTCTGAAATTCCCCATTTTCAAACACCAATCGCTTGAATTTCAATTTGTTATCAATGAAGCAACTGCTACACTTCATTTCGCGGTTCTCCGTCAAAAACCACACATTATCTGTTGCGGGAATTATTATTTTAATTCTTGCAACACCTTTTAACATTTTTTCAAACCCACAATATAACCTCCCCGACTCGATAGTTGTAGGCGAGCCTGTGAGCCGTCCGGTGGAGGTTGTGGAAAAGGAGATACAGATGATAGGTGACTCAACGGTGGTGACCCCCGTCGACACCCTTCAGGTGATCAACGGACCGGTAGCCGTGGCAAACGAACTGCTTCCGGGTTCGAAATGGGATCAGGAATGGGTGGAACGCAAAGTGGATTACAATCCCGACCCCACCCGTGCGGTGTGGATGTCAGCATTATTCCCCGGGCTGGGTCAGGTTTACAACCGACGTTACTGGAAACTTCCCCTTATTGTCGGAGGCTACCTCGGTCTGGCATACGCCACAAGTTGGAACAACACCATGCTCAAGGACTACACACAGGCGTTCGCCGACATCACCGACAAGGACCCCAACACCAACAGTTACATGAACTTCTTCCCCAGCACGGTCAGTGAATCCAGTCTGGACAAGACATGGCTTACAAACACCCTGCGCTCACGTAAGAATTTCTACCGTCGCAACCGCGACCTCTGCATAATAGCGATGATCGGCGTATATGCCCTGGCTATGGTCGATGCCTACGTCGATGCCTCGCTCGCCCATTTCGACATCTCACCCGACCTCACCGTCGACGTGGCTCCCGCAGTAATGATCGAGAGCCGCAATCAGGCCGCCGTGGGACTGCAGTGGGCCTTCCGCTTTTGAAACCTCAAACTTTACTTGCAATCATGCTGAAAAAGACCATTATAACACTGAGCCTGACCATAGCGGCGATGACACCGACAGTCACCGCGCAGTCAGTTCTTGACCTTAAACACTCGCTTGAGGACAGCAAGATAATCATGCCCGAAAGCGTTGAGACCGACGTTCACAAAATGCGTCACAACTGGTATCTGCAAACCTACGCCCAGACCGATTCTCTGGCCGACTTCCGAGGCGAAAACGTCGATTTCCCCGATGAAGTAATCGTTGAGCGTCTGCAGAAACTACCCACATCGATTGAACTCCCCTACAATGACCTGGTTCGACGTGTGATTTATTTCTACACCGGACGCAAACGCGAACTGGTCAGCAACATGCTTGCGTTAGGACATTATTATATGCCTATCTTTGAGGAGGCTCTGGAAAAGAATAACATGCCCCTTGAACTGAAATATCTACCGGTCATTGAATCGGCACTTAACCCCAACGCCGTGTCTAAAGCAGGTGCAGCCGGTCTGTGGCAGTTCATGCCCGGCACGGCAACCGGACAGGGACTTGAAGTAAGTTCACTTGTCGACGAACGCCGCGACCCGATACTCTCATCCGACCGCGCTGCAAAATATCTTAAGGAACTGTACCGCACCTACGGCGACTGGTCACTTGCCATCGCTGCCTACAACTGCGGTCCGGGCAACGTAAACAAAGCAATACGCCGCGCAGGTGGCGACAAACGAGATTTCTGGGAGATTTACCCCTTCCTTCCGGCCGAAACACGCGGCTATGTACCCTCGTTCATCGCCGCATGCTATGTCATGAACTACTACGGCGACCACAACATTGAACCGGCTCTGATTCGACGCCCTATCATCACCGACACCGTCAACGTTAACAAACGTGTCCACTTCCAGCAGATAGCCGACGTTCTCCAGATTCCGGTTGAAGAAATACGTCTGCTCAACCCGCAGTACCGCATGGATGTCATCCCCGGCAACATCCGTCCCTACACCCTTATTCTCCCCTCAAAACAGATCTATGCCTACGTCATGAGCGAAGACAGCATAGTCAAACATAATGCCGACCTCTACACTCCGCGCGGTGTGGTTCAACCCTCCGACGGCTCTACCGTGGTGACCTCGGTCGACGGGGACTACCTCATCACCGAAAAGGTGACCGTTCACAAGGTGAAACGTGGCGAGACACTGAAGTCGATAGCCTCACGCTACGGTGTCACCGTAGCATCGCTCCGCAACGCCAACAACGGCATACGCAAAGTGAAACAAGGCCAGTCAATCAACGTGGTGACACGCCAGAAAACACGCAAGCCGGTGGAACAGACCGTTGACACCACACAGGAGTCAACCACCGTTGAAACCGACACATTAACCACTCAGACCGGTCAGCCCGAAATTGTGGAAGAGACCGTCGTTGAGGAAAAACCGGTGGAAAAACCGAAACCCGAGCCCAAAAAGGAGAGCCGTAAGGAAAACAAAAAGGCCGACAAGAAGAAAAAAGATAACAAAAAATCGGAAAAGCCTGTCACCTACACCGTCTCCAAGGGTGATAACCTCGGCAAAATAGCAAAACGCAACGGCACCACCGTTGACAAAATCAAACAACTCAACGGTCTGAAAAACGACAAGATTCAGATCGGTCAAAAACTGCGGGTGAAATGAAAAATGTTGTAGTACGCGCTCTTTCCGGAGCAGTTTACGTCGCACTTATCGTCGGCGCCATCTTTCTTGGCAAAGAGGCTTTCGCAGCCCTGTGTCTGTTGTTCATACTCCTGTCAGTGGCCGAAGCAAATCGTCTGTTCGGTGCCGGACGCAAGCAGGATTTGCTCTGCAACGCCATTGACATAGCCGGAGGGATATCGATTTTCTGCGGACTGACAGCCCCCTTCATCTTCTCACCCGAAGAGGTGTCATCACTGCCGGTGTTCGCTGCAGCCATACCGTTCACACTCTACCTGCTTGTACGCCTGACAGTAGAACTGTTTTTAGGACGGGAAAATCCGATAGCCAACATGGGAGCGTCGCTTCTGTCCGTAATGTACACCGCCTTCCCCCTGTCGCTGATGTTCATCCTCTACTGCTTCGGCGGACGCTATGCAGTGTTAGCCATGTTCATCTTCATCTGGCTTAACGACACCGGCGCGTTCTGCGTAGGCTCAATGATAGGCAAACACAAACTGTTTCCCCGCGTTTCCCCCAACAAATCATGGGAAGGGGTATGGGGCGGACTCGCCTTCTGCATCATCGCTGGAGTGCTGTTCACCACCTTAGGCGCGGAATATTTCGGTGACAACATAATCCGATATGTCATTTTCGGCATCACCGCATCCGTACTCTCCACCATAGGCGACCTTGTGGAATCACTGTTCAAGCGCACCGCCGGGGTGAAAGATTCCGGTAATCTGATGCCCGGACACGGTGGTATACTCGACCGCATTGACTCGCTGCTTTTTGTGGCACCCGCAACTCTCGTTCTTCTATTTGTATATTAAACAGCAGCAGTTCTGACCAATATGGACTGACTGCAAAAATCCACATATTAAATGAGTTCACAACGATACGATCTTCGAGGCGTGTCAGCATCCAAAGAGGATGTGCATAACGCCATACGTGACATTGACAAAGGTATTTTTCCACAGGCATTCTGCAAGATTATCCCTGACATTCTGGGAGGAGACCCCGAATGGTGCAACATCATGCACGCCGACGGCGCCGGAACAAAATCATCACTCGCCTACGCCTACTGGCGCGAAACAGGCGACATGAGCGTCTGGAAAGGGATTGCCCAGGATGCCCTTATAATGAACATCGATGACCTGCTCTGCGTGGGTGCCGTCGACAACATTCTGGTCAGTTCAACCATTGGCCGTAACCGCAAACTTATCCCCGGCGAAGTTATCGCCGCAATCATCAACGGCACCGAAGAACTCCTTGCCACACTGCGCGAGCAGGGGGTTGGAATATACAGCACAGGTGGTGAAACAGCCGACGTGGGCGACCTTGTCCGCACCATTATCGTTGACTCAACCGTGACATGCCGCATGCGCCGCGACCAGGTTATCAACAACGCCAACATCAAAGGGGGCGACGTCATTGTCGGTCTGGCTTCCTACGGCCAGGCATCCTACGAGCAGGAATATAACGGAGGTATGGGCAGCAACGGTCTGACCTCGGCGCGTCACGACACCTTCAACAAGGAAGTGGCACGCAAATATCCCGAAACCTTCGACTCCTCACTACCCGAGGAACTGGTATACAGCGGCTCAAAATCGCTGACCGATCCCGTTGAAGGCGCACCTGTCAACGCCGGCAAACTCGTCCTCTCACCCACCCGCACCTACGCCCCGGTGGTGAAACGACTGCTCAGCATCATGCGTCCCGAAATCCACGGCATGATCCACTGCACCGGCGGTGCCCAGACCAAGGTCATGCACTTCGTTCAGAACAAACATGTCATCAAGGACAACATGTTCCCCATCCCGCCGCTGTTCAAGATGATAGCCGAGGAATCAGGAACAGATTTCGCCGAGATGTACAAGGTGTTCAACATGGGTCACCGTCTGGAAATCTATGTTGCTCCCGAAATGGCTGACAAAGTCATTGCAACGGCAGCGGAATTCAACATCGAGGCGAAAATCATCGGACGTGTGGAAGATGCCGAAGTAAACAAACTGACCATCATATCCGAAAAAGGAACCTTCACATATTGATGATACGCAAGGCTGCAACAGCACTGATCGCACTCACTGTTCTGCTGCCGGTGTTTACCGGATGTGACAGCAAGAAAACGCAGGTCGAGGAGTCTCACACACTCCCCGACACGCTGCGCGTGGCCACACTCTACTCCCCCCTCTCCTACTTCATCTATCGTGATGAGGAGATGGGCTATGACTACTCCCTGATAAAGTCATTCGCCGATGAAAAAGGGCTGGTACTTGACCTTGTCGTTGCCCCGGGGATGGAGAAGATGATAGCCATGCTCGATTCAGGAGTGGTCGATGTAGCAGCCTACGAAATTCCGGTTACCGCGGAGTTCAAAAAACGTGTATTGTCCTGCGGTCCCGAAAATTTCACCTCGCAGGTTCTGGTGCAGCCCAAAAAGAAAGGTGAACCGCTGATAACGGATGTCACCGAACTGGTCGGGAAGGATGTGTGGGTGGAACGCAACTCAAAATATCAGTACCGCCTGGAAAACCTCAACGAGGAGTTGGGGGGTGGCATCAACATCCACACCGTGGACCGCGACACCCTCATCACCGAGGACCTTATCGAAATGGTGAGCAAAGGAACCATACCTCTGACCATCGTTGATTCCGACATAGCACGCATCAACCAAACCTATTACAAAGGGCTCGACATTACCCTCGAACTAAGTTTCCAGCAACGTCAGGCGTGGGGTGTGTCACCCGACAGCGGTTGGCTGGCAGACTCGATCAACGCATGGTTCGACACTGAAAAGTCGCAGGAACGCAACGCCCGTTTGCTCAAACGCTACTTTGAACTGTCGAAGGTTGACAACAACCCCTACCCCATTTCATTCGATGGTGGACGCATTTCCCCCTACGATGCCTTCTTCAAGAAATATGCCGGCGAAATCAACTGGGACTGGCGACTGATAGCCGCACAGGGATTCACCGAAAGCCACTTCAATCCTGAAGCCACATCGTGGGTCGGCGCACGCGGAATCATGCAGATCATGCCTGTTACAGCGCGTAACTACGGACTGAGCATGGACGACATAGCCAAACCGGAACCGAACATAGCAACAGCCGTCAAACTGATAAAGGAACTCGACAAGATGTTTACCGAACGGGTGCCTGACCCCGAGGAACGGAAAAAATTCATCATAGCGGCCTACAACTCCGGTCCGGCCCACATTCTCGACGCCATCAACATTGCTAAAAAAATCGGGAAAAACCCGCAGAAATGGGATGGCAACGTAGCCGAGGCACTGCTGTTGAAATCCAACCCTAAATATTTCAACGACAAGAGTGTGTGCAAATACGGATACTTCCGCGGTAAACAGACCTACGCCTACGTGCGCGAAGTTTACCGGTTCTACGACAAAGCCAAGGCACACGTCAGCGCATAATCCCCAAGGCTGAGTCAACATTAACAACAAAACAATAACCGTAATCAAAATAACTGACAATGAAGAAATTTTATCTTACAGTGGCAACTGCCCTCACACTATGCTCATCACTTATGTTCTCATCATGCATAGGCAGTTTTTCACTCACCCACAAACTGTTGGACTGGAACCAGGGTCTGGGCAACAAATTCCTCAACGAACTGGTGTTCCTCGCATTCTGGATTGTCCCCGTATATGAAGTTTCTGCCTTGGCAGACGTTCTGGTAATCAACTCCATCGAGTTCTGGAGCGGAACAAACCCCGTGGCACAGGGCAAATCAATCATCGAAGGTAACGACGGACGCTATCTGGTGGAATGTGACGGTAAAGGCTACACCATCACCTCAATGAACGATGATTCAGTGGTGCGCCTCGACTTCGACACTGATGAACAGACATGGAGCATCAACACCGGCGACGAGAAAATTCCTTTCATGACATTCGTTGATGACACCCATGTGAAAATGATTGCTCCCGACGGTCAGATGCAATTAGTGGAACTCAGCCAGGAAGGGTTCCTCGCCTATCAGCAGGTTGCCGCCGGTGAACTGCTTGCATCACGCTAATTAATGACTCACCGACATGAGAAAACTACTTTTATCAATCTGTCTTATTGCAGCATCCGTAGCAGGTGTACAGCCCGCTTCCGCACAGTTTCTGAAAAAAGTGAACGTCAGCAAACTCAAGGATGCAGCCAAATCAACAGCAGCCGCACTGACCCTGTCAGATGCTCAGATGGCTGAATATGTCAAGGAATCGGTGGCCGAGATGGATCGCCTGAACCACGTTCCCGGCGAGGACAGCCCCTACACCCAGCGACTGAACCGCCTTACCGAAGGTCTGACCGACGTTGACGGCATACCCTTGAACTTCAAGGTGTATGAAGTGGTCGACGTAAACGCTTTCGCATGCCCCGACGGCAGTGTGCGCGTTTTCGCAGGACTGATGGACATCATGAACGACGACGAACTGTTGGGAATCATCGGTCATGAAGTGGGACACGTTGCAAAACGCCACTCAAAGGAATCGTTCAAACAGGCTTTATATTCCGACGCGCTCAAAAACTCCATAGCCGCCGCTAACGAAAAAGCAGGGAAACTCAGCGAGTCCACCCTCAGCCAGTTGGGCGAGAAACTCGTCAACGCCAAATATTCACAGAAACATGAATATGAGGCAGACGAATATGGCTATGAATTCCTCAAAAGCCATGGTCGCAACCCCTGGGGAATGGTTGACTCGTTCGAGAAACTTCTTGAAATGGAAAGCGGACAAAACGCCAACACATCCAACTACTTTCAGAAGATGTTCGCATCACACCCGGAAACGGAAAAGCGAATTGAACGTCTCACGAAACGTGCCGAAAAAGATGGCATAGAACGCCCCGCAAAATGATCGGCATAAAAAAGACACTACGTAACATGCCACCGTGGATTTTCACGGTGGCTGTTATTATCGCCATACTCTATCTGACACTGGTGCCCCGCCCGCTGCCACCGATGAAGATTCTGCTGTTCCCCCACGCCGACAAGGTGATACATGCCCTGATGTTCGGCGCCGTAGTGGTGGCAATGATACTTGACTACGTTCGCAAAGGTGGAACACGCCTGCTCCGCTTCACCCTTTTCAGCCTGGCGACAAGTGTGGCCATAGGGGGTATCATCGAACTGCTTCAATCCTGCATGGGTATGGGCCGCTCAGGTGACTGGTATGATTTTATGGCTGATGCCGCAGGTGCCGTTTTATGCGCCTTCTCCGCCCCCTTGATTGCTAAATTCTTCAAATAAACATTTTCATGGAAAACAGAGAACTTGAAGCCGCACGAAAAATTGTTGAAGAGACCTCGGCTAACCTGTTCCTGACCGGGAAAGCCGGCACGGGGAAAACCACCTTTCTAAGGTCCATAGTGCAAAACTCCAGAAAACGACTCATGGTAGCAGCCCCAACAGGAATTGCGGCCATCAATGCCGGAGGGGTTACGCTTCATTCCTTTTTCCAACTTCCGTTCGGTCCCTATCTGCCCGGAGCGTTGCAGACCGACGGCAAACGACGCTACGACCGTTTCAGCAAAGAGAAACTGCGAATAATCCGTACGCTCGACCTCCTTATCATTGACGAAATAAGTATGGTACGCGCCGATCTGCTCGACGCACTTGATGCCACACTGCGACGCCATCGCGACCCCATGCTTCCGTTCGGAGGGGTGCAACTGCTGCTCATAGGCGATCTGAGCCAACTTGCACCCGTGGTCAAACCCGATGAGTGGTCAATGCTGGAAAACATTTTCTCTACCCCCTACTTCTTCTCAAGCAAAGCGCTGGAGCAGACCAGTTATCTCACCATTGAACTGACACAGGTGTTCCGTCAGCGCGACACAGAGTTTGTGCGTCTACTCAACGCCATACGCACCAACACCACCACACCCGACGACCTCCGTAAACTTAACGAACGCTATCTGCCGGGGAATGTGTCAGCCGACATGAAAGGCTACATACGCCTGACCACCCACAATGCCAAAGCCGACAGAATCAACATGGAGCAGTTGGCGCGACTGACCACCAACCAGGTGCGGTTCAAAGCCGTGACAGAGGGAAATTTTCCCGAATCATCCTACCCCAACGACCCTGAACTCCTCCTGAAACAGGGCGCACAGGTGATGTTCCTGCGCAATGACCCCTCCGGAGAATATTTCAACGGGCTGATGGGAACGGTAGTCTCTACCGACAACCACTCCGTTCGTGTGCGTCCCTTTGACTCTGAGAGGGAAATTGAAGTCACACCCGTCAAATGGGAAAACATCAAATACACTCTCGATGAACAAAACGGCAGTATCACCCAGAGTGTCGACGGCACATACAGTCAGTTGCCGTTGAAAACAGCATGGGCCATCACGGTTCACAAAAGTCAGGGGCTCACATTTGACAAAGCCATAATCGATGTTTCAGGATCATTCGCCCACGGCCAGACCTACGTGGCGCTGAGCCGATGCCGCTCCCTCGAGGGATTATATCTGGAACAGCCCCTGAGCAAAAGTGCGATTATCACCGACAGCAACGTGGCACAATTTACGGAACATCACGCCACCGGCATCCCGACCGAAGAGCAGATGAGCCTGATGATGCGCGAGTTCTACTACCATCAACTCGACGACATGTTCAACATGCGTCGCCTGCGTCTGGCATTCGACAAACTGCGCCGCATAATCGATGAATACCTGTTCCGCACCTACCCCTCCCTCCCCGACAAATACCGGAGCGCCGACACTGCGCTGCGCGACAATCTTGAAACAGTAGCAGAGAATTTCCGCAAACAGTACACCACGCTGCAGCCCGGAACCTCTCTGATAAATCAACGTATAACCAAGGGTGCCGAATATTTCCATCAGCATCTCGCATCGCTGCTATCGCTGATTCAGAGTACACCTCAACAGGCCGACAACAAGGCATGGCAGGAACGCCTGCAGGTGGCATATGCTGAGATTTCCGACCTGCTCACCCTGCGCATGGCCCTCATGAAAGCCACAGCCGAAGCGGGCGACTTCACCCCGACGCAATATCTGGCTAAAAAAGCCGAACTTCTCCTCTCGCAGGAAGAGCCGACAAAGAAAAAGAAACGCGAAAAGAAAGAGAGAAACAGCACAGAGAATAAAGCGGTCATCACCGACGATATTGTCAATCCGGAAATCTACGAGCGTCTGGTTAAATGGCGTTTCGCCGAAGCAAAACGTATGGAAGTGCCCGCCTTCGTGATTTTCGCCAACCGCGACCTGATCAACATAGCCGCTACATTGCCCCTTTCCATGAACGATCTCACCCGGATAAAAGGTGTAGGCAAGGTAAAGGCAAACCGATATGGTGCGCAGGTACTTGAAATCATTGCAGAGGCACTGAAAGAGGGTGTGTCAAAATAGGCGAAGCCTCACCGTATACAGGATTATGCGGCTGCTCCATGGAGCAGCCCTACATGGCTAATACATTGATTACCAAGCGTGTAGGGATGCTCCCTGGAGCATCCGCCGAATAAACATCACTGTCCATGAACGTACAACACAAAAAAAAATACAGGCTGCATTTCTGACACATCCCCACCGGGAAATTTTCGTATAGGTTTTATGCAAAATATCCCTAAATTATAACAAAATTGCATTACCTATAACTGAAATATTGTTATATTTGCGTATATTTGCAGAAAATTATTACAATATTTTCAATGAACGAAAAGGTAACATTCGGATCAAAAATAGGTTTGATAGCAGCCACCGTAGGCTCAGCCGTGGGGCTTGGCAACGTGTGGCGCTTCCCGGCGGAAACCCAGAGTAACGGAGGAGCCGCCTTCCTGCTTGTGTATGTGATATGTGTGTTTCTGCTCGGCATCCCTGTCATGCTCGGCGAATTTGCTCTGGGACGTGGAGGAAAATCCTCGGCAATAGGAGTATATCAGCGACTGACGCCCGGCAAACCCTGGTGGGTTGCAGGAGCAATATCCACCCTCGCCTCCTATCTGATTCTATGCTTCTACATGGTGGTGGCAGGCTGGACTCTGGAATACCTCATTCAGTCCGTGACCGGCAATCTCTACAATATCAATCCTGTTGCCGAAGGGGGAATGAACAATGCCTTCGCCACACGGATGGCGGATTATATCGTCAGTCCGTGGAAACCGCTGCTGTTCACCCTCGGCGTAATCCTCATCAACCTGTTCATTCTGCTCAGAGGAGTGAAAAAAGGTATCGAGAAGATGTCTAACATCATGATGCCGCTGCTGTTCGTGCTGCTGCTCATATTCGTTGGTGTTTCACTTTCGCTGGACAAAGCCGCCGAAGGACTGAAGTTTTTCCTTAGCCCCGACTTCAGCAAAATCACCCCCGGAGTAATTATCAACGCATTGGGACAGGCATTCTTCTCGCTCAGTCTGGGGATGGGAATCCTGGTGACCTACGCCTCCTACTACCCCAAAGATACCCGCTTGGGGAAAACCGCCATCACCGTGTCGCTGCTCGATCTTCTGGTAGCCTTCATGATGGGACTGATTATCTTCCCTGCCGTCACCACCTTCGGGCTGACCGGTGAGAATCTTGAAGGAGCCACACTGGTGTTCGTGACCCTCCCTGAGATATTCATGCACATGCCCTGTCCGCAACTCTGGTCAACGCTGTTCTTCCTCCTGCTTCTGGTGGCAGCCGTATCATCAACCCTGTCAATTGCCGAAGTTACCGTCATGACCTGTCAGGAACATTTCCGGGTGTCACGCGTCAAAGCCTGCTGCATAGTGCTTCTCCCCCTGATACTGTTCAGTTCCCTCTGCTCCCTGTCGCAAGGTGTGCTGAGCGACTACACCATTTTCGGCATGAACATATTCACCTTCCTTGACACCGTTACCACCAACGTCATGCTTCCGCTCGGATCCATACTGATGTGTATCTACGTAGGATGGATACTCAAGCCCTCGTTCCTGCAGGGGGAAATAACCAACAACGGCACACTGAAATCACGCCTGCTCCCCGTCATAGCCTTCATCATCCGATGGATAGCCCCGGTGCTGATAACCATAATAATGATTTCACAATTCCTCTGATGTCGCAACCACAATCAAAAGAACGACTGGGCACAACGATCCTCGTCATTATCACATGGATAATGATTATGGTCATCATCGCCATCACCAAATGCGGCAATGACCATCCCGAGTTCTCCCCCACCCCCAGCCCCACCGACAGCATCACGGAACAGACCGACACCATTGGTTCAGCACTCGATTCCATTCCGAAAAAGAAAAAGAAAAAATCACGCAAAAAGCAACAAAAAGCCGCTCCTCCCCAACCTCACAATCCCCTTGAGCACCCTGTCAGCGGTAGTAAACCCTCTTAGAAACTGTTTAAATTTATGAGAATAATTTTTATACTCTGATTTTAAGGATCTTTTTGGCGATTTTTGCCAAGTTTCGTCGGTCACGATGCCCGCATCGCTCCCTCCTCAACTTGCAAAACTCATCCAACAATATCCTCAAAATCATTCGCACATAAATTTAAACAATTTCTTAAATGGGAAATGAAATTTTGGGAATCCCATCTTAATCACTATATTTGCAGAAAAGCAATATACTGATGAGGTTTTACACCATTTCCTTAATTACCCTGCTGATACTTCTCACAGGCTGTCACCGCTCAGCCACAGATGACAACATCCGAAAAGCAGAACAACTTTCAGACTCTCACCCACGACAGTCTCTGAATATCCTTGAAACTATACCAGATACTACACTTAACACGCATGATCTCTTTCTCCTCCGCTTTTTGAAACTTAAAACGGAGGATAACCTCTCCATACCCCACACCAACGATTCTATTTTGAAACCCGTTCTGGACTACGCCGAAAAAAACCGTCGTTCGGTGAATTATCCCGAAGTGCTTTATCTGGCCGGACGTGTCTATTCCGACATAGGAGATTATCCCGGGGCACTTGAATATTACCACAACGCCCTGGATGAATTATCCGCCTCAAAAGATAACGTATTGGAAAGGAAACTCTTATTACAAATTTCAAGAATCTACTTCTCTTGCGGACTATATGAAGATTCCGAGAAATATGTCAGACAGGCAATAAAAATGGACTCCATTCAATGTGACACAGTAAACTTGCTTTACGGAAAGATGAACCTTGCCAAAATCCACAACGTCAGAGCAGAGTATACCGCGTCAGACAGTCTGCTTAACGAGGTGATAACTCTCGCAAAAACATTTTACCCTGACGCATCTGACATATCAACTCAGGATTGCGGAACCGACTCTTCAAGTGCAATCATCCGTCACCGGATTGATAGCATAGCAGGGCACCCGAATCATTGTATTTTCAGTCAACCTGTTTTTACAGATGAATCCATTATCAATTCTGCCCGTTATGAATATGAGATACGTCAGAGAAAGAGATTCATGGCTATTCAGGAATATAATAATTATGTGTTATGGTTAGCGAATCTATTTATTGTATACTCTATTGTTCTTGTATTCTTTCTTATAGGTGTTGTAATTATCTTAATTTTGCGTTTGAAGAACAAACAGCAGAAACTTGAACTAATTACGGCTGAAAAAACAATTGAATCACTTACTGCCGAACTGACAAAATGCAATGAGTTAGAGAACTCGGAACCAACCAAAGCAGAAGAGCAAAAGCATATTATTAAACAGCACCTCTTAAAACAGGCTGAACTCATCTCCATGCAGGATGACAAGGAATATCTGAACAGTCTGCACCGTGTCACCTCGCCGGAACTGTTGGAAATACTTCTACAAAGCAGGCAAATTCCTTACGACAGTCCATTGTGGGAGGAAATGTTAAATTCTGTATTAAAATTATCCCCACGTTTCAAATTAAATCTCGAAATATTGACCGAAGGGCAACTGACAAAATCTGAACTGGAAATAGCAATACTGATCAAGTATAACCTTACCACTTCTTCAATGTCAAAGATTTTATTGCGCTCAAAACAGGCTGTTCATTCCCGACGTCAGAATCTGGGCAAAAAGATTTTCGGTGACAATTTCAATATTAAGGATGTGGATGCTATTATAAGAATATTATAGTCCAATAATGTACTGAAAATAGTACTTAAATATGCTTTACGTTGATTTCAGTACTATTTTCAGTACTATTTTTGCTGTTTTTGTTAATCGTTTTATCTAAATTTGCAACAATTAAATTCATGTTTTCATTTTCAATCTCATTGATTATTTAGTATTAATTATTATACGAAATAATACACTATAAAATACATTAACTTAAACCATTAAAATCAAACCATGAAAAGTTCTATCAAATTACTTGCTTTAGTTTTGTTTATTACATGTTTTACACATTTTTTTCGTCATGCAGCAATGAAGAAATACCAATGAACGAAGCCGAAAAACCAGAAATTTTAATACAATTAAAAAACTTTAATGACTCAATTAGTTCATCGGCTATTCAATCAAGAATTAGTGGAACTAACAAGTTAATTGTTGCCGCCTCAGATGCTTTAGGTGCGTATTCAGGATGTCGTATGGGTGGATTTGTAGGTTCCCTATTTGGTCCAGTCGGTTCTGGAGTAGGCGGGGTTCTTGGTGCTATCATTGGTGGAGCGGGAACCTCTCGAAGAGTATATCTCATGGCTCAAAACATGGAGAATATGGCTGCTCTTGATCCTTTACCTATATTACCAAATCCTGGTTTTAACCCTGATCCATCAGTAGATTTAGTAACCAGAAAAATGATATTTTCAGGAACCCTAATAAAACCCGAAGATTATATGCTTGGACTACAAGTTGGAATAGATTCCTCCATTGTTGAGATTGGCATACAACATAATTACATTCTTGAGTTATTGAAAGATGAAACAAGTGACGATGAATATATTGGTGATATAAAGCCTGAACTTTCAGGAGTTGAACGTGAGATTATTGAATCAGCAGACTTTGAAAATGGCTATAATGAAGTTTTGATGAATGCATCAAATTTAAACTTCGAAATTAATACTACGGCAGATGAAATAATGGATTTGTTTATATCTGCCGTTTACGACAAAGAGTATAATGAACGTGATTTAAACGTTTTAGTCAAATACTATACAGATAAAGTCAAAAGAAGTAATGAACTAAATGAAGATGAAAAGAACGCATTAATAGGTAGTTTTAGTGTTTATCTTTATAGTATAAATTATTGGAATATTAACTTTAATTGAATAATATGAAAGGATTTTTGAAACAGTCAGATTCGCTGACGTCGGCAGGAGCATTGATTGCATTGAGTTGTCTGCCATTCTACACCCTCGGGCAATTAGGGGTGGTAATACCTATGTGGATTGCTTATGTGTTGGGAGGACTGGGACTCACTCTGTTTGTGGTGCGCCTTTGCATGGTTATCTTTGGGGCAAAGCCTATTATAGCGCAGCCTCGTTTTGAACAAGGTCTGAATTTTATCTTAGGGTTCGCTTTTCCGTTCGGTGTGATGGAGGGGATTATGGAGTATGCCAATCATACATCTTCGCTTGACAACTATATCTTTTCGGGGATAATCCTCCTGGTCGGCATAATAATTATGCTGGCTCCTAACCCTAAAAAAGTTAACGACTGATATCATCCACCACAGCCGGTGTGGTCAGGAATATTTTAAGAGAGTGTTTGAATTTAAACCAAATTTAAAATATAGAGAGTTTTAGAAATTTTTGATTTCATCACAAAGGATCTTTTGGGCGCTTTTCCAAACTTTCATCAGTCGCAATGCCCGCATTGCTCCTTCTTCAATTTTGAAAAATCACTCCAAAATCTCCTTTGTGATAAAATCATTTAAATCCAAACACTCTCTAAGCGACAGCGGCAAAGTGGAATACGTTTAACTTATACGTCCGAAATCAATAGCCCGGTCCACGATGAACGCGAGAGTATTTCTTAAGGGCTGATTTTTAGGCAGCAGCAGGTCGGGGTCTTCATCAAGGATACGCTCTGACCAGTCGTGTGCCAACTGGATTATCTGACCGTCGGTAGCGAGGTTGGCTATGTGAAGGTCAAAGGCTATGCCACTCTGCATTGTCCCTTCAAGGTCACCCGGTCCACGCATTTTCAAATCGGCCTCCGCCACCAGGAAACCATCGGTGGTGGAGGTCATTATTTCCAGTCGCTGACGTGTTTCCCTGGCTATCTTCTGCTTGGTCATCAGCACACAGTAACTCTGGTCGGCTCCACGTCCCACTCGCCCGCGCAACTGATGAAGTTGCGACAGTCCGAAACGTTCGGCGTTCTCAATTACCATAGTGGTGGCGTTAGGCACGTTAACCCCCACCTCTATGACTGTTGTTGCTACAAGGATATGAGCCTCGCCTGATGCAAAGAGACTCATCTGATAGTCCTTCTCACGGGGTTTCATCTTGCCATGCACGAATGCCACCTTGTAACTGGGAAAATGCTCGCATATACTCTCGTAGCCCTCCTCAAGCGACTTGAGGTCAAGTTTCTCATTCTCCGAAATCAGGGGATAGACGATGTAGACCTGTCGTCCCTGCTTCAGTTGACGGCCTATTGACTGATAAACGCTGAACCGTTGGTTCTCAAAGCGCATCACGGTATGAACAGGCTTACGTCCCGGAGGGAGTTCATCTATCACGGAAACATCAAGGTCGCCGTAGACGGTCATGGCCAATGTTCGGGGTATGGGGGTTGCGGTCATCACCAGTATGTGGGGAGGAACAACATTTTTCTGCCACAGACGCGCACGCTGCACCACTCCGAAGCGGTGCTGCTCGTCAATGACCACGAATCCCAAGTTACGGAACTTCACTTTATCCTCAATCACGGCATGGGTGCCGATGAGGATATGAAGCGATCCGTCCTGCAACTGCTCATCGATCAGGTCACGCTCCTTCTTGCGTGTGGAGCCGGTGAGCAGTTTGACGTTCACACCCACTGCCGATGCCATTCCCGAGATGGTTTCATAATGCTGAGCGGCGAGAATTTCCGTGGGTGCCATAAGGCATGCCTGCACATTATTATCCAGCGCAATGAGCATGCAGAGGAGTGCCACAAGCGTTTTACCACTCCCGACATCACCCTGCAACAAGCGGTTCATCTGGCGTCCGGAGCCCATGTCGTGGCGTATCTCCTTGATAACACGTTTCTGCGCTCCGGTCAGCGGAAACGGCAGACAGTTCGAATAGAAATTATTGAAGTATGACCCGACCCTTGCGAAACGGAATCCCTGAACCACACCGTTACGTTTGCGACTATATCGGCGCATGTTCAGTTGCAGGAAGAACAGTTCCTCGAACTTCAGGCGGAAACGTGCCTTCTGCAGTGACGCATTATCCTGAGGATTATGTATGGTTCGGATGGCCTGATCCAGAGGCATCAGACGCAGTTCCTCGGCAACCTCGGCCGAAAGGGTTTCTCTGATGTCAGACCCACGGGTAGCCAGCAGCGTCTGTACCCACCCGAAAATTGTGCGTGATCCAATCCCTTTGTTGCGCAGTTTTTCGGTTAGGGGATACACCCCGCGGAAACCTTGTGCGGCAGTGGCGGAGGTAGGGAGATCCACCTCCGGGTGAACCATGTTCCAGGTGTTATTGAACAAGGTAGGTTTTCCGAAAAGGATATACTCATTTCCGGTTTTATACGCTTCGCTAATCTGCTTTATACGCCGGAACCACACCACCTCCATAGTGGCGGTTCCGTCAGTGAAGAGTGCCACAAGGCGTGTGCGTGCCCCCTCGCCCAATTCGTTGAACGACACAAATCTACCTTTCAACTGCACGTAGGGCATATCGCCGTTCAGGTCACGCACCTTATAAATAACAGAGCGGTCGACATAGTGCGAGGGGAAATGGTGGAGCAGGTCGTAAAAAGTTTTTATGCCCAACTCCTTGTCGAGAAGTTCGGCACGCGAGGGTCCTATCCCCTTCAGATACATTATATTAAATGAACGAAGAGAATTCATATCATCAGTTCGGCAATCTTAATATCGTAAGGATTGGTAATTTTCATTGTTCTGCGATCACCCTCCACGAGGATGATGTTGGAGAATCCGGCAGATTCCATCACCGAGGCATCGTCGGTAAACAGGGGTGAGTACGGGCGTGAGTATGCCTCGGCGAGTTTCCCTAATGGGAACCCCTGGGGGGTCTGAACTGCACGGAACAGAGTGCGGTCAACGCTTACCGAACCATCTTCTGTCAGTTCACGCAGTGAATCTGTGACGGGCACCACAGGGATGGCTCCGTCAGCCACACGTGCCCCTTCAACTACGTTTGAAATCATCTCCTGAGGCACGATAGGCCGTGCAGCGTCATGGACAAGAACGATAGTCGAAGAGCAGCAGGATGCTATCTGTGCAAGGCCGTTGCGCACCGACTCCCAGCGAGTGGCACCACCGTAAGCGATACGTGGTGAGTAGTAGCCATACTCCTCGCATAGGGTGTTCCAGAACGGGTGCATTTCAGGTGACACGACCACAATTATTTCTGCTTCCGGGAGAGCGTTGCGGAATGAATCGATGGTTGTCATCAGCACCGGTCGTCCGTTCATCAGGCAATACTGTTTGGGACAGTCGGCACCGAATCGGCTACCCTTTCCGGCTGCTACTATTATAACCTTTACATCATTCATATCAGAATTGGAAATAGATGAACGGTGCCACATCCTCCGAGGCAAATTCAATCACCAACTGAACTACTACAATGAATATCGCCAGTTTGACAATCCACCAGGAATTAATGAACCACCGCTCCAGTTTATCGTAAAACGAACGTGGCAAGGCATGTGAGCCGATGATGACAGCCATCATGATTAACCAGACGTAGCGCACTTTAATGAATGGAAGGATATGGGCAGGTGAGAAGTTGGTGAATATATTCTTGATTATCAGCCATGAGTCCATCCATGATTCAGCACGGAAAAACACCCACAGCAGCGACACGTAAACGATGGTTATTGTCCATGCCAAGGCGCTGAACCACCATTTGTTATCAAACCGTTTTGTCACGGGTCGGCACGCTTTGTTAACCGCTAATCCAACGCCGTGCATCGCTCCCCAGAAAATAAATTTCCATGCCGCCCCGTGCCACAGACCTCCGATAAGCATGGTCAGGAAGTTGTTGACGTAGGTGCGGATGGTTCCCTTGCGGTTACCTCCCAAAGGAATGTAGACATAATCACGGAGCCACGATGAAAGAGAAATATGCCAGCGTCGCCAGAACTCGGTCAGTGACTTTGACTTGTAGGGGAAATCGAAGTTTGGTGTCAATCGAAATCCCATTATCAGAGCAAGACCTATCGCCATATCGGAGTAGCCGGAGAAGTCGCAGTAGATCTGCATGGTGTAACCGATAACACCCATCAGCGACTCAAAACCGCTGTAGCCGGTGGGGTTGTCAAAAATAAGGTCGTTATACTGCGAGATGTAGTCGGCTATAAGTGCCTTCTTAACCACACCGAGCACAATCATCCAGAATCCGGCAAATATCTCGGCATTGGAGGCACGGTGATGCTCCCTGATCTGCGGAATGAAATAGTCGGCACGCACAATGGGACCTGCCACCAGAGCAGGGAAAAATGAAAGGAAGAAGAGATATTCCAGCCATGTTTCAGTGGGGCGCACCGAGCCACGGTACACATCGACTATGTAACTGATGCTCTGGAAGGTGTAGAAAGAGATTCCCACCGGAAGAATTATGTCAAGCGGCTGAAAATTGCCCTGCACCATCTGGTTCCAGTTCCAGAGGAAGAAGTTGGCATATTTGAAATAGCCGAGTACGGAGAGCGACAGCAGAACCGACAGGGCGACAATCATTTTACGCTTCGCCGGGGCGACTGTCTTTGCCAATCTCCGGGACAAAAGCCAGTCGACAAGCGAGGTGAAAATAAGCAGCAGGAAAAACCACCCGCTGGATTTATAGTAGAAAAACAGGCTGAAAAGAACAATGAATATCACCATCTGCCAATGACGGTTGCGAACCAGCGCATACAGTGGCAGGAACACTAAAAACAGTCCCCAGAACAGTCCGCTTGAAAAAAGCATGGGACTGTCAGGCTGATAGGAAAGCAGATGTAAAATATTTTGGATCAACGACATGGCAGGGGCAGTAGTTTATTAGTTTTCAGGCTGATGAATGAAGATGCGTTTCGGACGAGCCTTTTTGTCGCCGGGATTATTCATGATAATCGGATGGTTGGAGTGCTCCGGCATCCATCGCGCAATGCTGTCCATCCACACTGCAGCACTCTCCAGTGTCGGGTGCGCGCCATCTTTGCGACGTTTGAAACTCATGCCGTTGCTGAGGAAAAATGAGCCTTCCGGAATATTCTCCTGAAGCATATCGTTGATGCCGGTATCCTCTCGCCAGTTGGGAGGACCTATCCACAGGAAGGGTATGCTGTCGATGGTGTTAACGAGCGTTTTTACATACTTCGTGCGCTTTTCCTTTATATCCTTAATCATCAGTTCGTTTGAGCCGAGACAGATGAAGATGTAGGAGGGGTGGATTTCATCGATATATTTCTGCAGTCGGTCGCTTTTTCCCCACTGCTCTGTTGATGAACTGTACCATATCACTGAATATAGGGTGTGACCTGATTCAGCAGCGTAGGCCGACAGGCGGGGCGACAGACCGTCAAGCATAGAGTCGCCGATAAACAGGATGGTCTTTTTGGCAGTGTCGACCGGAACCGGGAATTTCGGCTTAATTTCTTCCGGGACGACTGAGTCGGTGTCTTCGGACAACTGCTCCGCCTCCTCAATCTCTGCGAATAACGTGTCAGAGATACCGGAACTTTTCAGGGTGTGACCAAACAGTCTGACATCGTCGAATGATGACAGAACGGTGAACAATGCGAAGGCTGAGGCGAGCAGCAGCCAAAGTGTGAAATAACCTTTTTTCATGGTAATCAGTGAAGTATACGTGACACACGTTTAGGATCCGCGCCACATTTGATTGCCTCCTCGGCATCATGCAATGAGTCGGCGGAGCGATAACGGAGTTTGTTCAGATAGGCCCGGCAGAGAAACAGTTCGGGGTCAGCGGAACTGATTTTCAGACCGCGGGCTATGTCGTCGGCCGCTTCGGCCAAATCACCTTTGTGGAGATAACACCATGCACGTCCGGAGTAGAATTCCGGAGCCTGTTCCTCACGCAGAAGGGTGGAGAAATAAGGTAAAGCCTTCTCCCACTGCTCGGTGACAAGATAAAGTTGAGCCATGGCTAACGTGGTGTCGTAGCCCTGCGGATCAAGTTTCTGCAATGAATCGAACTGGTGTATTGCAGCAGGCAGATCGCCGCTGTTAAGGCTGACCATACCACGGAAAAAATATGGTTTGGCAACGGTTGAATCCAACTCGGTCACCATGTTGTAGTCCTCCAGAGCCTCGTCAATCTGACGCATGGAGGCATACACCTTCGCACGGTTCAGAAGAATTGTGACTGACGCCGGCGAGATGTTGTGGGCATGCGAAAGAGTGACCAGCGCCAGTGAATCCTGCCCCATATAATAACGCACCATGCCGAGGTTTGAGATCAGCATAGAGTTCATGGGGTTGGTGGGCTGGAGATTAAGCGCATCGGTCAGATAGCGTTCGGCCTGTTCGAAGTTTCCCTTGGCGATGGCCTCATCGGCGTCGCTTACCATACGCATATAGATGTTGTCGTCAGCCTTGTCAGCATAAGCCGGCAGGAGTGCCGCCAGAGCCACAACTATTAAAATCAGTCGTTTCATTGATGTCAAAAACCGGGCGATTCACAAAAGGTGCACCGCCCGGCTATGTTAGATTTATTTCAAAAATTTGATGTTGAATTACATGCTTTCAACACGTTTCAGATTTGCTTCGTCACCGAGGTTGTAATAGATGTTACGGAGGTAAACCTTAGCATCACCGGTGTTGTTTTCATCGATTTCGATGGCACGTTCGAGGTGTTCAGCCGCTTTTTTGAACAAGGGGTTGATCTGGTTCAGGCGGATATCCTGATATTCTTCATTTGACTTGTTCTGAGCCTCTTCGTTGATGGCGTAAGCCTGGTTGCAGAGAGCGCGACCCATGCTGGCCTGGGCAAGAGCATTTTCCTGATCCAGTTCAACGGCTTTCTCGAAGCATTTCAGAGCCTCATCATTGTTTTTCTGAGCATCGAACAGCGTACCCTTTACATTGTAGAGTTGAGAAAGTTGTTTGTTGTCGGGTGCGACAGCGATAGCCTCGTCAAGCATAGAAGCAGCCTCATCGAACTTACCTTTTTCGATACGACCGTTAATCATCAACTGAAGATAAATGGGGTTTTCGTTGGGGAAACGTTTGTAGGCCTCTTCAGCAAGTTGATAAACCTTTTCGTTGTCGCGAAGTTGAGCAGCCTGGTTGATGGCGTAGTCAAAAACCTGTGCTTTGTTGTAACCCAAAGCGATAGCCTTTTCAAAGGCAGCCAGTGACTGAGTGAGGCTGTCAGCCTGCCAAGCGGAGATTGCCTGGTTGAAGGCGATGTCAGACTGAACTGAGTCAGGCATTGCAGCAGGAGCGTTCTTACCTAACACGGGGTTGTTGGGAAGATCAAGATACATGCCCCATGCATCGTAAGCACCCATATAATCTTTCTCTTCAAAGAGGAAGATAGCGGCATTATTAAGGTTGTTGTAGTTATCTTTAATAGCCTTTACCGCTTCTTTTGAGTATTTAGTTTTGATTTTACCCTTGGCATCGGCAACTGAGTCCAGGGGAAGCACTGCGAGGTAGTAATTAACACCGTCGATCAGTGCATTAGCCATCTTTTTCTTATCAACTTCTTTTTTCATCTGGAGATTAAGCCACTGGGTATCGTAGAAATCGATACCTGCTTTACCTGCAAGCGCCCATGTCTGAGCCTGATTGGCTGTTTCAGGGTTTGTCATTGCGGGTTTGAGGATTTCCATGGCGCCATCATAATTGTTGTTCTTCACTTCGCGTTCAGCAGTTTTCAGAACAGGACTCTGGGCAAAGGCAGAAACAGCAGTTGCCAAACACAGTCCGAACAATGCGATTTTTTTCATAATAATCTGTTGCGTAAGTTGTTATATTAGTTTAAAGTTTATTCTTCCGGTTCTTCTTCGTGCCACTCTTCTTCAGGAGTTTCATTTTCCGGTTCCTCCTCGGGAGTCATGGGAAGTTCCTCCTGCATAGCCTCGATTACTTCGGCTTCCGCCTCGTCATCAGCCTCAACGCAGCATACAGATGCGATTTCGTCGTTGCGTTTTTCAAGGTTGATCAGACGTACACCCTGTGTTGCACGACCCATCACACGGAGGTCAGCCACATGGAGACGCAGCGTGATGCCGCTCTTATTGATGATAACGAGGTCATTATTGTCGTTGACGCTCATCAGTGCCACCAGATGTCCGGTGCGGTCGGTGATGTTCATTGTCTTGACACCCTTTCCGCCACGGTTGGTCACACGGTAGTCTTCGAGCAGCGAACGTTTGCCGTAGCCCTTTTCGGAGATATTCATCACGGTGTTTTCCGATCCGGGTTCCATGCATACCATGCCCACCACTGCATCATCGCCATCATCAAGTTTCATGCCTCGTACACCTGATGAAACACGTCCCATCTGGCGCACTGTGCTTTCATGGAAGCGGATGGCGCGGCCGTTGCGGTTTGCCATGAGTATTTCAGAGTTTCCGTCAGTGAGATCCACTGCTATAACCTGGTCACCTTCACGGATGATAATCGCCTTTTTACCTTTGACGTTGACGCGGGCATATTCGGTGAGCGAAGTCTTTTTGATAACACCCATGCGTGTTGCAAACACAAGGTTGTGGGTTGAAGTGAACTCAACGTCGTCGAGTTGCTTGCAGCGGATAACAGCGTTAACCGAGTCGCCGGCTTCGATGTTCAGGAGGTTCTGGATTGCGCGACCCTTGGAGTTTTTACCGAATTCGGGCAGTTCGTAAACCTTCATCTTGTAGACCATGCCTCGCTGAGTGAAGAACAGCAGGTCGTTGTGCATTGAAGCGGGATAGATATATTCGATGAAATCCTCCTCGCGGGTGTTGCTGCCACGTGAGCCTACACCGCCGCGGTTCTGAGCGCGGAACTCAGCCAGAGGGGTACGCTTGATGTAGCCCAGGTGAGAGATGGTGATGATCATTTCATCATCGGCATAGAAATCTATGGCGTTGAAGTCACCGGCGGTATAGTCGATGTCGGTGCGGCGTTCGTCGCCATATTTTTCACGTATTTCTTCCAGTTCCTCGCGGATAACGGCGCGGCAAACGGCATCGTTATTGAGGATTTCTTCAAGGCGTTTGATCAGCAACATCACATCCTCATACTGCTGGTGGAGTTTATCCTGTTCCAGACCGGTGAGTTGTTTGAGTCGCATTTCCACGATTGCACCTGTCTGCACATCGTCCAGACCGAAGCGTTCGCTCAGTCGCTGGCGAGCCTCTTCGGTTGAGGCCGAACCGCGGATGATGGCTATGACCTCATCGATGTTCTGTGATGCTATGATCAGACCCTGCAGAATGTGGGCACGTTCCTGAGCCTTGCGCAGTTCGAACTGAGTGCGGCGTATAACCACTTCGTGACGGTGGTCAAGGAAGTTCTGAATCAGTTCCTTGAGGTTGAGCGTTTTGGGACGGCCGTTTACCAGAGCCACATTGTTGACACTGAACGATGACTGCATGGGAGTCATTTTGAAAAGTTTGTTCAGCACCACGTTGGCGTTGGCGTCGGTGCGCAGTTTGATCACGATGCGCATACCGCTGTAGTCACTTTCATCGTTAATATCGGCGATACCGTCGATTTTCTTGTCGGTGACCAGTTCGGCTATATATTTAATGAGTTCGGCCTTGTTAACGCCGTAAGGAATTTCGTGGATTGCGATAACCTCATGGTCTTTTTCAGTCTCGATGTCGGCTTTCGCACGTATCACGATACGTCCGCGACCTGTTTCGTAAGCATCCTTCACACCCTGATAGCCGTAGATTGTGCCACCGGTGGGGAAGTCAGGCGCGGTGATATATTTCATGAGTTCAGCCACCTCCATTTCAGGGTTTTCAAGCAGGGCGATACATCCTGCGATAGCCTCGGTGAGGTTGTGAGGGGGCATATTGGTTGCCATACCTACGGCGATACCTGACGCACCGTTAACCAGGAGGTTAGGAAAACGGGTGGGAAGAACCACCGGTTCGCGACGTGAGTTGTCATAGTTGGGCTGGAAGTCAACAGTGTCGCTCTCAATGTCGCTGAGCATCTCTTCACCAATCTTTTCCAGACGCACCTCAGTGTAACGCATGGCAGCGGGAGAGTCACCGTCGACCGAACCGAAGTTACCGTGACCGTCCACCAGAGTATAGCGCAAAGCCCAGGGCTGAGCCAGACGGACCACCGTACCATAAATAGAAGAGTCACCGTGGGGGTGATACTTACCCATAACCTCACCCACGCAGTTGGCGGATTTCTTATGAGGTTTGTCAGAAGTATTACCCATTTCGTTCATACCGAACAACACACGGCGGTGAACGGGCTTCAGACCGTCACGCACATCAGGAAGGGCACGCGAAACGATTACGGACATCGAGTAGTCGATATATGCCGACTTCATCTCGCTCTCAATATTAATCTTTATGATTTTATCTTCTTCAAGCATTTGAATTGATATGTTGATTGTTCAGATTTACGTGCAACAGCAAGTTTACAATAAACCATACTATGCACCATAATGTTAATTATTCAACAAAGGTAAGAAATTTTTCGGAAATATGGAGAATTTTCATTAAATTTGTATTGCTCGGAGGAAAAATTCCCCCTTCCAACATTTTTTAACACAGCCAAATAAGTTTGGCACAATTATTGCAACCCTCATACGTATATAAAAGTAAGTAGATGTTGAAAATTAGTTTATACTTAGTTCGTTTCTATTTTCGAGTGATATTTTGTTTTTGAAGAAGGAGTGTAGTGAACTACACGACAGATGAAAAAACGGAATAGCGCCGAAAAGAGAAATGAAATAAGTAGAAACAACATCTGCCTGATAATTTAAAATAATTTTCAACTTCTACTTATAACAAACCGTATTCAAACCATCCCGGCAGGGAACAAAATAAGAAACAAAACAACACACATGGACACTAACTACTCCAAAGAACTTAAACTCGTCCTTGACCGTAGCCGTCGCGAAGCAATGCGCCTTTACAACAATGTCATCACTCCGGCCCATCTGCTTCTGGCTATACTGACGGACACTCACGGAAAAGGGGTCCAGATTATGGAACACACAGCCCCGGAGGCGAATCTTTATGACCTGCGTCAGCAACTGACCGAATCATTAGCCAGCCGCGACCGCTCATCTTCGGAAATTACCGTAAGCGACCTGTCGAACAGAATAATAAAACTGAGTGTTCTGGAAGCACGCATCCTGAAAAAGGATGTGGTTGACGTGGAACACCTGCTGCTTGCCATATTCCACAACGCCGAGGTGCAGGCAATGGACTTCATCGTGCCTTTCCACCAGGCAGGACTTACCTACGAGTCGCTGCTCCACTACATTTCAAATGCCCCGAGCAACGCACGCCCCATAGCCGAGGAATCACCCGAGGACTCATATCCGAATGACGAAGAAGAGGAAACAACTCAGGAACGTGAGCCGGAATACCGTAACGTGGGGAAAGCCGCAGGAGGCTCATCTGACACCCCTACCCTTGACAAGTATGGGCATGACATGACCAAGGCTGCCGAGGAGGGACGTATCGATCCTATCATAGGCCGTGACACCGAAATAGAACGTCTGGCTCAGATTCTCTCCCGCCGCAAAAAGAACAACCCCGTGCTTATCGGTGAGCCAGGCGTTGGTAAATCCGCCATTGTGGAAGGTCTGGCACTGAGAATCGTGCAGCGCAAAGTGTCACGCATCCTCTTTGACAAACGTGTCATCTCACTTGACATGGCTTCACTGGTTGCCGGCACAAAATATCGCGGACAATTTGAGGAACGACTGAAAGCGGTGCTCAACGAACTTGCCAAAAACAAAAACATCATACTGTTCATCGATGAACTTCACACCATTGTCGGAGCCGGCAATGCCGCAGGAACGATGGATGCCGCCAACCTGCTCAAACCGGCGCTGGCACGTGGCGAAGTGCAGTGCATCGGTGCCACCACCCATGATGAATACCGCAAAAACATCGAGAAGGATGGTGCGCTGGAACGTCGTTTCCAGAAAGTAGTTGTAGAACCGACCTCTGCTGAGGAGACACTCTGTATCCTCAACAACATCAAGGATAAATATGAGCAGCACCACAATGTGAACTACACCGACGATGCCATACAGGCATGTGTGACGCTGACCGGACGATACATCTCCGACCGCAACTACCCCGACAAGGCTATCGATGCTCTTGACGAGGCCGGTGCCCGCGCACATATCACCAACATACCCGTTCCCGCCGAGATTGAAACTCTCGAACAGGAAGTGGCGCAGACCTCAGCCCGTAAACTCAAAGCCGCTCAGGATCAAGACTTTGAAAGTGCGGCAGCCTTCCGCGACAAAGAGCAGAAACTGAAACAGCAACTTGCTCAGGCCAAACGCGACTGGGAGGAGCAACTTGCGCTGCATCGTGAGACTGTCGACCAGGACCGCGTGGCTGAAGTGGTTGCAATGATGACCGGTGTTCCGGTTCAACGTATCGCGAAAGCCGAAGGTAGCCGCCTGCGCGAGATGACCCCTCAACTCAAGGAACTCATCATCGGTCAGGACACAGCAATTGAAAAAACCGTAAAGGCAATCCAGCGCAACCGTCTGGGACTGAAAGACCCGAACAAACCTATCGGCACATTCATGTTCCTGGGTCCGACTGGGGTTGGTAAGACACACCTGGCAAAACAACTTGCCCAGTATCTTTTCGATACCCCTGATGCTCTGATACGAATTGACATGAGTGAGTATATGGAAAAATTCAGCGTGTCACGCCTTGTCGGAGCCCCTCCCGGATATGTAGGTTACGAAGAAGGTGGTCAACTCACCGAGGCTGTGCGTCGTCGCCCCTACTCGGTGGTATTGCTCGATGAGATCGAGAAGGCTCACCCCGACGTGTTCAATATGCTGCTGCAGGTGATGGACGAAGGACGCCTGACCGACTCTCTGGGTCGTAAGGTTGATTTCAAGAACACCCTTATTATCATGACCTCGAACATCGGCACACGCCAACTGAAGGATTTCGGTTCAGGTGTAGGTTTCAATACCCCTTCCGCACAGGACACCACCCACTCCCACGGCGTACTGCAAAAGGCATTAAACAAGGCGTTCGCACCTGAGTTCCTCAACCGTATCGATGACATCATCATGTTTGACCAACTCTCCAAAGAGGCCATTTTCAAAATCATCGATATTGAACTGAGCGGATTCTACAAACGCATCAAATCGCTCGGATATGATCTGACTCTGACCGATACGGCAAAAACATTCATCGCCGAGAAAGGTTATGACAGTCAGTTCGGAGCACGTCCGCTGAAACGTGCCATCCAGAAATATCTGGAGGATGAACTCGCCGAACTTATCCTTGACGCCAAACTGCTTCCGGGCGACACCATTGTGGCAGACCTGGATGCTGATGCGCAGAAACTTACCACTACCATCAAGCATATCACTCCCGCCGAAGAACCCTCCGGTGACGCAGAGCAGGACGCATAATCTTACATGCTATAATACAACAATGCCAACCTTTTATCGGGGTTGGCATTGTTATTTTACGGGTTTTTACAACCATGTTTCACTCAGGGCTGTGTCAAAATTTGATGTAGACTGTATTGTTTTATGTGTTGTACGTTCGTGGACAGTGATGTATATCCGGCGGATGCTCCAGGGAGCATCCCTACTCTCTTGACAATCAACGCATTAGCCCTGTAGGGCTGCTCCATGGAGCAGCCGCATAATCCTGTATACGGCGAGGCTGCCCCTATTTTGACACACCCTCTACTCCATTCATCGCCCATCTGCTCCGCTTTGCTATCGCGCCCAATCGGGATGTTCTTCAAGGGCACTCAAAATTTCGGGTTGTTGGCGTTTGGGTAGTTTTATTATTATCTCCCTGTAACTTTCTATTATCAGGCGGCGAATGAAGTCATCAGGGAGAGTGCCGGTAAGGTTTATCTGGCTCCAGTATTTTTTGTTCCAGTGCCATGCGGGTTCTATTTCGGCATACTTCTCGCGATACTCTATTGCCGCATCGGGATTCATCTTGACGGTGAAATAATCGGTTCTCGTCAGCCCTGCACAGGCAAAAATCTTGTTGTGCAATCTGAAAAGCAGATAATCCTCGCCGAACGCCATATCCTCGGTGGCGAAGGGTAAGGAGAGGCAATATTCTCGTAATGTTTCTACGTTCATTCAGTTTCCTTATCAAAAATATTATTGAAAATTTCAGCCAATTGGGCTCGGTCGGCAATCAGTTCATGGAGTTTATGCAGACGTTCCAGATTATCACTCCACGGCAGCCATATGCGTATGTAACCCTGCGGGTCATACTTCTTCTCCAGATGACTCAACGTGCGCTCAAAATGTCCGGTACGGTCAAGATCGGGATAGTTAGCCAACCCATATTGGATTGTGCGTCGGATTATGGTTTCCGGCTCGATGAAACGGTCAGCGTCTGCCACCACCTTGCCGTAATCGCTTCGCGGAGCAGTCTTCCCTGATGCCCTATGATCCTCCACGGCTTCTTTAATAACCGCAATCTGTTCAGGAGTGAACTTTCGGTTAAGGAACGCATCATTTTCGACAATCACACCGGAGTCGATATGATGGTTTTCCCTCCCATGCTTCAACCCTAAGTCATGGTATGCTGCAATGCAATAGACCATATCTTTGTCAAGTTCGGGAATATGACGCGCATAGCGCAGACTCTGCCGGATTACCAGACGTGCATGGTCTCGCCGATGAGCCCCGTCAAATGAGTCATATCGGGGGATAATCTCCTTTTCGACATACTCAATCAGGTCAGGTGACACCCCCTCGACCAACGGTATCAGAGCAGCAATATCCGATATGACGAAGGTGGGATGTTCACTCCTCAGTTCCGACTCCTTGCCATTACCATAGATGACGGCGCAGGTGAGGGTTCCGGCATCGCGACCCATGGCTATGTCAACCGGAGCATCACCCACGGTAAGAGTTTCGCCGGCACTCCATCCACACCGTTCAAGTATGGTAAGTACCGGCTCAGGCGAGGGTTTGCCATGAGTCACATCGTCACCCCCGATAACTTCGCTAAAATAGCCGGTGATACCGAACATATCCAGATACTCTCTGAGCGATTCACCGTTACGGCTGCTCGCTATTGCCAAAGAGAACCCGGCATCACTGAGCCATGCCAATGTTTCCTTGACCCCTTCGAAGCATTTCACATCCAGAGGACGGGGTAGTTCATCGAACTTACGCCGATAGGTCACGGCAAACAGTTCCCGGGCAGTGTCATTTCCCGGCCATAACATTGCAGCGACATCCTCCAGGCGCACCCCTATGGTTGACCGGTATTCCACGTCAGTACGTTCCTCAATTCCCAGGTCGCGCGATGCAGCGCGCATGGTGGTTACTATCAGCGGAGCGGTATCGACCAGCGTTCCGTCAAAATCAAATATTATATTTCTGATCTTTCCCATATTGCAAAGTTAACGTAAATATTTGGTTCAGCCAAATGAACAAACCGAGCAACACTGTTGTTACGTTAATACAGAAGAAAAGGATTATTAACACTCTAAAACAACACAAAATGGACAAATATGTATGCGACGTATGCGGATGGGTGTATGACCCTGAAGTAGGTGACCCTGATGGCGGCATCGCCCCCGGCACAAAATTTGAAGATATTCCCGACGATTGGGTATGCCCCGTCTGCGGAGTCGGCAAAGATCAGTTCAGCAAAGAATAATTTTCATCAATTTAAAGTAACAGAAAGAGGGTGTGTCAAAATAGGCACATCCTCTTCGTATATAGGATTATGCGGCTGCTCCATGGAGCAGCCCTACCGGGCTAATATATTGATTGTCAAGAGTATGAGGATGCTCCTTGGAGCATCCGACGAATATACATCCCTGTCCATGAACGTACAACACATAAAAAAATACAGGCTGCATCAATTTTTTTGATGCAGCCCTTTTTCTGTTTATATCTATTTGTTGCTTACTCAAACAATGGTGTTGACAGGTATCTGTCACCGGTGTCAGGAAGGATTACTACAATTGTTTTACCTTCGTTTTCCGGATCTTTGGCAAGGTCAAGTGCAGCGGAAAAGGCTGAACCGGAAGAGATGCCCACAAGCACTGATTCTTCGGAGGCCAACAGGCGTGAGGCAGCAAAAGCCTCCTCGTTGGTCACCTTGATTACTCCGTCAACCACCTTTCGGTTGTAGTTATCAGGTACGAATCCGGCACCTATACCCTGCTGTTTGTGGGGACCGCTCTTTTCTCCGCTCAGCACTGCCGACTCAGCCGGCTCAACAGCGTAAGCCTTGATTTCGGGGTTAAAGTTCTTCAGTCCGGCAGCGGTACCGCTCAGAGTGCCACCTGTGCCGACACCTGCTACAAGAATATCCACTTTACCCTCTGTGTCATTCCATATTTCCTTGGCGGTAGTGGCCTTGTGCATGGCAGGGTTGGCGGGATTTTCAAACTGACCGAGGATGATAGAACCGGGAATCTCCTTATGAAGTTCGTTGGCACGGGCTATGGCACCTTTCATTCCATCCGCTCCGGGGGTAAGGACTAATTGAGCACCGTAGGCACGAAGCAGTTTTCTGCGCTCCTCACTCATGGTTTCGGGCATAGTAAGGATTACGTTATAACCTTTCAGACGTCCCACCCAGGCCAGACCGATACCGGTGTTGCCGCTTGTAGGCTCAATGATTGTGTCGCCTGGTTTGATTTTACCCTCACGTTCAGCCACGGAAATCATGGCGAAGGCCACACGGTCCTTCACACTACCTCCGGGGTTATATGACTCGAGTTTAACCAGGAGACGTGCTTTCAGATCCTCCTTCTCTTCAATTTTCTTTACCTCCAGCAAGGGGGTGTTACCGATAAGTTCTATCAGCGATGAATATATTTTTCCCATATATGTTTTTTATACCTAAACATTTTTAAGAGTGGTATGGTTCATTTGAGAAACACCAGATACACCGCCGCTATCAGGCAGAGGAACGCCGCGAAGTGATTCCAATGCAGTTGCTCCCCCTTAAAAAACAGCACGGTGAACAGGGTGAACACCACCAATGTTATCACCTCCTGAATCACTTTCAGTTGCATCAGTGAGAAACTGCCGCCGTTCTCAACATAGCCGAATTTATTTGCCGGCACCTGAAACGAATACTCTAAAAATGCAAGTCCCCAGGAGATGAGGACAACAATATAGAGCGGCGTGTTGCTCGTTATGATATTCATATTCTGCAACTTAAGATGTCCGTACCATGCAAAGGTCATGAACACGTTCGAAACAACAAGAAGTGCTATGGTCAGCCAGGGATTCATTTTAGAGAGTGTTTGAATTTAAACCAAATTTCTATTTAGAGTGATTGTTAAATTTTTGCATTTAAATCCAAACACTCTCTTAGAAAATATTTTGGATTACAAAATTACTATTTTTCCGTTTCACGCCATAATGTTTGACTAAAAATGTGTAACTTTGCACTTTCAAGAAACTGATCACCACGTTGCGTACTCATTATATATATAGTATACTTGCATTTGTTGTCTGCGCCATGCTGTGGAGTTGCAGCAGTACGCGCCATGTGCCCGACGGTCAACTGCTCCTCGACAATGCAACGATAACCATCAATGAAAACGAAAGCGAGATAACCTCAACGCAACTGGTCAATTATCTCAGGCAGGCGCCAAACCACAAGGTGCTGGGATTCGCCAAACTCCAACTCGCCACATACAACATGAGTGGCAAGGACACCACAAGATGGTACAACAAATGGGTGCGCAAACTGGGTCAGCCTCCTGTAATCTACGACAGCACACTCACCGCTCAGAGTGCCAGACAGTTGCGACAGGCACTTATTAACCAGGGGTATAACGATGTGACTGTCACCGTTGACACCGTTGCGCGTCACGACAAGAAAAAGATGGATGTCCGCTACAACATCACAACCGGTCAACCCCACTTCATTTCAAGTATAGCCTACGAATTCGAGGACTCCGTGATCGGGAACAAAGTGATGGAGGACTCTGCCAGTTTCACCATAACGGAGGGAACCATTTTCAACCGCAACAATCTCGAGAACGAACGCATACAGATAACCGAACGTCTGCGCCGAAACGGCTACTACGGTTTCACAAAGGAATATATCACCTACATCGCCGACACCGCAGCAGGGTCAAAAAATGTCGACCTCACAATGCAGATACGAAAGCCGCATAACCCCGATGGCTCCGCACCTTCGTTCCCCTTTCACCAGAAATATTTCATACGCAACGTATATTTCGTAACCGACTATGAATCAGCCGGCAGCGACAACCATTCAGTGCAGGACACCGTGTCATATAAAGGTATATATGTCATCTATGGTCCCGACCACTATCTACGCCCCTCGGTTCTGGAGGAAAAATGCTTCATCCAGCCCGGCTCGCTTTACAATGCGGCTGAAGTAAACCGCACCTACGAAGCACTGAGCCAACTCGGCATACTCAAGTTCATCAACATCACCATGCAACCCGCGGGCAGTCTCGGCGACGCCCAGTTACTGGATTGCGTCATTCTTCTTTCCCGAACCAAGAAAATGGGGGCTTCGCTGGAACTGGAAGGCACAAACTCCGAAGGTGACCTCGGCTTCGGCGTAGGTCTGACCTTTCAGCACCGCAATCTCTGGAAAGGATCGGAGACGCTCACCACAAAATTCCGCACCTCTTACGAAAGCCTGTCGGGAAACCTCGACGGACTCATCAATGACCGCTACACCGAATTTGCCGGTGAGGTGGGTATAACTTTCCCCAAATTCAAAGCGCCGTTCATCCCCCGCCATTACAAACAACGTATCATAGCATCGTCGGAAGTGGCACTGTCGTTCAACTATCAGGAGCGTCCGGAGTACACCCGCATCATTTCCGGCGCGGCATGGAAATACAAATGGACCAACCGGTCCAACACCATGCGCCGCACTCTCGACCTGCTTGACGTCAACTTCGTTTATCTCCCTCACAGCACACTCAACTTCATTGATGAGATAGCACCCACCAACCCCCTGCTGCGTTACAGTTACGAGGATCACCTTATCATGCGTCTGGGCTACACCTACTATCTGACCAACCGCAAGATGACAACAGCCGACATATCATCAAACCGCCGCCAGCAGAACTTCTACACCCTGCGTTACAGCATCGAGACAGCCGGCAACACCCTCTACGCTATCAGCAACCTGATAGGTCAGAAAAAATCCGACGGCGCTTACAAAGTGTTCGGAACACAATACTCGCAATATGTCAAGAGCGAGATTGAATACACCCGCACCCACTATATTGACCGACGCAACTCATTTGCTTACCGTGCGGGGTTCGGCATAGGCTACCCCTACGGCAACTCACGTATGATACCGTTTGAGAAACGATTCTATGCCGGAGGTGCCAACGGCGTGCGTGGCTGGGGTGTCAGAACCCTCGGCCCGGGTAGTTACGATTCCAAAAACTCAGTTACCGACTTCATCAACCAGTGTGGCGACATCAGCCTTGACCTCTCAGTGGAGTATCGCGCCAAACTGTTCTGGGTGTTCGAGGGGGCTCTGTTCATTGATGCCGGAAACATCTGGACCATACACAATTACGAGAATCAGCCCGGCGGTATGTTTAAGTTCAACAGTTTCTATAAAGAGATAGCGGCATCCTACGGCGCCGGTCTGCGCATGGACTTCACCTACTTCGTGCTCCGCCTGGACCTGGGTATAAAAGCCCATAACCCCGCCATGAATCAGGAGGCGTGGCCGCTGATACATCCCCGTTGGCACCGCGATGCAACACTCCATTTCGCCGTTGGCTATCCTTTCTAAAAAATTTTACCACAATGAAACAACTCGTTATATTCGACCTGGACGGCACACTGCTCAACACCATCTCCGACCTCGGAGAAGCAGCCAACTATGCCCTGTCGCAAGCAGGCTACCCCACCCATTCCCTTTCATCCTATCCCTTTTTCGTGGGCAACGGCGTACGCAAACTGCTCGAGCGGGTGCTCCCCGAAGATGCCCGTAACGATGAAACCATCGATCATCTGCACGCCATCTTCACCGAATACTACAACTCTCACATGACCGACCACACCACCCCCTACCCCGGCATACCGGAACTGCTCACCCTGCTTCGTGAGAAAGGGATAAAGGTCGCTGTGGCTTCAAACAAATATGACAGTGCAGTCAAATCGCTCATCGCGCACTTCTTCCCGGAGATAGAATGGGCTGCTGTGGAAGGACATAAACCCGATGTTCCGGTCAAGCCTGACCCCTCCATAGTTTTTGAGATACTGTCAAAAGTGCCTACCCCCAAAGCCGATGTGCTTTATGTGGGCGATTCGGGTGTGGATATGGAAACAGCGCGACGCGCCTGCGTCACCTCATGTGGTGTGACATGGGGCTTCCGTCCGGAATCGGAACTGAAAAAATATTACGCTGAAAATATCGTCAGCACCCCCGACGGCATCCTTGAACTCGCCTGCAGCGACTCAATGGAACTCTCATAGGAGGCTAAGAAACTGTTTAAATTTATGAAAAAAAATTTTTATATACTCTGCTTTTAAGGATCTTTTTGGCGATTTTTGCCAAGTTTCGTCGGTCACGATGCCCGCATCGCTCCCTCCTCAACTTGCAAAACTCATCCAAAAATATCCTCA
>JAAVGE010000057.1 GCA_014800385.1 Bacteroidales bacterium
TCATACAGTTAGAAAACCGATTCTTTTCGACCTCCGCTAAGATCAGAAGCATCTCTCAAAAGTCTGTAAAAGAGCCGTTTAGCAGGCATTTACGACATTTTGACCAAGATTAGGATGCTACATAGAACATCCGCCGACTATGCATCACTGTCCATGAACGAACAACACATAAAAAAACGGGCTGCATCAATTTTTGACACAGTCCCGCCCGGACAATGACAGACTCACTTGGGTGTGCCGAACAGGTTCGCCGAGTGAAGCAAATTCAACTTCAAAAACAAAAATTCCTCCATAACACCAAATAGTTACGAAAATATTTTGTCATTTGAAGAAAAATTGCTTACTTTGCACTCTGTTTTGTGGCTCATCCTGTAAAGTGGCTGAGAAAGATGCACTCATCCGCGATATGAGAACTGAGATGGCGGCCGTCAAAGCACCCCTTAAACTGTTAATATAAACATATAGAATAATCAAACAGCCATGTCAAAGATTTGTCAGATTACAGGCAAGAAAGCGATTACAGGTAACAATGTATCGCACTCTAAACGTCGTACTAAACGTCGTTTCAATGTAAACTTGTTCAATAAAAAGTTCTATTGGGTAGAACAGGACACTTGGATTTCTCTCACCATCTCTGCAGCAGGTCTCCGCACTATCAACAAGATGGGTCTCGACGCCGCTCTTAAACTCGCTGCTAACAAGGGCTATTTAACTGAAATCAAACAATTAGTATTCTAAGAAAATGGCAAAGAAAGCAAAAGGTAATCGTGTACAGGTAATCCTTGAATGTACTGAACATAAGGCAAGCGGTATGCCCGGAACTTCTCGTTATATCACCACCAAAAACCGCAAGAACACTACTGAGCGTCTGGAACTTAAAAAGTACAACCCCATCCTCAAACGTGTCACTCTTCACAAGGAAATTAAATAATACGTTTGTTTCCGATTTTTATTTTTTAACGCATTAAATCCCTCTAAGATATGGCAAAGAAAACCGTGGCATCACTCCAGAAAGGTGAAGGTCGTACCTATAGCAAGGTAATCAAGATGGTGAAATCGCCCAAAACAGGTGCTTACATCTTCAAAGAAGAAATGGTTCCCAACGAAGCCGTTAAAGATATGCTCAAATAAGCATCCCCCTTACAGTTTCTTCATAGGAGAACACCATTACTCCAATAAGATATTGTGACGATGGCATTCTTATTCCTCCGCGAATATGATGCCATCGTTTCGTGTAACCGGATATTCCCTAAATTATGCATATCTGAATGTTCGGCGGCGAGGATACCAATCTGTAATAATCTTTTTATGGATGGAATTTGTTACATTAAGACATAATCAAAAACTTTTATCATGATTAAACAATCTTTCAATTCCCCCGTGGGTGAAATCGTCTGGCTGACAATGAAGAACAGTGCCGGATGCACCGTGACACTGTCCAATCTCGGTGCGGGTATAATATCCGTTGTCGTTCCTGACCGCAACGGAAACCCTGTCGATGTCGCTTTGGGCTACCGAACCCCTGCCGACTACATTCAGGATGGCCCCAACTGCGGCAAAACCGTCGGACGGTTCGCCAACCGTATCGCCGACGGTCGGTTCACCCTCGATGGAAAAACCTACAACGTGCCTGTGAATCTCCCTCCGAATCATCTGCATGGAGGCAATGAAGGGTTCGCCAACAAACTGTGGAGCATAGAGTCGGCAACCGATCAGCAAGTGGTGTTCTCACTGGTTTCACCCGACGGGGATATGGGCTATCCCGGAACAGTACGCGCCACGGCCACCTACCGCTGGAGCGATCAGAACATGCTTGAAGTGGTCTATACAGCCGTAACCGATGCCCCGACGGTGGTGAATCTGACAAACCACGCCTACTGGAATCTCAATGGCAAAGGCACCGTGCTCAACCATATATTGCAGTTGAACGCATCAAACTATCTGGTCACCGACCGTAACCTAACCCCGACAGGGCAGGTGGCACCCGTAGCAGGCACACCTCTCGACTTCATACAGCCGAAGCCCCTGCGCAGGGATATAGCAGCCGACTTCGAGCCGCTTAAATTCGCAAACGGCTATGACCAGTGCATGGTGCTGGACTACAGTTCGGAGCGACAGATTCAGACCGAAGCCTCGCTGACATCCGATGAGTCAGGCATAACCATGCAGATCTCTACCAATGCCCCCGCCGCCATGCTCTACACCGGCAACTGGCTCAAAGGCTCCCCCGTCAGTCGCGATGGAAATGAGTTCGAGGCTTACGACGGAGTGGCCATTGAATGTCAGGGCTTCCCCGATGCTCCAAACCATTCCAATTTCCCCTCCACACGCCTCAACCCCGGCGAGACCTACCGCAACACCATCGTGTTCAGTTTCGACACACTCTGAATATTTCCCGCTCTAAATATTTTCCCGACAAACAGTTGACAAGTGGCGGAAATTTCCGTATCTTTGCAGGTTGAAAAGATATGCTCACGTTTATAGGTTACATAATGCAGTTGATAATCAACCCCCGCAGGGGTTGGGAGGATGTGGCGGCGGATAGCCCGGTGCCACGCAGCCTGTTGCTCACAGGGCTCCTCCCGTTTATTATCCTCACCGCCCTGACCTCATTTGTGAGAGTATTCTACTTCACCGACTACACCTTCATCGATGCCGTGCAGAATGCCATCATCAACGCAGTGACATATTTTGCCACATACTTCATCGCCTCATTTGCCATATCGCTGAAAATCAACGCACTGGAAACCACTCAGGGCGATACCCTCAGTGAGACGGAGGCTGCCGACCGGGTGGATGTGTTCTGCTCATGTATCGTAGGACTGCTGCTGTTGATTACCCTCATCAGCAACCTTATCCCCCTCGACCTGTCGCTGCTGCAATACCTCCCCCTCTACTCCGTGTATGTTATATGGAAAGGAGCGGAATATCTGCGTATAGCCACCGACAAAATCGGCCACTTCATGATTCTGTCGGTACTCACCATCGTAGTGCCGGTTTACCTGCTGGGCTACTTTTTCCATCTCTTCACCTGACAAAAATGAAACTCAAGGAAATCAACATAAAGAATCGCCGTGCAACCTTCGACTATGCCATCGGCGACACCTGGACCGCCGGGATTGTCCTGACAGGAACGGAGATAAAATCAATCCGTCAGGGTAAAGCCTCGCTGGTTGACTCTTTCTGCTACGTCAACAACGGCGAAGTGTGGATTAAAAATATGTATATCGCCGAATATTTCTACGGCACATACAACAACCACACCGAACGGCGCGACCGCAAACTGCTCCTTAACAAAAAAGAGATACAGAAAATCGAGAAAGAAGGGAAAGAAACAGGCTTCTCCATCATCCCGCTCCGACTGTTCATTTCCGACCGGGGCTACGCAAAAATCGTCATTGGCGTAGGGCGCGGTAAAAAAGAATTCGACAAACGACAGTCCATCAAGGAGCGCGAAGACCGCCGCACTTTGGCCCGCGTAATGCAAAAGAAATGAAAATCCTGCGCTATCTCGAATTTTTTAATTAAATTTGCACAATAAATAAACATAGAAAATCATAACTTGAAATAAAACTATGAACGTAGAACTCCAGAAAATCGGTGACTATACCGGCAAATTCGTCGTTACAGTTAACGAAAACGACTACGCCGAAACCGTGACTAAACGTCTCAAAGAAATCGGCAAAACCCACAACTTCCCCGGATTCCGCAAAGGTCATGTCCCCTTCGGTCAACTCGTGCGCCAGTTCGGTAAAGAAGTAAAAAGCGAGGTCCTCAACAATGAAGTATATCGCGCTGTAATCACCTATATCCAGGATAACAAACTCCAGGTTCTCGGCGAACCTATCCCCGTGGAACTCAAGGAAATATCAATGGAACAGAAGGACTACACCTTCGAATATGAAATCGGGCTCGCTCCCGAAATCAACGTTAACCTCGCCGACGTTACCGTTCCTTACTACGAAATCGAAGTATCTGACAAGATGATCGAAGACGAGGACAACGCCTACCGCGAACGCTTCGGCGCTCAGGTCCCCGGCGAAGAAGTCGACAACAAGGCTGTTATCAAAGGCTCTATCTTCGAACTCAACGCTGACGGAACCGTCAAAGAAACCGAAGATGCTATCCAGGTTATCGACGGCATCATCGCCCCCTTCTACTTCACCAACAAAGATGAAGAAGCAAAATTCATCGGCAAGAAAGTAGGCGACAAAGTGGTGTTCAACCCCGCAAAAACCTGCAACGACAACGTGACTGAAGTGGCTTCAATGCTCCACATCGAAGATAAGAACAAAGCCGCTGAAATCAAAGGCGACTTCGAATTCACAATCTCTGAAATCATCGTTGTCAAGAAAGCCGAACACAACGAAGAATTCTTCACCAACGTTTTCGGTAAAGATAAAGTACACAACGAAGAGGAATACACTGCTGCAGTTAAAGAACGCATCGCCGCTCAACTCGCACAGAACTCTAACATGCTGTTCCGCTTCCAGTCTGAAAAAATCCTCATCGAGAAATACGGCAACTTCGACCTCCCCGCTGAATTCCTCAAAAAATGGCTCATGCTCCGCAACCCCGAGCAACTCAACGCTGCTAACATCGATGAAGAATACACCAAACTCATCCCCGTGTTCAAATGGGAACTCATCCGCGGTAACATCGCTGAACAACTCAAAATCGAACTCAAGGAAGAAGATGTTAATGCATTCGCCAAGATGATCGCTGCCCGTCAGTTCGCTCAGTACGGCATGACCAACATGGACGACTCTGTTCTGGAAGACTATGCCAAACGTATGCTCGCCGACAAAAACACCCGTCAGCGCATCGCTGAAAGCGTGATGGAAGAGAAACTCTACAACGGCATCAAGGCAAAAGTAAACCTCGACACCAAAACCGTTTCATTCGACGAATTCAAAACCATCGCCGAAGAGGCTCAGAAATAATCCCGCTTAAAGGATAACAACACCCACCGGGGTGCGCCATATTCAACCATGGCGCACCCCGCGTTTTTTCTACCCGCCGACACCCCGATCAGAGGCAGCCATACCACCACCGCCCCACGGCAAAACATCATGAACGAACAACGCCGCCTCACCATTCAATTCGCAATGATGAAACACTCTCTGAACTAATCTCTACCAATTAGTTTTTTTTATATAAATATACCCTCATAAAACCAAAAAAATTAATTAATTTTGTAGATTGATAACCCGGACATTGTCAAAGGCTGATTCTGTCTCTCCTGCCAACCGGAAAGCCCCTGTAAGGTTATCTATTTGACCCACAGTTGGTTGAATCGACCGACTGAACAATATATATCCGATGCCGACAATCATCACACAGCATGATTGAGGCATCACAATCGGTGTACACCGCCCGCAACAAGGCCGCTGCACCACCCTCCCGCTCTCTCCCCGCTGTCACTCAGCACCACCGCCGTGACAGCCGCCGACATGCTAATAAAAAAACGACATAAATGATAAGTAAATGGAATTACTTACCCCTGACATCCGACGAACAAAAAGCGCAGACGGCTTTGGCAACAAAGTACGCCTCCTGTCCGCCCATAAGTGAACTGCTGGTGGAGCGCGGGATTACCACCGTGGAGGAAGCGGAGAAATTTTTCCGCCCTTCGCTGCGTGACCTGCACGACCCGTTCCTTATGCCCGACATGGACAAGGCGGTGGCGCGCCTTAACCGGGCTATGGGGTCAAAGGAAAAGATAATGGTATTCGGCGACTATGATGTCGACGGCACTACCGCTGTGGCTCTGGTCTACAAATACCTCAGAATCTTTTATTCTAACGTGGAATTCTACATTCCTACACGTGACGACGAAGGCTACGGCGTTTCTTTCCGTGCCATCGATGAGTTCGCCGAGCAGAACGTCAGTCTGGTGATCATTCTCGACTGCGGAATAAAAGCAAACGGCGAAGTGGAGTATGCAAAAAGCAAAGGGATAGATTTCATCATCTGTGACCACCATGTCCCGGACAGCGAACTCCCCAACGCAACTGCCATTCTAAACCCCAAACTGGAGTCAAGCACCTACCCCTGCCGTCACCTCTCGGGATGTGGCGTAGGCTACAAGTTCATGCAGGCTTTCGCCATGAGCAACGGCATACCTACCACCGAACTTGAAGGGATGCTCGACCTGGTCGCTGTCAGCATTGCCGCCGACATCGTGCCGATGGTCGATGAAAACCGCATCATGACCTTCCACGGTCTGAAACGTCTTAACACCAACCCAAACCTCGGACTCCGCGCAATCATCAAGATATGCCAGTTGTCAGGAAAGGAGATCACGGTCAGCGACCTCATCTTCAAAATCGGTCCCCGAATCAACGCCTCCGGACGCATGCAGAGGGGCAGCGAGGCCGTAGAACTGCTTGTGGCACGTGACTTCAGCGAGGCTCTGGCAAAGGCTCGTGCCATAGACCAGTACAACAAAGACCGCAAGGAACTGGACAAACGGATCACAGAGGAGGCGAACGCCATCCTTGAAGCACGCGGCGACAAACTCCAGGAGCAGAAATCTATTGTAATTTACAACAAGGACTGGCACAAGGGGATAATCGGAATCGTGGCATCGCGCATCACCGAACTCTACTACAAACCCTCCGTCGTCCTAACCCTCTCCGATGGTCTGGCCACAGGCTCGTCACGCTCTGTCCAGGGTTTCGATGTCTACAAGGCCGTAGAGTCCGCACGCGACCTCTTGGAGAACTTCGGCGGACACACCTATGCCGTCGGACTGTCGCTCAAAGAGGAGAACATCCCGGAATTCAAACGACGTTTCGAGGAGTATGTGGCCGCTAATATCCTCCCCTCGCAACTCTATCCGCAACTCGACATCGACGCCTACATCAATTTCGCCGACATAACCCCCGAGTTCATCTCCCTGCTCCGACGTTTCAACCCCTACGGACCCGGAAACACCAAGCCGGTGTTCTGCACCCGCAACGTCATTGACTTCGGAACAAGCAAACTGGTCGGTCGAAATATGGAGCATATCAAACTGGAACTCGTCGACGACACCTCGGGCAAAGTGTTCAACGGCATAGCCTTCAACAAGGGTGAATATTTCGAGCATATCCATGCCCGGAAAGCCTTCGACATCTGCTACACCATCGAAGATAACCGCCGACATGGTGGCAGCGGTGCCATTCAGTTGCTGGTCAAGGAGATAAATGTTCACTGAGGCTGACATACTCTCCACGCTTCAGCACCATTGGGGCTACACCTCGTTCCGACCACCGCAGCAGGATATCATCCTCAGCGTCCTCGCCGGACATGACACCCTGGGGCTGATGCCTACCGGCGGCGGCAAATCTATCACTTTCCAGGTGCCCGCAGTGATGCTGCCCGGTCTGACCGTGGTGGTCACACCCCTGATTTCGCTCATGAAAGACCAGGTCGACAACCTGCAGGACCGCGGAATCAAGGCGATTTACCTCCATTCCGGTCTGACTCGGCGCGAGCAGCGTTATGCCATCGAAAAGTGTCTCTACGGAAAGGTCAAACTGCTCTACGTATCACCCGAGAAACTGCAGTCACGTGGTTTCCGCGACACCCTGCGCGATTTTGACGTGAGCATGATTGTGGTCGACGAAGCGCACTGCATTTCGCAGTGGGGCTACGACTTCCGACCCTCCTATCTCGAGATAGCCTATCTGCGCGAACTCTTCCCCGACGCCCCTGTCCTGGCTCTTACCGCGTCAGCCACACCCGAAGTGGCCGAGGATATTGAGCGTGTGCTCCGTTTCCGCCCCGGCAAACAACGCTTCACCCTCAGTTTCGCACGCCGTAACATATCCTACATCGTGCGCTACACGGACAACAAAATGATCTATCTGCTCCGCATACTGACCTCCGTCAACGGCACCGCGATAGTCTACGTCCGCTCACGTAAGCGCACACGCGAAATTGCACAGATCCTAACCTCGGAAGGTATATCCGCCGACTACTACCACGCCGGACTATCCACCCCCGAAAAGAGCGACCGTCAGAACAGTTGGAAAGCGGGCGAAACACGCGTGATAGTGGCCACTAACGCCTTCGGTATGGGTATCGACAAACCCGACGTCAGGATTGTGGTCCACATCGACCTTCCCCCCTCGCTGGAGGAATACTATCAGGAAACAGGGCGCGCCGGACGTGACGGCAAGGAGTCGGTGGCCGTGGCACTGGTGGGACGCGGCGACAAAGGACTGCTGAAAACCCGCCTCAACAACGCCTTTCCACCACGCGAGTACATCCGCGACATCTACGAAAAACTCTGCGTCAGCCTCGACGTCGGGGTAGGGGAGGGCTATGAGCAGGTCTACGAATTCGACTTCGAAAAATTCTGCATGACACGCCGCCTGGCCCCGGCACCCACAATGAGTGCCCTCCGTCTGCTCGCCGCCTCTGGCTATCTGGAGTATGTCACCGAATATGACACCCGCTCCAGAATAATCATGCTGATGACCCGTGAGGAACTCTACTCGCTGACACTCCCCAAGCGTGCCTCCCAGGTATTCAACATCATTCTCCGGGCCTACACCGGAATCTTTGCCGACTACGAATACATCTCCGAGCCAACCATAGCCACGGCCCTGCGCCTGACCCAACAGGAGGTCTACGAGGACCTCCTCCTGCTGGCACGTATGCACGTGCTCCACTACGTGCCACGCCGAACCACCCCCTACATATACTTCACCACCGCACGCGAAGAAGCGAAAGATATCAGAATCCCCCTCACCGTCTACGAAAATATGCAGAAGCGTATGGCAGCACGTGCCGATGCCGTCAGAGCATATTTCTGGGATAACTCCGGGTGCCGGGTCAACCGCATGCTCGACTATTTTGGAGAGAAAGCCACCGAGCCATGCGGCAAATGCGACCTCTGCCGAGAAAAACGCCGCCAAGCCCCTCGAACCCCCCTCTACACCAAGGATCAGATACGCCCCCTGATACTGAAACAACTGGAAGATAACCCCTCGATGACAATAAAGGAATTTATTGCCACCATGCCACCCATGACGCACCCCACCGCCCAATCCGTCATAGAATCACTGCGCCAACTCGCCGACGAAGGCACCCTAACCCTCGACGGAACAACCCTAAAACCCTCACCCCTCTCACCAACCCCGTAGGAGGGTGTTTCAAAATAGGCGAAGCCTCGCCGTATACAGGATTATGCGGCTGCTTCATGGAGCAGCCCTACAGGGCTAATGCATTGATTGTCAATATTGTAGGGATGCTCCCTGGAGCATCCGCCGAATATACATCACTGTCCCTGAACGTACAACACTTTATAATTACAGGCTACATTTTTGACACAGCACTTCCCACCATCAACCACAACGCCCATCACCAGCCCCAGGGCGTCCGCCGGACGCCGATTTTGCGTAACCCCGTACGCTGCAGCGAAGCGGAAGCGTGCGGGGTAAAGAAACAGCACATGATGGGCGTGCCGAAAGGTACGCCGAGTGAAGCAGGGTATGGAAGAAGAAACAGGGAATTTGATGTCTTTAGCCCATGGGCGTCCGGACGGACGCCGATTTTGAGTAACCCCGTACGCTGCAGCGAAGCGGAAGCGTGCGGGGTAAGGCGGAAGTGTTGGAAGGGCGTGCCGACAGGTACGCCGAGTGAATCACCCCGGGATAAATATAAAATTTGATTATGAAGGAAATTAAACACACGGATTGTTAGCGTCGCTTCGCTTGCGGTCACGGATTGGGACGGATTTTCACAGATTTTTTTCCGCATACACACAGATTCATAGCGATGCTACGCTCGCAACCACGAATTGAATGGGATTTTCACGGAATTTTTACGACAAAATCCGTGCAAATCTTTTCCATCCGTGCATACGAGCGCAGCAAGTTACCCGTGTGTCAGATTAGGAAAAAGATCCGTGAAAATCCGTAAAAATTCGTGGGAACAAA
>JAAVGE010000058.1 GCA_014800385.1 Bacteroidales bacterium
CAGTAGATTATCATGCATGGCGGCTGCTCCGTGGAGCAGCCCTACAGGGGGGATGAAGTGGGTTTGCTGGTGAGATAATTTGGTTACAGTCAATGTATTACGTAATTCATGTCCTCGTTCTCCTGTTCTCCTGTCTGAAAAATATTGGCAATGCGGGCGGCTGCTCCGTGGAGCAGCCCTACAGGGCGGATGAAGTGGGTTTGTGGGTGAGGTAATTTGCTTACTGCCAATATATTACGTAATTCTTATCCTCGTTCTCCTGTTCTCCTGTCTAAAAAATATTGGCAATGCGGGGGGCTGCTCCGTGGAGTAGTTATATAACCTTGATAATCAGGGTTTTGGCTATCCAGGACAATTTTCGTGCATGAAAAAAAGTGCGGCAACCCCGGTTAAGATTGCCGCACTGATCATTCCTAATATTTTACTTATTGGGTGACCGTCATAAATATCAGATGTTTGAGACTACACCTGCCATCAGGATGACATCGGTAAAAGCGTAACGGATTATGTAAATGAAAGGACGGTTAAATTCAATTTTTGTATATCCCTTTGGGTGATCACCCCCATCAGTAGCCCATCCATCTGTAAGAACAGCAGCCTCCGCACCCCTTTCATCCCATTTGAGAGATGTTTTTTGATGGATATTAACAGGGAGTGTGGGCAGTCCCATTTTGGATAAATTTACTTCTGATAAGTTAACCCCCATACCATTAATAATGTCACCGAGAGCAATAGCGTTTTTACTTTGATAAGCGGGTAGAGATAAGTCAACCCGAAGTTCTATTGCATTATTTTCAAGAGCGTGACGGCGTTCCGGAGTAAGCAATGCAACCATCTCTGATACAGAAATGTCTTCTGATGGCAGGAAAAATTCAAAATGGCATCCAGAACCACATTGATTGATTTTTTGCAAATATTTAAAATGTTCATCAGAAGAATACCATAGACATTCTTCCTGATGCATCATATTAACATAAGTGTCACCTTTTGTTCCGTGGAATATCTTAGAACAAGTTTCTCCGGGAAGGAAAGGATCAGTCCACTCTCCTTTGAAATAAACAGCATTGGCAGCCGTCAGTTCGGTTTTAATATAATTAGTCCAATCAAAAGGTAAAATGGATGGAATTAAACCATTAGTACTTTCAAATGCCCAATTATTAATTGACTGGACGGTGGAGGGATTAGAGTAGTCAACGGATTCAACAGAGCCTTTGAACACGTTTTTAATAACAGATGAGAATTCATCGGTTACATTATAACGATCTGAAACCCAGAATTTGTTGGAAATTTTCAGTGCTGTTCCCCAGCCTTCGTAGGAAAGGTAGTTCATCAATCTGTTATTCAGAGCATTGAGGGCTTCAATATCATCAACATAGAGGGCTTTCATAATTTCATCACGCGATTCTCCATCAGCAGCATTAGCAAGCATACTGAGGAAGATTGATGCACTGACAGGAGAACAGCAGAAATCACTTTCTGTCATTTCATTCGCTTTAACCATCATGTCGTAACTGAAATGACTGAAATCAGCCAGGATCGCTTTCTCAGTGTCATTCCATTGATAGAATGAAAACACATCCCATTCAGGTTCATCAGGTTCTATATCCGGAGTTTCGATAGGTTCTTCAGGAGCAGTAGGTTCATCAATAACCGGCTCATCAGATGAGCACGCGGTCATCATTGCAGCAACAGCAAGTGAAATAAAAAAATAGTGCTTTTTCATACTCATTTAAAATTTAAAATTATTTGTAAACATATATTATATCAGTTGTGATAAATTGGATAACGTATCCTCCTTCTAATGAGAACAGAAAATCTACGAAGTCCTCTTCATTATTATATGAAGCGAAGCAGAGTTCTTTGTTTGCAGCAAAGTTAAAACATTCAAATGTAAGTTTTATCATAATTTAGTACTGAAATTAGTACTGATATGTTAAAATGTTACTTTCAGTACTAAATCAGTACTAAAATAGTTATAAAAACAGACTAATTAATATTGAAACGTACTGTTATTGTTGATGTGTTAATACACCAATATGTTATTGGAGGAATTGAAATTTGGTTGGTGACTAAAGACTATATTAGGAGATATATAACATAGGTTATTTACTCATGCGGGAACGCATGAACAATGTTTTACGTGCTCCTTATTATTTTTGAGGAGATTCAAACGAATAAAGAAAATATTGTCAAATTTATAAGACCTTGATAAGAGCATCAACATCCTTGACATTGAAGTTGTCATTAAAGATCTTTTTACCTAAATTGTGACGGCGTGAGTGAACGGCTTGTTTTGAGCGACCAAGAATCTTAGTGATAGAAGAAAGTGAAAGCCCATATTTAATCAATATGGCTATTTCAAGTTCAGAGCGGGATAGTTGTCCATCGGTCAGAATCTCCATGTTTGATTTAAATCCTGGAGAAATTTCTAATATTATATTGAGTAACTGATCCCAGATTTTGTCTGCTTGAGGAATTTGTTTATTCTGATTAAGGATCTCCAATAATTCTATGGGAGTTGCTGCTTGCAGATTCTTGATATAATCCTGATTCTCTTGTTGTGATAGGATTTCTGCTTGTTTTAATAAACTTGCTTTAATTGATGTTTTTTGCTCAATGTCAGTAGTGTCAGGTGTTTCTAACTCTTTGTATTTGGATAGTTTAGAGGTAAGAGAATGGATGGCTTTTTCGGCTTTAAGCAAGTTGAGTTTCTGCTGTTTGTTTTTTAGACGTAAAACTAATATGACTACCGCTAATATAAGCAATGCTATTACACCAAAAGCATACCATTTTATTAGATTCTGAAATTTTTGCTCTGCTAAATCTCTTTCTCTTTTTTGGATTTCATAGTTAAACCTGGATGATTCAATAAATATCTTTTCAGAACCATTTTGATTTAATGTATTTCTTGCATTTCTTACAAGTGCTGAAGCGTAATTATATATTGAATCTTTCGGTGTAAATGCGGATAATGAAGGATGCAACAACACCATATAGCCTCGTGATTTTGCATTTGAGGTTGGTGATTTAATTAATCTTGTGGCATAGAGATAGGCGGAATCCGGTTTTCCGGCAATCATATAAGTTTCAGCAGCAGTTGCAATTGCATTGTTTTTTGCTCTGCTTTCCACGTTATTCATATAGTGTGCGATCAGGATCATTGCAGAATCAGGTTGACCTTGGTGCAATTTTATTCTTGCCATATCCACATATTGTTCGGCTTCAAGTTTGGGGAAACTGTTTTGGGATAATGCTATAATCTTGTTGTGCATTTGGTACGCTTTATCATACCGTTTCCTATAATAGTATATTTTGGCAAGATCCGTCATGTCATATATCAGGTTAAGCGAGTCACCTAATATTGAATCTAATCTGATAGAACGGTTAATATAATTTTCTGCTTCATCATAAAGATAGCAGGAGTAATAAACTCCCGAAATATTGGATAAGATTTTTGCCTCTAATGAAAGGTTTTCTGTTTTGGCTAATTCATTAAGTGATAAATGATAATACTTCAATGCTTCCGGGTAATCACCAAGATCTGAGTAGACTCGTCCGGCATAGTAGAGGACTTCGGGATAGTTCACGGAGCGGCGGTTGTTCTCGGCGTAGTCGAGTACAGGTTTGATCAGGGAGTCGTTGCGGTGGACTATGAACAGTTTGTCCTCGGTTTTGATTTTCAGGAAGTGGTGCAGAAAGAGGTCGTGACCTGAGAGCGATTCCACCGGTATGCTGTCAATGATGGAGAGAGCACGGCGCGGCAAAGAGTCGGCAAGCAGTTCGGCTTGTCGGATTGCGGGGTCAGAGGCTGTGTGTCGGCAGCCGGTGAACAGTAGCAAGATGGCTAATATGATCAGGTAAATCCTCATTGTCAGTCCGTAGTTTCTGCAAATTTAGTTATTATTTTGGATTATGCAAAATAAATTTAATTGCGGTTTTTGCAAATGATTTGATTTTGTTTGGAATGATGGTGGTTTTGTTTTGAATTGTAAATGGTGGTTTGGGTTTTTGGACAGGAGAACAGGAGATCACATGCAGGGTGTCAACGGCCTTATTTTCAGTTAAAATACAAACCTATGGGCGTCCTTGCCGGACGCCCATGGGTTGTGGTAGCGGCTGCTCCGTGGAGCCGCCCTACGGGGTTGGTGTGACGGGTTGAGGGTTGATAATGGGTTGATTATCAAGATGGTGGCGGTTGCACTGTGGAGCGGTCACCTGTTATGGGGAGATTATTCTGTTTGTGGATTTGATTGAGATTTTAAACACACGGATTTTTTAACTCGCTTCGCTTTGTTTCCACTAATTTTTACGGATTTTCACGGATCTTTTTCGTAATCATACACACGGGTGACTTGCTGCGCTCGTATGCACGGATGGGAAAGATTTGCACGGATTTTGCCGTGAAAAATTCCGTGAAGATCCCTTTCAATTCGTGGTTGCGAGCGTAGCATCGCTATGAATCTGTGTGTATGCGGAATAAAAATCTGTGAAAATCCGTCACAATCCGTGACTGTAAGCGACGCGATGCTAAAAATCTGTGTGTTTATATTCCTTCAAAATTAATTTTTCTATTTTCCACGGGGTGATTCACTCGGCGTACCTTTCGGCACGCCATTTTTGTGGGCACGCTGTCCGGGCACGCCTCCGCTTCGCTCCGGCGTACCCGGCTACTCATAGTCGGCGTCCGCCGGACGCCCAGGGGTTTGTGAAACGGGTTGATAATCAGGCGGTTGATGGCTTGCTTTTGTTTCTCCTGTTCTCCTGTTAAAAATATTTTGACAACGCGGGCGGCTGCTCCGTGGAGCAGCCCTACAGGGCTAACGAACCACACTCTGACAATGTTCTCCTGTCAAAAACTCTCCTGTCCTGAGGGGTGGGTGGTTATTCTTTATCGCCTTGCTGGAGCATGGGTGGGAGGTTTTTGGAGGCCTTGGCACCCATTCCTTTCAGTTTTTCGGCACGTGTGACGAGGTTGCCTGTGCCGGTGGAGAGTTTGTTGAGAGCCTTGGCGTAGGCATCGTGGGCGGTGTTGAGGGCTTTGTCAATCTTCTGGAGATCCTCGACGAAGGCAACGAATTTGTCGTACATCTTGCCGCTTTCTGTGGCTATGTCGATGATGTTGCGCGTGATTTTATCCTGACGCCACATCTGGGCTACCAGACTGAGGGTGGTAAGCAGATGGGTGGGGGAGAGGATGATGACACGTCGGTCGAAAGCATACTGCCACAGGTCGTTATCTGTTTGCATAGCAGCGATATATGCGGGTTCGTTGGGGATGAACATCATCACGAAATCCGCTTTGCCGGTGTCCCCAATATAGTCCTGATAACGTTTCTCGGCAAGTTCCTTGATATGCTTTCTTACTGAGCGCACATGCTCCATACGCTGCTCCGCTTCCTCCTCGGGAGTGACTGCGTTGACCAGTCGGACAAAGGCTGTGAGCGACACTTTGGAGTCGATGATGACTTTTTTCCCATCGGGGTAGTTTATCACAACGTCGGGACGAAGGTTGCTCCCCTCCTCATTGGTTATGGTCTGCCCTTCCTGGCGTGTCATCTGTACCTGATAGTGCACATCTCGCTCCAATCCGGAACGCTCCAGAATCGATTCCAGAATCATCTCGCCCCAGTCGCCCTGTATCTTGGAGTTGCCACGCAGGGCAGTGGTCAGTTCACGTGCTTCTTTCCCTATTGACTGCTGCAGTTGGCGCAGTTCATCGATGCGTACACCTAAGGCCACACGCTCGCGTGCTTCAAGTGAGAAGTTTTCCGACAATGTCTTGTGAAAGTTTGCCAGATTCTGCTGCAGCGGGGTGAGTATCTCCTGCAGGCGTGACTCCTGCTGTGATTTGAACAGAGTGGTCTGTTGCGTCAGAATTTCGTTTGAGAGGTTCTTGAAACGTAGTTCATTCTCCTTCAATATACGCTGCTGCTCGATTTCCGACAGGCGTATTCGTTCCTGCAGAACTTTGTTTTCGGCATCGGAATCGGCCAACTGGTCGCGCAGCGAGTTGTTTTCATCAGTGAGCCGTTTTATTGTAGCCGCGTTGTCAGTGGCATTGCGTTGCTGTTCATCCTGAGCCATGCGCAGACGCTCCTGCAGCACTTTGTTTTCCGACTCAGTGTCGGCAAACTGACGGGCTGTAAGGGACGATTTCTTATATAGAGTATTGATAAACAGAAGAGTGGCAATCAGTACGATGCCAAGAATGATAAGTGCGATAGTCATAAGGTTGAAGGTTTAGGAGATCAATCGTCGGAATAATGACGGAGCACGCGGCGATAGGAGTTGAAGATTTTTGATTTTGACACGAATCCGACATATTTGCCGTTTTCCACCACAGGGAGGTTCCAGGCGCCGGTGTCGTCGAAGGTTTTCATGACGGCTTCCATCTGCTGACCCACCTCGATTTTTGCAGGGGGCATACTCATGAACCGGCGTACGAACATCTTGCGGTAGAGGTCAGGGCGGAACATGATGTTGCGGATGTCATCAAGGAGAACTATGCCAAGGAGTGTGCCGTCGTTATCCACCACCGGAAACAGGTTGCGGTTGCTGCGGGAAATAACCTCGACCATCTGTTTCAGACTCATGTCGGGGTGAACGCTGATGAAATCCTGCTCGATGACGCTGTCCATCTTCAGGAGTGTCAGCACGGCTTTATCCTTGTGGTGGGTGAGCAGTTCACCTTTCTGCGCCAGACGCATGGTGTAGATGCTGTAAGGCTCGAAGAACTTGATTGTGCCGTAGGATATGGCCGACACAATAAGCAGCGGGAGGAACAGTTCGTAGCCTCCGGTCATTTCGGCCGTGAGGAAGATTGCCATCAGAGGGGCGTGCATGACCCCTGCCATGACCCCTGCCATACCCATCAGTGCGAAGTTTTTGGTTGACAACTGCATGTCGAACCCCATGTAGTTATTGATGAGAAAGGCGAAGAAGAAGCCTGCCATGCACCCCACGTAGAGCGAGGGTGCGAACGTACCGCCCACACCTCCGGCACCGTTGGTGGCCGATGTGGCGAATCCTTTGAACAGGATAATGCATCCGATGAAGGTGAGTATGAAATGGTTGTTGGAAGCATCGGAGTAGAACAGCGAACTGTCAACGATGGCTCCCGGATCGCTTCCCAAAAGATCGTTGATGGAGGCATATCCTTCACCGTAAAGGGGAGGGAAAAGGAAGATTAGAATGGCCAGTATGACACCCCCTGACACGGTGCGTTGCCACTGCCGCTTGATAATCTTTCCGAAGAACCGTTCCATCATCATCATGACGCGCGTGAAATAGGCCGAGACAAGACCGCAGAACACGCCTAACAGTATCACGAACGGGATGCGCCCCATGGTGAATATGTCGCTCTGAACAAAGTGGAATTCAACGTCGTAGCCGGTGAAGATGTAGGCTATGGTGGCGGCGGTGACAGAGGAGATGATAAGGGGCATCACCGACACTGTGGTCAGGTCAAGCATCAGCACCTCAAGCGTGAAAAGCATCCCCGCTATGGGGGCTTTGAAGATTCCGGCAATACCGGCGGCGGCTCCACATCCCACGAGTATCATCAGGATTCGGGGAGACATCTTGAAAAGTTGACCCAGATTGGAGCCTATGGCTGCCCCAGTGGCCACGATAGGACCTTCGGCACCCACCGATCCGCCGAACCCTATGGTTACCGAACTTGCAACAACGGAGGTGTAGATGTTATGAGGCTTGAGTCGCGATTTGTTCTGCGATATGGCATACAGAACGCGGGTCACACCGTGCGAGATGTTATCCTTGACCCAGAATTTCACGAAAATGGTGCAGAGCAGAATACCCACAACGGGATAAATCAGGTAGAGGTAGTTGGCTTCCGTGATGTTTATCCCCTTTGACAGGAGCGAGGATATGAAATGGATCAGGAATTTGAGAAGAAGAGCCATGAATCCTCCGAAAATACCTGTGAGCAGAGCCAGAACAATGACGAAGGTTTTCTCCTTGATGTGGCGTTCACGCCAAAGGAGAAATCTCAGCCAAAGGTCCTGCATACGGGTGGATTCTGTTGCGGAGGGAGCGGATTCAGGCATATTCTTGCGGTATTGGAGAGTTAATGATGTTATCGTATGATTTTGAACAGTCCGCCGTCGCTCACCTTGATGATGGATGATGGGCTGGCGGGGTTGGAGTCGTCGCGACGTGCAGCCATGACGTAGTCAACGGCTTCAATAACGGCGGGGTCTATTTCGGCGAAGAAGCGTGGAGTAGGTTTGCCGCTGATGTTGGCCGATGTTGAAATGAGAGGTTTCCGGAATGCGTTGCACAGACGCTGCGACACAGTCTCGGAGGTGATGCGGAATCCCGCCGAACCGTCGGGGGCGGTTGCCTCGGGGGCTATTCCGGTTGGATGGTCATAGATAATGGTTAAAGGATTGACGGCTGCCTCAATCAGTTCCCAGGCTACTTCGGGGATGTCGTTGACATAGCGTTGCAGCGTGCCTTCGTTTCCAACCAGAAGTATGAGGGCCTTGCTGTCGGCACGTTTTTTTATTTCAAAGATACGTTTCACAGCCTCGGGGCGTGTGGCGTCACATCCTAATCCCCAGACGGTGTCGGTAGGGTATAGAATCACACCGCCGTTGCGGAGAACCTCAACGGCGTTGCGAATATCATCCTGGAGGGAGAGTGCCATATCAGTCGGTATTGGGGTCACAGGTCAGTCCTACACCTAATTTTTTGAATATCTTATGGTCTACCTCACCGAGCATAACCGTTGAGTGAACCTGACAGCCGAAAAGGTTGGGGAGTTGCTCCAGGGCAGCCTTGCACATAGGGTCATGGGGAGAAAGCACTGACAGGGCGAGGATGACCTCGTCGGTGTGCAGACGCGGGTTGCGGCTGCGCAGATACTCTATCTTGGTGTGCTGGATAGGTTCGATGATACCCTGAGGAATCAGTTTGACGTCATGGTCTATCCCTGCCAGATGTTTCAGGGCGTTGAGAATCAGTGCTGCTGATGAGCCTAACAGTTCACCTGCTTCGGCAGTGATGATGGTGCCGTCGGCGATTTCAATGGCAGCGGCAGCATTGCCTGACATCTCGGCCCGCTGACGTGCTACGGCCACTGTGCGGCGATATGAAACATCTATCTTAGCCTGGTTGAACAGCAGCGCAATCTTGTTGACCTCCTTGTCGTTGCCGTCATTCTTCGCCAGATTGTTAACGGCGGTAAAGTAACGGCGGATTATCTCATTATTGGACGCCTGGCAGCATACATCGTCATCGGAAATGCAGAAACCTACCATGTTCACACCCATGTCGGTGGGCGACTTGTAGGGGTTCTGTCCGTAAATACCCTCAAAGATAGCGTTCAGAACAGGGAAAATTTCAATGTCGCGGTTATAATTGATGGCGGTTTTGTTGTAAGCCTCCAGATGGAAGGGGTCAATCATGTTGATGTCGTTGAGGTCGGCGGTGGCGGCCTCGTAGGCAATGTTGACAGGATGCTTCAGGGGGAGATTCCATACGGGGAAGGTCTCGAATTTGGCATATCCGGCTTCCACGCCCCGCTTATGCTCATTATAGAGTTGGCTGAGGCAAACCGCCATTTTGCCGCTGCCCGGACCGGGAGCGGTGACAATAACCAGGGGACGTGATGTCTCGACATAGTCGTTGCGTCCGAAACCTTCGTCGGAAACAATCAGGTTAACGTTAGTGGGATAGCCGTCTATGAGATAGTGGTAGTAAGTTTTCACCCCCATGCGTTCCATGCGGGCACGGAAGGCGTCGGCACTTTTCTGACCGTTGTAGTGTGTGACAACAACGCTGCTGACCATGAAGCCGCGGTTCTCAAACTCGTTGCGCAAACGGACCACATCGGCATCGTAGGTGATTCCCAGGTCATGGCGAATCTTGTTCTTTTCAATGTCGAGGGCACTGATGACTATAATAATCTCCGCTGTGTCAGCCAGTTGCTTCAGCATTCGGAGTTTAGAGTCAGGTTGAAAACCGGGCAGCACTCTGCTGGCGTGATAATCGTCAAAGAGTTTACCACCTAATTCGAGATAAAGTTTGTTGCCAAACTTAGAGATTCGTTCGCGGATATGTTCCGACTGAATCTTCAGATACTTGTTATTGTCAAATCCGTACTTCATATACGGGATACAAAGTTAATGAAAGTTTTTGAACCCGAAAAAAGTTTGCATTAAAAAAATTGTGCGAAACATTTTGTTGAGGGAGATGTTATCTATTTAAAGGGTCGACACCGGAAAGCCGACACTTCACGACAACTACTTATAATTAAGAATTATGGGAAAGACAATAGTTAAAGATGAGGAGAAGAAACCTCACAAGGTGTTTTATGCGGCCCGTCAGGCCCTGAAACATCATGCATCGGGCGGTAATGTGCTTATCCTTGCTACGGTGCTTGCTCTGGTTGTGGCCAATATCAGTGCCATCAATCAAAGTTATTTCAATTTCTGGAACCAGACCATACATCTGCAGTTGGGCTCATTCAATATTTTCTCGCATGGCGGTCACCCGATGACGTTGCTTGAGTTTATCAATGATGCGCTGATGGCGGTGTTCTTTTTTTCTATCGGTCTGGAGATTAAGCGCGAGGTGCTTGTCGGCGAATTGTCGTCAATACGTAAGGCTTTGCTCCCTATCATAGCCGCTATCGGCGGTATGGTTATCCCGGCGGTGCTTTACCTGATCCTGTCACACGGCACGGATTACTCCAACGGTTTTGCTATACCGATGTCGACGGATATCGCTTTCTCGCTCGGCATCCTGGCTTTGCTTGGATCGCGTGTGCCGCTGTCGCTGAAAATATTCCTGACCACACTGGCTGTGGTGGATGATATCGGCGGTATCATCATGATTGCGGCATTTTACTCCACCCATATCGATTACATGTTCATTCTTTACGGACTGGCGCTGCTGGTGTTGCTCTATCTTGGCGGTCATTTCCAGATTCAGAGCAAGGCATTCTATTTCCTTATCGGTGGCGTGGTGTGGTTCCTGTTCCTTAATTCCGGAATACATCCCACTATAGCCGGTGTTCTTGTTGCCTTTGCCGTGCCGGCCACACCGGTTTATGCTCCCAAGAAGTATGTGCAGAAAATACGTAGTGCCATATCCAATTTTAATGCCGAGGATGATGATCTGCTGTCTCAGCGAACCATTCTCAATAAGGATCAGATGGACTGGCTGAAGGAGGTGGAATCGGCTTCCGATAAGGTTATCTCACCGTTGCAGGATCTGGAGGATACGCTTCACCCCGTGGTGAATTATTTTATCATTCCGCTGTTCGCATTCGCTAACGCCGGCATATTCCTTCTTGACATGGATCCGGCCACTATTGTCGAGGGTGTCAGTCTTGCCATTATCGCCGGTCTGTTCATCGGTAAGTTCGTCGGTATATTCTGTTTCTCATGGTTGGCGGTGAAGTTCCATCTTGCGCCGATGCCTGAACACACCAACTGGAAGATGCTGGCCTCAATAGCCGTTTTAGGTGGTGTTGGTTTCACAGTGTCACTGTTTATCTCCAACCTTTCGTTCGGTACACCCGCGGCTGCGGAACTACTCAATCATGCCAAGTTGGGTATCGTTGTAGGTTCACTCCTCTCCGGTATTGTGGCTTCAGTAGCCTTGCATCGCACTCTGCCACCTGCAGGTGTTAACTATCATGATGGAAGTGATGAGGATTAAAGCAATTTAATCTGAAATATGATAATATTAGGGCTGTGTCAAAAATTTGATGCAGCCTATTTTTTTATGTGTTGTACGTTTATGGACAGTGATGTATATTCGGCGGATGCTCCAGGGAGCATCCCTACACTCTTGATAATCAATGTATTAGCCCTGTAGGGCTGCTCCATGGAGCAGCCGCATAATCCTGTATATGGCTTGGCTGCGCCTATTTTGACACAGCATCTTTTTTCTTATTTGGATTTTTTGATCAGAGCATCCAGGCGGGCGTTCCACTCCTTGCGCTGTTTGTCAAAGAACCAACCCCATTTGTTGAAGTAGCGAATCATGTTGCGGGAGTGGACGAGCATCAGCCGGAAGTTTTTATATGATTCCTGACGGTGGTGATGCACCGCTGTTACGTAGGGGTAGTAAATGGTTTTATAACGTGCGTGGATTCGGCGGGTAAGGTCAATATCTTCGGTGTAAAGGAAGAATCGTTCGTCAAACAGCCCTATTTCTTTGAGTACGTCGGTGCGGATAAGCATGAATGAACCCTGGTGGAACGGAACATTCTGTATCACGGAATGGTCCAAGTCAGAGAGAATGTAACGGCGGGTGCGGTGTTCGACCAATGACGAGGGGATGAATCGGCGGGCGAAAACATCAAAGGGGGAGGGGAGCATGCGCACGGAGTACTGAAGTGATCCGTTAGGGTAATATAATTTTGGTTGCACCTGACCAACGTCGGGATTTTTGTCGAGATAGTCCGTGAGCGTGCCGAGAATATCGGGGTTGAAATATACGTCGGTGTTGAGTATCAGATGGTATTCGGCACCTGTTTCAAATGCTTTTCTGATGGCGATGTTGTGTGCCGAGCCGTAGCCGGTGTTGGTGTTGGGAATATACTCTATCTTTTCATAGTTCCGGCATAACTGCTCGGTGTGGGATGATGACGAGTTATCGACCACAAAGATACGGACCACAAGAGGTGACCGGAGCGATTCCAGGCACTGCTTGAGTTCTTTATCGGGAGTGTTATATGTGACCAATGATACTGTAATCATGATAATCTGCTGAAAAAAGATAGGGCCGGGGCTCCAAGATAAGAAGCGGCGAGAGCCACTTTGTTTTTTAATCTTACGTTAGGGTTGAAAAGTAGTTTCCGACGGTGTGACACTATTGTCCGGTAGCAGTCAGCAGCGATGGATTTCAGGTCAGGACGTCGGGTGTTGACCCAACGGAAAATGTGGAGGGCTGCACTTACCTGACGGCTGATTGCCGCCGGGATGAGTGACGGCTCATTCATTGATGCCCACTTCACGGTGTCGGCTGTTACTGTCAGGCAGTCTGTGCGGGAGTCGGAGTCACTGTTCATGAATCCCCCGGGGGTGTCGCGGTAGAAGTAGAGCGGCATCTGAAAAATGGTCACTTTCGAGGCCCGGCAAAGCAGTGGGGTGGCTATCTCAAGATCCTCGAAGCGGATGCCGCGTCGGAAACGCAGGTCCGGATTGAAAAACAGTCCCCGGCTGTAGATTTTACCCCAAGGTGAATTAAGTATAACTTTCTGATAAAGAGATTCTTCAGCAGCCTTGATGCCTGAGAGAGTGATTTTTTTACAACTGTCAGCCGACGGTGTCTGCATCGCCTCAGCCGGCACTTGTGATTGATAGGCCATGCTTATTTCATCGGTAGCGTTGCAATCGGTCAGTAATATTTCAAGAAAGCGGGGGTTGAGCATATCGTCGGCATCCACAAAGGTGATGAACTCACCTTTGCTGATGTCAATGCCGGCGTTACGTGCCGCTGATACTCCGGCGTGGGGAGTGGTTAGGATAACCACGCGGTTATCTTTTTTTGCGGCGGCATTGCATATTTTCAGTGAATCGTCAGTCGACCCGTCGTCAACAAGGATAAGTTCCAGGTCACACTCAGTTTGCCCGAGGATGCTGTTTATGGCATCCTCGAGATAGTTCTGAGCGTTATATACGGGTACGATGACAGAGACCATTTATTTGTTTTTTACAGCCATTGAGGGCTCTGACTCGTTGTTTACACGGTTGAGTGCGGTCACGAAGTAGTAGCCTTTCTTGGAGGGGAGGGTGAACTCGCTGTCGTAAGTGATGGCAACGATGTTGGCAGGGTCGGCAACAGCCTGAGCAGGGTTGTTTTCAGCCGAGCAGTAAACCACGTAGCGGTTTACGTCGTTGACTTTGCCCTCTGTGGCGGGAGCATTCCATGAAAGCACGCCGTTTTTGATTTTCACACCTTTAACTTTGGCGGGAACCTCCTGTGAGATCCAGGGGTATGTGGGGGGAATTGCGATGGTGCTCTGCAGGTCTTTAGCCAGGGAGTCAGCCACACCGCCTATGTTGCGAGTGATGGAGTAGCCGGGCCACCAGCAGTTACCCTGAATGTTTTTGGCTTTACGGGTAAGTTCGATTTTGTGGCGGAGTTGAGTCTTTTCTTTTGAAGGTGCAAGGTCGGGTTTCTGCATTGTTTTGTTGACATCCTGACCGATGTACATGTGACGTCCGTTGGCGTTGTTGTTCCACCAGTCAACCAGTATCAGCGAAGAAGCCGCTTTGTGCTCAAGTTCCCAATATAACTGGGGAAGCATGTAGTCAACCCAGCCGTTTTTTGTCCAGAGGAGTACGTCGGCGTAGAGGGCATCGTAGTTCTGCAGGCCGTTGGTATCGGAGCCACGGGGGTCGGATTTCTTGTTGCGCCATATACCGAAGGGGCTGACACCGAAACGTATCCAAGGTTTTTTCTCGGAGATAAGTTTATGGAGTCCTTCAATGAGTTGGTCCACGTTCTGACGGCGCCAGTCGCCACGATCCATTCCGTTGCCATATTTGGCATAGGATTTGTCATCGGGGAAATCTTTTCCGGCTACGGGGTAGGGGTAGAAGTAGTCATCCATGTGGATTCCGTCGACGTCGTAGCGGGTGATGATGTCGTCAACCACGTTTTCAATGAACTCGCGGTTTTCGGGAAGCGCGGGGTCGAAGTAAACCTTGTTGTCATACATCACGAAACGTTCGGGGTGCTGATAGTAGATGTGATTTTTGGGAAGCACTTCCTTGGGTGATGTTGTCACGCGGTAGGGGTTGAGCCATGCGTGGAGTTCCATGCCGCGTTTGTGTGACTCTTCAATCATGAACTGGAGGGGATCCCAGTAGGGAGTGGGAGCCACGCCTGCTTTACCTGAAAGGAAACGGCTCCAGGGCTCTAACTTTGATTCATAGAGAGCATCGGCTGAAGGACGCACCTGCCAAAGAATGGCATTTACACCGGCAGCCTGAAGTGAGTCGAGTTGATTACGCAGATAGGCTTTGTTCTGTTCGGTTGTCTGGCGGGAATACTGACCCTGGTGAACGGTGTGCATCCAGGCTCCGCGGAATTCGCGTTTGGGATTTTCCGCTGAGGCTCCGGTGATGGCAGCCAGAACAAGAGCGAGTGATAAAATCAGTTTTTTCATTAGAATTATAGTGTTAGTTTAGTGTTGATAGCATCATGAAGAGGTCATGCAGCGGCAGCCCCATAACGTTGTAGTAATCACCGTCGATGCGGGGGATGCCTATGTAGCCTATCCATTCCTGAATGCCGTAGGCACCGGCTTTGTCCGAGGGGTGATATTTTTCCACATAGTAGTCGATTTCCTCCTCGGAAAGAGGTTTGAACCACACGCGGGTAGTGGTTGAGAAACTTGTCATTCCATGTTCGGCGGTGGTCAGTGTGACACCCGTGATAACCTGGTGTTCCTTGCCTGAGAGGGAACGGAGCATGTCACGCGCCGCTTCCGGTCCGCCGTGTGGTTTGCCCAATACCCGGCCGTCGCAGATTACCACCGTGTCGGCAGTGATGACAACTGAGCCGGGCTCTATGTCGTGGGTGTATGCTTCCGCTTTTTTGCGTGATATATACTCAGCCACATACTTGGCGGGGATGTCGTGGGGATATGACTCATCAACTTCACGTGGAGGTATGAGGTTCACGTCAACGTCAAGCGCGGCAAGCAACTGACGTCGGCGGGGCGATGCACTCGCCAGATATATTTTTCTGTTTGTCAGAGGTTTATACATAGTTGTCGGGTTTTACCATCCGAATGCTTTTTCTGATTGCAACCACTCCCCTTTGGCACGCATGATCTGTTCAAGCAAATCACGTGCCACTCCATATCCGCCGTCGCGGGGTGAGATGTAGCGTGCTATGCCGAGTATATCCTCCGCTGCATCGCGCGGAGCCACGGATAACCCTACGTGACGCATACATTCCATGTCGGGGATGTCATCACCCACGAATGCCACCTGGTGGGGTTCCAGCGAATTTTCCTCCATCCACTGTTTCAGTATGGGTAGTTTATGCGATGCTTTAAGGATAATATCGGTGATGCCTAATCCGTTGAAACGTACCTTGATAGCCTCAGAGTCAGCCCCGGTGATAATGGCAATCCTGTAGCCATGTTTCACGGCAAGTTGAAGGGCATAGCCATCCTTGATGTTGACCATGCGTGACGGAGTCCCGTCAGGACCAAGGGGGATGGTAGAGGGGGAGAGAACGCCGTCAACATCGAATGCGATGGCGCGTATGTCGGTCAATGGATAATCAATTCTGCTCATTTGGGTAGGCGTTGGAAATGTTTTCTGAAACGATACGGTAGATTTCTGCATAATCGTCCGGCAGGCGTGATATATGGTCGGCGATTATTTCCGTGTCATGGCGTCGTGCCGGGCCGGTCTGGACTGCGTCTGGACGTGATGACAGGGCATTGTTGAGTGTCATTCTCAACAGTGGTTCAAGCAGTGTCAGGTCAAATCCGCGTGAACGGAGGATATCGTCGGAGATGGCCCACATACGGTTGGCGAAGTTGCATGCGAAAACTGCTGCCAGGTGAAAAAGTTTGCGGTCGGTGGAGTCGGCATAGCGCACGTTGGCGCTTACCTGCTCAGCCAGATTGAAAAGCCGTTTGACGGTTGCCGGAGTGTCACCTTCAATAAGCATGGGCACTTTGGCAAACTCCACTTCTGTCAGCCGGTTGAATGTCTGCAAAGGGTAAAATACACCGTAGTTGCGGCATTTACCCTTGAAAACGTCTGCCGGTACTGACCCTGAGGTGTGTGCCCACACTGCATCCTCTCCGGTTGCCGGAATATTGTCGGCTATTTCAGAGATAGCGTCATCCTTGACGGCAACGATATAGAAGTCGGCATCCAACCTTATCTGCGACAGTTCCGACACCGCCTCGCAATCGTTGAGGGTGGAGGCCAGTCGGCGGGCATGCTCGGGAGTGGGTGAAAAAATCTGGATGACATGGGCCGCACGGTTGAGTGCCGCGGCCATGTGTGTCGCCACGTTTCCGGAACCGAGAATTACTATCTTAATATTCTTTTCCGGTTTTACCATTTTCCTATATGAACGTTTTCCCAGAGCAGTTTGTCGGTGTCAATGGGTCGGCGTTCTTCATCCTTATGTCCGAAAGTGAGCACACAAACGATGGACACTGTTTCGGGAATACCTAAAAGTTCCTGAAGATAATCTTCGGAGGGGGTGTCATCAGCAGTGTAGCGTCCGCGAACCTGCACCCAGCATGAGCCTAAGCCTAAGTCGGCGGCCTGGAGTTGCATGAATGTGGCTGCTACCGAGGCATCTTCAATCCATGGGTCGGTGCGGGTGGTGTCGACGCCGACAACGATAGCCAGCGGAGCAGTCTTTAGCGATGTCTGATATTGGGGTTTCAGTTCGGCCACACGTGCCATCATGTCACGGTCCTCAATCACAATGAACTGCCAGGCACGGGCGCTTTTCGAAGTAGGAGCCATTAGTCCGGCTTCAATGATTGTTTTGACATCCTCGGGACTTATGGGCTGATCTGTGTATTTTCGGATGGAGCGACGATTGATGCAAAGGTTGTGAAAGTTATCCATGACAGTTTCAGTTTTTAAGGGGTATTATCTGTGGCAAGGCCAGGCATCGGGAAATTCTTCCGCCAGTTTCTCACTATGGAGGTCACGCAATGCCTGCGGCGACTCACCTGTGGCGGCTATGACGCGTATGTTGCCATTGTTGTTTACGGTTTCAAGGTGTACGTCGGGATGCAGGCCCATGAATATTCGAGCACGGGTCGCGGACTCGCTCGATGCCACAACCAGGTAATATGGGTCGGCATCGTCAAATCTGATGCCGGCGTTTCTGCGTGACAATTCTGTCGGTGAAATGACAGAGTGTGACGACACGGAATCGGTCGGCATGGCTATATTGAGTGAAATCTCGATCGGTTTCACTTCGTTTGATTCTTGTGACGGCATCGTTATTCCGGGGAGAGCCAGCGAAGCCATGTGTAACTCGTTTTCATTGACAGTCACCGGGGTTGTGGTCAGGAAGCCTATTATAATGAGAAGTATAATGGAGGCTGCCACACGCATGAATCCGGGGAAGGTCAACGTTCGTGACTTGCGTACCGGTTGCAGTGCTGCCTCACGCTGTTCAACCGTCGATACCTCTATTTCCGGAAGTCCGAACAGCACCGGTGTGTCAAAGAATCGGCGTGAGGGCTCAAAGGTTATCGCACCGTGGGGGAGGCGCATGAAAATACCTAATGACCCTGCGCTGCAACGACCTTCAGGCTGCGAAAGTTCGGTTTTGATTTTGGATACTTCATCGGCAACCACGGCTGCGCCCTGCTCATAACTTATGCGGTTTCTGCGTGCTACCGATGCAGCCAAGAGACCATCGGAATGAGTCAGTTCAGGGTTGAAAAGTATCTGACGCCGAGGGGGCAGGAAGGTTGATGATGCTGCATGATATTCAGCCGGAATATGACGCACCACGAACGCACCGAGATGAGGCACGATGACGCAATCGTGGCTATAAAGCAGATATTCTATGTGGCTGAAAATATTATTCATCATTGCAAAGTTACGGAATAAGGAGGAGAAATGCAAGCGCAGACACCGTTATTTGATGAACACGGTGACCAGATCACCATTGCCATCGACTGCCACTTTAGGCATGACAGCGGGGATGAGCAGCGTGTGGCCCTGAGGCAACGGGTGTGTTGAACCGTCAGGTGCGGTCAGTGTCAGGTTTCCCTTGGTGGCAATCACTATCGTGAAGGAGTCACGCCTTTCCATGTCGAGTACATGGTGTCCGTTCACCTTTATTATTGTTGATGTAAACTGCGGACAATCCTCCAGGATGATCTCTTTTCCTTCGATGGCGGGAATGTTGCGTGCATCGCGTTGCTTCAGATCATATTTGATCGCTTCGATGCTCTCTTCCACATGCAGAGACCGGAGATTACCTTCGGCGTCGCGGCGGTTATAGTCAAAAATGCGGTACGTGACATCGCTTGCCTGCTGCACTTCAAGCACGAAGTTGCCGGCTCCAAGGGCATGGATGCATCCGGGAGGGAGCAGGAACACGTCCCCTTCGCGAGGGGTGAAGCGTTTCAGCATATTGACAATTTCTCCGTTGTTTACGGCGTCAATAAATGATTCAGGTGTGACAGGCTTGGCGAAACCGGCATAGAGGTAGGCTGACGGGGAAGGTGATAAAGAGTACCACATCTCTATTTTTCCCGGACCGTCATGGCGACGTGCCGCCAGTTGGTCGTCAGGATGAACCTGTATCGACAAATCCTGTGCTGAATCAATGAATTTTACCAGAAGCGGGAAATTGTTCCCGTATTGTTTATGTAGTCTTTCTCCCATTATTTCCTTGCCGTGACCGGCGAGGATGGCTGACAGGGGAGTGCCTTTATACTGACCGTCCGCAACAACTGACTCATACCCTTCGATGGGGCTTACTTCCCATGATTCACCTATGGTGGAACCCTGCGAAGCAACTCCTTTGAAGTCGGCGATACGGGTGCCTCCCCAAAGGACCGATTTGTAAATTGTATTGAATTTTAATATCGGAAACATGACTGGTTGTTGAAAAATTATGCAAATGTAACTAAAATTTGGAATATTCACATTGCCTGAAGTGTACAAATTACGACTTTTTTTGAAAAAATATCATTCCAATCTGTTTCGGGTTGGATTATTTTGAGTAATTTTGTGCTTGAACATTTATATTAATGAGCAATGTTACATAATGCAATAGTCTGGGATGTCAACCCTGAATTGATAGATTCGTTCATATCGATCCGATGGTACGGGCTGATGTTCGCCATAGGTTTCCTCGTCGGCTACAAGATAGAGGAACGTATATTCAAACATGAGGGAGCGCCGGAGCGATGGCTCGGGTTGTTACTGCTGTGGGTTATGGCCGGCACTGTGATAGGCGCACGCCTGGGGCATGTGTTTTTCTACGCATGGGATTACTACAGCATGCACCCTGAGGAGATTATCCGGGTGTGGGAAGGGGGGCTCGCCAGTCATGGTGGCACCATCGGTGTCATTGCCGGAGTGTTCTGTTTCTCATGGTTCACTACCAAACGCAGTCCCCTCTGGACTTTTGACCGTCTTGTGATTCCCATAGCATTGGTGGGGGCGTTGATACGCTTCGGCAATCTGATGAACTCCGAGATTTTCGGTCATGCCACCGACCTTCCCTGGGGCTTTATGTTCGTGCGCTCGCGTGAGTGGCATGCCTTCTATGAGGGTCAGGGGTGTCATCCTACCCAGATTTATGAGTCGCTCTGCTATCTGGCACTGTTCGGACTGCTGATGTGGATGTACTGGAAGCGCAATGCCGAGCGCCGTCCCGGTCTGATTTTCGGAGTCTTTCTGACCGTGCTATTCTCATGCCGGTTCCTCATAGAGTTCATCAAGAACCCGCAGGAGGAGTTTGAGCGTGACATGATTCTCAATATGGGGCAACTGCTCAGTGTGCCGTTCATCATTCTCGGTGTGATAATGATTGTGCGGGCCATGCGCCGTCCTCCGGTAGAATTACAGTTCCCAAACAAGTTCCCTGACGAAAAGTGAAAAGAAAACTCGGCATACTTCTGTTCTTGCTCGCATCCATCATAGGCTGCCGGGCTCAGATCAATACGGAGCAGGTGCTTCGTGTGGGGCAAAACGCGCTCTATTTCGAGGATTATATGCTCTCGATTCAGTATTTCAATCAGGTTATCAAGGCTAAACCCTATCTTGCCCAGCCATATTTTTTCCGTTCGATAGCCAAACTGAACTTAGAGGACTTTCAAGGTGCGGAGGCTGATGCCACAGCAGCCATCGAGCGCAATCCGTTCATCACCGATGCTTACGAGGTGAGGGGTGTGGCACGTCAGAACATGGGTCGCTACGCCGAATCGGTGGCCGACTATAACAAGGCTCTCGAACTGCTCCCCTACAACCGCGGACTGATGCTGAACAAGGCGATAGCGGAGCAGGAAATGGAAGATTACGATGCCTCGCGCAACACCTTCACCGAACTGCTGAAAAAATATCCCAACTACGATAATGCCTACGTCGGTCGCGCCCGACTGAATATTCTCACCGGCGACACCGTGGCTGCCATAGCCGACCTGGACCGCGCGACATCGATCAACAAAAACCTTGTCAACGCCTACGTGCTCCGCGCCGACATATCAATCAAAAAGGAGCAGAACTATGCACAGGCCCTCGAGGATATGAACGAGGCTATCAAATTACAACCCAAATTCGCCGGCTTCTTTATCAACAGGGCATTCCTGCGATATAACCTCGACGACTATTTCGGTGCCATGGCTGACTATGACTATGCGATAGGGCTGGATCCTACCAACAATATAGCCTACTTCAACCGTGGTCTGCTGCGCGCAGAGGTGCATGACAATGACAAGGCTATTGCCGACTTCAGCAGGGTGATCCAGTTGGATCCGAATGACTACCGTGCGCTCTTTAACCGATCCATGCTTTATAGCGAAACAGGCGATTACAAAAAGGCTCTTGCCGATATAGACCGTGTGGTCGAGGCGTTTCCGGACTATGACGGCGCACTGCTCACCCGTTTCCAGATCTACGACAAAATGGGGGACAAACGCCATGCCGAGGCTGACTATCGTGCGGCAATGGCTTTGTCAAAGAATATAGACAAAATAGCGGCTTCGCATCAACAGAACAACAGCGGTGAGGCTAACAATGAGAACCCCAAACCTTCCGACCCCGAAGAACTGACCCGTAGCCGTTTCTCGACACTGCTCACCATCGAGAACGAGCATAACGTGGATCAGGAATATAACAACAAATCAATTCGAGGACGTGTGCAGGACCATAGGGTACAGGCCAAAATCAGCCCTCCCTTCACCATCTCCTACTATGCATCGACTAATCAGTTGAAGGAGACTCCTTATTATATTAAAGAGGTGGATGATATCAATGCCACACGAATGTTGCGCCGCATGCTGCTTGTCACCGATGCTGAAAACACCGTGGATGATGAATCGGATATCCGTGAACATTTCAATTCCATTGAATACTACAACTCCTACATCTCCACCCACGCCCCCAGGTCAATCGACTATTTCGGACGTGCCATGGATTTTATTTCGATACATAATTATGGCAAGGCGATAGAGGATTTCAACCGAGCCATAGAACTGACACCCGACCTGGCTCCGGCTTATCTTATGCGTGCCGTGGCCCGCTACCGCCAGGCTATCGCCGACCGTGACACACACCCGGTCAATGCAGACAGCCGCGAATCGTTCGCTCTGGCTAACGCCCGCCTGCGTGCCGAAATGGATAAGGTGCTTCAGGATTATGACAAACTGATTGAACTGTCACCGCGTATGCCCTTCGCGTATTATAATAAAGGTGTGATGCTCGCCCAGACAGGCGACCTTACACAGGCATTGCAGAATTTTACACGCACCATCGAACTGAAACCAGACATGGGTGAGGCGTATTATAACCGTGGTTTCGTCTACCTTCAGTTGGGGCAGAGAGAGAAAGGTATAAACGACCTGTCCAAAGCCGGCGAATTAGGTGTGGTGGAATCTTACAATCTGCTCAAACAGATGGGACGCTGACGGTGTTATAAAGTAACCTATGAAAAGAAAACACGAATCTAACATAAACATGAAAAAATGATAACAGAACACGACAAACAGACACTCGCCGCAAAAGGTATAGCGGAAAAGGACGTGAAACAGCAACTCGGACGCTTCGAGTCCGGTTTCCCGTTCCTCGAACTGAAAGGGGCTGCCCGCCCCGGCGACGGTATTCAGGTGCTTGACACCGAAGCCATCGAACAGGCCAAAGCCAGATGGTACGCCTATCTGGCAAATGGGGGAGAGGTGACCAAATTCGTGCCTGCTTCAGGTGCGGCCTCGCGTATGTTCAAATCTCTTTTTGCCTTCGTCGACGGTGACACGGACACTCCTGCACCCGGATCAGATGTTGATAAACTGGTTAAGGATATTGAAAAATTAGCCTTCTATGCTGAACTTGACGCTGTCGTTAAAAAACTCTACGGCAAGGATGTCAAGCAGATGCTTGCAGAAGGGGATACACGCAAGGTCATCGCCGCCATCATACTTCCTGAGGGTATGAATTACGGTAGCCTGCCGAAAGGTCTGCTGACATTCCATGCTTATTCCGATGGCTCTACCCGTACTCCGCTGGAGGAACAGATGGTGGAAGGTGTGCAGACAGCCAAATGTGCCGATGGAAAGGTTAACCTCCATTTCACCGTTTCAGGCAACCACCGTCAGATGTTCCTTGATAAGATAGCCTCCGTTGCACCATCACTCGAAAAAGAGCATGGAGTGAAGATAAACGTTTCGCTCAGCGAGCAGAAACCCAGCACCGATACCATAGCGGTCAATGCTGACAACACACCCTTCCGCGAAAATGATGAACTGGTGTTCCGTCCCGGTGGTCACGGTGCGCTTATTCAGAATCTCAATGATATAGACTCTGAGGTTGTGTTCATAAAGAATATCGACAACGTGGTTCCCGACAATTTCCGCTCTGCCACAGTAGTATATAAAAAGGTGATAGCCGGTGTGCTCATTCAGGTGCATGACCGAATCGCCCTCTACATGGATATGCTTGAAAAAGGGAACTACACATCCGCCGATCTGGATCGCATGGTGCAGTTCATGCAGAACACACTTTGCATAAGTGACGAACGTGTGTCAAAGATGGATCAGACCGAACTGGCATTGTATCTCAAACATAAATTCGACCGTCCGCTGCGAGTGTGCGGAATGGTACGCAACGAAGGAGAGCCCGGCGGCGGTCCTTATATAGCACGCAACAGCGATGGTTCCTACTCACCACAGATTCTGGAAAGTTCGCAGATCGACATGTCCAACAGCGACTATGTAGGCATGATGAAGAGAGCCACACATTTCAATCCGGTAGACCTTGTCTGCTATATCCGCGACTGCAAGGGTAATAAATACGATCTGACTAAATATGTTGATCCCGACACGGGCTTCATCTCCTCAAAATCGCTTCACGGACGCGAACTCAAAGCCCTTGAACTGCCCGGACTGTGGAATGGTGCCATGAGCGACTGGAACACCGTGTTCGTTGAGGTGCCGATCGACACCTTCAATCCCGTAAAAACAGTAAATGATCTGTTAAGAAACAGTCATCAAGGATGAAATTGTAAAAAAAAATTAAGAAAAAAACGTAAAAAAGCACCCCTGTTAAGTTTTTTTAGCAAAGATATTTCAGAATGTCAAAGAGATTTCGTAAATTTGCACTCTGAAACGCGGACTGCGCATTTATTTAGTGCAAAACCGTATTTGAAATAGAGAAATCATTAGTAATTATTAATTTATAAAATTTAGAATTATGTCAGAAGAAGTTGCATCAAAAGTAAAAGAAATCATCGTTGATCTTCTTGGTGCCGATGAATCAAAAGTAACTGAAACCGCTTCATTCACCACAGATCTTGGTGCAGACAGCCTTGAAACTGTTGACCTGATCATGAAACTCGAACAGGAATTCGACATCGAAATCCCCGAGGACAAAGCCAACACCATCACCACTGTAGGTCAGGCTATCGACTACGTTCAGAAAGCAGTAGCAGAAAAATAATTGGAGAAAAAGATTCTCTGAATATAAGTAACTGATTTCCACGTGAGTCAGTTACTTATTATTGTTTTTTGACAATCTTTATTTTTGATGCTTTATATATCGCCATATCACTCTGATATATAGGCAAAACAATCTGAAAACATAACAAATCAAATTCTCTGATAATGGAACTTAAAAGAGTAGTAGTAACGGGTCTCGGTGCCATTACCCCCATCGGTAATGACGCTGACACCACATGGAAAAATGCTTTGGCAGGTGTTAGCGGAGCCGGTCCTATTACCCATTTTGACGCTTCACAGTTTAAAACTCAGTTCGCCTGCGAGGTGAAAGGGTTTAACGGAGAAGAATATTTCGACCGCAAGAAAAGTCGTGCCCTCGACCTCTATGCACAGTATGCTTTCGCCGCTTCTGTTCAGGCTATCAAGGACTCCGGTCTGCTTGAAGCAGATAACCTCAACAAGGATAGAGTCGGTGTAATCATCGCTGCCGGTATCGGTGGTCTTCACACTTTCGAAGAAGAAGCAGGTAACTATGCCCTCAATCAGGCTAAAGGTCCCAAATACAGCCCCTTCTTCATCCCCAAAATGATTGCTGACATCGCTTCAGGTCATGTTTCAATGGAGTATGGCTTCCATGGTCCCAACTTCGGTACTGTTTCTGCTTGTGCTTCATCAAACAATGCCATCATCGATGCTTTCAACCTCATCCGTCTGGGTAAGGCTGACGCTATTGTTACCGGTGGTGCTGAGGCAGCAGTGTTCCCCGCAGGTGTGGGTGGCTTCAATGCAATGCACGCGCTGTCAACACGCAACGACAGCCCCGAAACAGCATCCCGTCCTTTCAGCAAGTCACGCGACGGTTTCGTAATCGGTGAAGGTGGCGTGGTTCTTATTCTTGAAGAACTGGAACACGCTCTTGCACGCGGTGCGAAAATCTATGCTGAGGTTGCCGGTGGCGGTCTCTCAGCCGATGCTTACCACATCACTGCAACTCACCCCGAAGGTCTCGGTGCCAAACTGGCTATGAAAAATGCCCTCGAGGATGCAGGCATGACACCCGCTGACATCGACTATATCAACGCTCACGGAACATCAACCCCCGTAGGTGACATCTCCGAAGTGAAGGCTATCGTTGACGTATTCGGCGAAAATGCTCATAAACTCAACATATCTTCTACCAAATCCATGACAGGTCACCTGCTGGGTGCAACCGGTGCGCTCGAAGCAATGTTCAGCGTGAAGGCTGTCCAGGAAGATATCGTTCCTCCCACAATCAACCACGATCCGGAGGATCTCGATGAAAACATCGACTATACTCTCAACTTCACATTTGACAAACCTCAGAAAAGAACCGTTCGCGCCGCTCTTTCAAACTCTTTCGGTTTCGGTGGTCACAACGCTACCGTTATCGTGAAGAAATTTGAAAAATAATCAGGTGTTGAACTGAACTTTTTCGAAGTCAAATACATTTTAACAACAGGCGATCTTACCGAGATTGCCTGTTGTTTTAATAAGTCTGCGGAAAGCCGTGAGGAATCCGCTCCCTTATCACGTATCATACTGTAGAACCTAAATTTATTCTTATGAAGACATTAAAAGATATTACAACCGGTGGCGAACGTCCATTTTTCGGTGAACATGACCTGCAACTTGAAAACTGTACTATCACGGCAGGTGAATCGGCAATTAAAAACTGCCGAAATATCAACGCCATCAACTGTGTGTTTGAAGGTAAATATCCTTTCTGGCATGTTGACGGCTTCAACATCAAGGATTGTTTGTTCCGCGAAGGCGCACGTGCCGCACTCTGGTATTCCCGAAACCTCGTCATGACCGACACTCTGGTTGAAGCACCCAAAATGTTCCGTGAAATGGATGGTATCACCCTCCGCAATGTGCGTATCCCCGATGCGCAGGAAACACTCTGGCACTGCCGTAACGTAGATCTTGAAAATGTCGAGGTGGCACATGCCGACTATCTGTTCATGCACACCGACAATATCCGCATACGCAACTATCGTCAGGATGGAAACTATTCCTTCCAGTATTGCCACAATGTGGAGATCCGCGATGCTGTCATCAACTCAAAGGATGCGTTCTGGAACACTGAAAATGTGACCGTTTATGATTCCGAACTCCACGGTGAGTATCTTGGATGGCACTCTCGCAATCTCCGTCTGGTACGTTGCCGTATCAGCGGCACTCAGCCCCTCTGTTACTGCGAGAATCTGATTATGGAGGATTGTGTGATTGACCCGTCGGGTGACCTCGCGTTTGAGGACTCTTCGCTTCACGCAACAATTCTTTCGGATGTTACCAGTATCAAGAACCCGCGCAGCGGTGAAATCCGTGTGAAAGGGGTAGGGGAGATTATCCGCGATGAATTTATCAAAGGTCCGGCAGACTGCAAAATTGAAATTACCAAGTGATGAGAGAATGGTTTGAAAATCTTCCGCACCGACGTGGCTCAGGCTCATATAAATGGGATTCCACCGACCTGGAAGATGTTATCCCCCTGTGGGTGGCCGACATGGATTTCCGCACCGCACCGGTTATTGTCGATGCCTTGCGACGCAGGGTTGACCATGGGGTGTTCGGCTATGTGAAAGTACCCGACCGATATTATGAGGTGCTGGAAGAATGGATGAGCCGTCGCCACGGGCTGCGCTTCACCCGCGAGGAGGTGCTTTACACCTCAGGTGTGGTTCCTGCTATTTCCGCTACAATCAAGGCTTTGAGCGATGCGGAGCATGATGGTGTGGTAGTCCAGACTCCGGTCTACAACTGCTTCTTCTCGTCCATCCGCAATAACCGTTGCCGTATAGTGGAATCGCCTCTTCTCCGCAAGGATGTAGGGGAGGGAAAATTCACCTATGAGATTGATTTTGAAGACCTTGAGCGCAAACTCTCCGACCCGCGCAATTCGCTCCTGCTGCTATGTAACCCCCATAATCCCGCGGGATGTTGCTGGAGCAGGGAGGAACTTGCTCGCATGGGTGAGATATGCAAGAAGCATAATGTCACTGTCATCAGTGATGAAATCCACTGCGAACTGGTCATGCCCGGTTATACATTCACTCCGTTTGCCGTGGCAAGCGACGCTCCCTGTGTCACACTCAATTCACCCAGCAAGGCTTTCAACACCGCCGGTCTGCAGATAGCAAATATAATCACTCCCGATGCCGAACGACGTGCCCGTATTGACCGTGCCATCAACGACAATGAGGTGTGCGACGTAAATCCTTTCGGTGTGGCGGGGTTGATCGCAGCATATACCGGAGGTGAGCCATGGCTTGCAGAACTGATTGATTACCTGCATGATAATTATGAATATCTGTGCAGAACACTGCGTGAGCAACTCCCATGGTGTAAGGTGACCGAACTGGAGGCCACCTATCTGCCCTGGGTTGATGTGCGTTCGCTGGGGATGGAATCGGAGAAAATCGAAGAATATCTGGTTGAGAACCATCGTGTCTGGATCAATGCAGGTGAGATGTATGGCAAGGATGGCTATATACGAATCAATATTGCCACTTCACGCGCCATGCTCGCTGAAGGCTTGAAACGCATGATTGCAGGTTTGACTGAACTGAAAAATGGCTGATATTAAGCAGATACAGAACGGTGAGCCGCTGAGTTTCGGACAGCAGTTGGCATTGACGGCAAAACTGTCAGTGCCCGCTATCGTCGCGCAGTTGTCGAGCATACTCATGCAGTATATCGATGCCTCGATGGTAGGACAACTCGGTGCCGACGATGCCGCTTCAATCGGACTTGTTTCAACCTCGCTGTGGCTTTTCTGGGGTATTTGTTCAGCAATGACAATGGGTTTCTCCGTGCAGGTAGCCCATAAGGTTGGTGCCAAAGATTATGCCGGGGCACGCAAAGTGCTTCGTCAGGCGGTCACCGCATCACTGATTTTCTCCGTCATCGTGTCGCTGATAGGGGTCGCGATAGCCTTCCCACTGCCTCATTGGCTCGGAGGTTCGGAGGCTATATGTTCCAAGTCGACAAGTTATTTCCTCATATTCATTGCAGCGTTACCGTTCCTGACCATGAACTTTCTCGGTGGAGGGATGCTCCGTTGTGTTGGAAATATGAAGACCCCCGGATTGCTCTATGCCCAGATGGCGCTGCTTGATGTGGTGTTTAACTTCCTGCTGATTTTCCCATCGCACCATTTCATGATAGGTGACTTTGCCATAACCATACCGGGTGCCGACCTCGGGGTGATTGGAGCCGCCTTGGGTACAGTGATTGCCGAGGTGATAACGGCATTGCTCATGAACTATTTCCTGATGATACGTGAGCCGGACCTCCGCCTTATCGGAGAAAAAGGGAGTTATCGTCCGGATAGTAACATACTGCGCAAGGCGTTGAAAATCAGCGCACCTATGACGGTAGAACATGCTGTTATATGTGGAGCGCAGATTGCTGTCACAATCATTGTCGCACCTCTTGGTGTGGTGGCTATTGCAGCCAACGCATTTGCTGTCACGGCAGAGAGTCTATGCTACATGCCCGGTTATGGTATAGCCGATGCCGCAACAACACTGGTTGGGCAGAGCCACGGGGCCGGCAGGCGTGACCTTGTGCGGCGCTTCGGGTATATTACCGTTGGATTGGGTATGGTTGTAATGACCCTGATGGGTGTCATAATGTGGCTGACGGCCCCGTATATGTTCGATTTGATGACCCCGGTTACGGCTATCCGTGATCTGGGTACGGAGATACTGCGTATCGAGGCATGGGCGGAACCTATGTTTGCCGCCTCTATCGTTGCCTACGGCGTCTTTGTAGGGGTTGGCGACACAATGCTCCCGGCGTGCATGAACTTCGGCAGCATCTGGCTGGTGCGCCTGCCTTTGGCGGCATGGCTTGCACCGACTCTCGGGTTGCGTGGTGTGTGGATAGCCATGTGTGTCGAACTCTGCTTCCGCGGGTTGATATTCCTGATACGACTCGTAAGCGGAAAGTGGAACAAACTCAAGAAAATTGATAAAGTGAAAGATGAAGATATTATTGACAGTAGTTGGGAAAACCTCAACTGATTACCTCATTGACGGCATCGACCGCTACATCAAACGAATAGGACATTACGTTCCGTTTGAAATGAAAGTGCTCCCCGATGTGAAAATGCCGAAAAACGGCACCACTGACAAACAGAAGCAGTTGGAGGGTAACATGCTCCTTGCCGAACTCAAGCCAAACGATCATCTTATACTGCTTGATGAACGTGGCAAACAATACACCTCGCGTGAGTTTGCCGCATTTATCGACAACCGCATGGTCAACGTGGCAGGTCGTATCATTTTCGCCGTCGGAGGACCCTACGGATTTTCTCCCGAGGTATATGCCCGTGCCAACGGCATGATTTCACTATCCAAAATGACCTTCTCCCACGAAATGGTACGCCTGTTTTTCGTCGAGCAGATCTATCGTGCCATGACTATCCTTCGCGGAGAACCCTATCACCACGATTAAAAGTGTGTGTCAAAATAGGCGAAGCCTCGCCGTATACAAGATTATGCGGCTGCTCCATGGAGCAGCCCTACAGGGTTAATGTGTTGATTGTCAAGAGGGTAGGGATGCTCCCTGGAGCATCCGCCGAATATACATCACTGTCCATGAACGTACAACACATAAAAATACATGCGTATTTTGACACAGCACCATAAAAAAATTAAGCCCGGTCATGAACCATTTCTAACCCGCGGATGTTATAATATCAGAAAGCAAGAAATGTGATAATGATTGGTTTATAACGAATTTAAGGCTGTCGTGATGACAGCCTTTTTCGTTATATTAAGAGGTTGAAAATAAGTAGAAACGAAATATGCTTGATAACATAAACTAATTCTCAACCTCTACTCTTTCAGGCACGAAAAAAGGTTGTCATCACGACAACCTTAAATTCGTTATAAACCAATCATTATCACATTTCTTGCTTGTTCGATATTATAACAACGTATGAAGTCTGATTGTTCACAACATTCTGCAGAAAATTTAAAAAGTTTCAAAATTCTCAAAATATTAAATTTGGATTAAATTCAAACACTCTCCTAAAATAAATAGGGGTGTTTTACGTTAGATAAGATATATACTTGGCAAAATGAAAAAATCGATCATATTTATCATACTTTCTTTCTTTACCAGCCTGGGTGTTATGGCTCGCGATGTCAATATCCACGGTAAGATTATCGACCCTGAGAACAAGCCTATGGAGTTTGTTACGGTACGCATCGGCGGAACTGCCATCGGCGGCATGTCGGGGCTTGACGGAGGTTACTCCCTTACCACCCACTACTCCGATACTATCAAGGTGATTTTCACTTGCATCGGCTATAAGGAGGTTGAGCGTAAGATTATTGATCCTCAGCAGGATGTAACGCTTAACATCACGCTGCATCCTACCAGCAAGGAGTTAACCGAGGTGGAGGTTACCGATTTCAAGAAACAGACTTCACAGATGCAGACCATCGACGGTAAGGCAGGACGACTTATGCCTAACGCATCGGGTGGTGGCGTGGAAGCGATGATCACCACTTTGGCAGGTGTTAACTCCTCGGATGAGATGTCGTCGCAATACTCCGTCCGTGGTGGTACGTTTGATGAAAACTCGGTGTATATCAACGGTATAGAGGTTTATCGTCCGCAGTTGGTAAGTTCCGGTCAGCAGGAGGGTCTGAGTATCATCAACCCCGACATGGTTGACAAAATCGGTTTCTCGACCGGAGGTTTCTCGGCTGAGTATGCCGACAAGATGTCGTCGGTTCTTGATATAACCTACCGCGAGCCCGAGGCTCTTGAGGGGTCACTCTCATTGTCACTGATGGGGGGATCACTCGCCTTCGGTCAACATTCCGGCAAATTCTCACAACTCCACGGCGTGCGCTACAAGCGTAACTCCTCGCTGCTGAGTTCAATGGACACCAAGGGTGAATATGATCCCAACTTCTTTGATTATCAGACAAATTTAGTGTTCCGTCCCTCAAAACAGTGGCGTATTTCGGTGTTAGGCAATATTGCCATCAACAACTATAAATTTGTTCCGGCATCACGCACAACCAACTTCGGAACATCGACCGATGCCAAACAGTTCAAGGTGTATTTCGATGGTGAAGAGAAGGACAAATTCGAGACATGGCTCGGCGCGGTGTCGATAGATTATCTCCGTTCACGAAGCACATATTTCACCCTTCAGGCATCAGGCTATCTGACCAACGAACTTGTGGCATACGACATTTTGGGAGAATACTGGCTTGACCAGGCCGGGACCACCGGCAACGGCTCATCCGGTAGTTCCGTAGGGGGTGAATTAGGGGTAGGACGCTATCATGAGCATGCACGCAACCGATTGAAAATGAGTGTGATGTCAATGGCTCTCAAAGGACACACCGGCATAGCCTCACACAATCTTGCCTACGGTTTCACCATGCAGCACGAATCGATCAACGAGCGTGCCAGAGAATATGAGTTGCGCGACTCCGCCGGATATACTCTTCCCACCAATCCTGATCAGATAAAAATGATCTACAACCTCAGTTCAGTTCAGGAACTGTCAACCAACCGACTGGCACTTTATGTTGAGGACACCTATCGCCTGAACAGTTCAGTGGGCTACTTCAATATCAATGCCGGCCTACGACTGAGTTACTGGGATTTTAACAAACAGATGCTGCTGTCACCCCGTGCCAATGTGGCGTTTGTGCCCGAACGCAACAGCGCCTGGACCTTCCGTTTCGCCACCGGAGTATACTATCAGTCACCCTTCTACAAGGAGTATCGCCAGCCCGTGGCAGATTCCGAAGGGAACACAGAGATTGTGCTCAACAAAGATATCAAGGCACAACAGAGCCTCCAGTTCATTCTCGGATCGGATTACACCTTCCGTGCCTTCGACCGACCGTTCAAACTCTCCGGCGAACTCTACTATAAGAAACTTAACAACCTGGTACCCTACGAGATAGACAACCTCAAGTTTGTATATACCGGACTGAACGAATCAAGTGGCTACACTGCCGGACTCGACCTTAAACTGTTCGGTCAGTTTGTGCCCGGAAACGATTCATGGGTCAGTTTCTCGCTGATGAAAACCGATGAGTTGGTCAACGGAGTTCATGTGCCCCGTCCCACCGACCGCCGCTATTCATTTGCCCTGTACTTCACCGATTATTTTCCCAAGATTCCACGCCTGAAATTCTCTCTGCGCGGCATCCTTTCCGACGGTCTCCCCACCACGGCCCCACACACCACACGCGACAAAGGTTACTTCCGTGCTCCGGCTTACAAACGAGTGGACATCGGACTGAGTTACGCATTGCTGCGTGAACTGCGCGAGAGCGAATCACCTTCAGGGCTGCATAAATTCTTGAAATCAGCATGGTTAGGTGTTGACGTGTTCAACCTGCTTGACATCAGCAACGTGTCGGGCTACTACTGGGTAACCGACGTGAACAACATTCAGTATGCCGTGCCCAACTACCTGACACGCCGACAGATAAACGTTCGTCTGACAGTAGATTTTTAAAGATTACTTTTTTTGCTGTCAAATTGGGCAATAAGAATAATTTTGCTTAAATTTGCATAGCAAAACCATGGTCATTATCACAGAGAAATTCAAACCCTCACCGAGTCTCTATACCGGTATACTTATGCGCCGCTGGCTGGTCAACAACCTGTGGTGGCTGATTATGCCGGTTACATTGTTTCTTGGACTGGGGATATTTCTCAACGCCTCGTATTTTTATGTTGCATTGATCTACCTCTTTTGTGTGGCTCCACTGTCACAAGCATTGGTATATTTCAATTATGTGCTGCATCCCGACACTATTGTCAACATCTTTGAGCAACAGTGGAGATTCTCGGAGCAGAGTGCAGCGGTCACCTATTATCCCACTGTGACAGTTCACGATGAAACCGTGAATCCGTTGACTGATTCATCCGTTGTGGATGCAACGAAGATAACACGGGTGAATATATCAGGCGGAAACCTGGTAATGACCCTGAACAATGATTACAAAATTTATGTCATCCCCCTCTCCTCGCTGACCGCACCGGATGACCTTAGTAAAATCTTCAAGTTCTATGAAACTGTTTATTAGTGCTTTTATATTATTGCTATCCCTACCTCTTCACGGCGCAGTAAAAGTGATGGGTAGTGTCACAGCCGAAGATGGAGAGCCCCTCATCGGTGCCACCGTTATATGGCTGGGAAGCAGCAATGGTACGGTTACAGATGAGGACGGGTTGTTCGAAATCAAACGCCCCAAAGGAGCCATGCGCCTGATAGCATCGTATGTAGGATGCGTCGCCGACACCGTTACTGTGGCGCCGGAGGAGAAAGAGGTGAACTTCGAACTGAAATATAACACCCTGAGCGAGGTGACAGTAAGTGCACGTGGCAGAGGACTGCGCCGACTGCAGGGTGTCGAGAACTCAAACCTTATCGGTCGCACCGAACTTTTCAAGGCCGCCTGTTGCAACTTAGGGGAGAGTTTCATCACCAATCCCTCGGTTGATGTCACCTACAGCGATGCCGCCACAGGAGCGAAGCAGATACGCCTGTTGGGACTGTCGGGAAGTTATGTGCAGATGCTTACTGAAAACATACCCAACTTCCGCGGTGTCTCCGCACCCTATTCGTTAGGCTATGTTCCCGGTCCGTGGATGCAGTCGATACAGGTGTCAAAGGGGTGCAGTTCAGTGAAGAACGGCTACGAGTCAATCACCGGACAGATTGACATAGAATATCTCAAACCACAATCCGAGGAACAGATAAACGCCAACATCTACGGCGATTCTAAGGCAAAGATTGAGGCTAACGCCGACGGTAACATACACATCACCGACAAACTCTCAACCGCCCTGTTGCTTCACTACGAGGATGCCCTCGCCGACCACGACTCAAACAAAGACGGCTTCTCAGACTCGCCACGTGTGCGTCAGGTCAACGCACTCAACAGATGGGCTTATTTCTCACCCCGCTACATAATGCAGACATCGTTCAACGTCATTGATGAAAGGCGTAAGTCAGGTGTCAGCGGACATCATGACCATTCCCTCAGCGAAGATCAACTCCAGCAGATGGCAACCTACGGCAATATGCTCATCAACAGCCGCAGATATGACCTGTGGACCAAGAACGCCTTTGTCATAAATCCCGACGACGGACGAAACGTAGCCCTTATGCTGAACTACTCCAACCAGACCAACGACGGGATATACGGGAAGCGTGACCTCGACCTTTACCAATCCACTTTCTACGGTTCGCTGATGTTTGAGACCAATGCCAATGCACCTCATTCATTGTCAACCGGGGTCAGTCTGAATCATGACCACATACGAAGCAACTCCACATCGGCCGATAACAGATTCCGTACAACCGAGACCGTTCCCGGAGTATATGCCCAGTACACCTATAACCACGATGACAAGTTCGTAGCAATGTTGGGGCTCAGATATGACCACAGCAATCTTTACGGCAGTTTCATCACCCCGCGTGCCCACCTGAAATGGAGCATCCTGCCCAACCTGTCACTTCGCGGTTCAGCCGGAAAAGGATACCGCACGGTCAGCACCCTGGGTGAATATTCCTATCTGCTCACCTCAAGTATGCCGGTGAATTTCAGTTCACCGTTCGGTCGTGACGAGGCCTGGAACTTCGGTGCATCAGCCTCCTGGTCCTTCTCACTGTGGAACAGAAACTTCAGTGTGTCAGGCGAATATTACTACACCACATTTGACAAGCAACTGATAGCCGACCGTGAAAGCAACCCCGGGGAGATATTCATCATTCAGTCAGATGACCGCTCCTACTCCCACACAATCCAGATTGAAGCCACTGCCGAACCGTTCAAAGGGTTCACCGTAACGGGAGCATACCGCTACAATGACGTACGCGAAACATATTCCGGAGAACTGACCCGCAAGGCACTTGTGCCACGCTACAAAGGTCTGCTCACCGCCTCCTATACCACACCCCTGGAACTGTGGCAGTTCGATGCCACGGTGCAGTTCAACGGGGGAGGACGTATGCCGGTGGCTCCGGTGTTCAACAATACTCCGGCCTGGGGCACAACCTTCCGGGCATACACCCGTCTCAACCTCCAGATCACCCGCCACTGGCGCAACATCTCCGTGTATGTCGGAGGTGAGAACCTGACAGGCTTCAAACAGAAAAATCCTGTGGTATATCTTCCCGGCGATAATTTCTATGACCCCACAATGGTGTGGGGCCCGGTCCACGGAGCCATGTTCTACGCCGGGTTTCGGCTTAACCTGAAAAAACAATAAAACTATAATTATGAAAAAAATCATTCTCTTCACCGTGGCAACGGTTATGGCGTTGACAGCATACGCAAAGGATATCAAAACAGTGACATTCACCGTTGACCCACCCATGCACTGCGAAAAATGCGAAGCCCGCATCAAAAACCAATTGAAGTTTGAGAAAGGAATCAAGAAAATCGATGCTTCGGCTGAAAAACAGACTGTCACCGTGGTATATGACGCCGACAAAACATCCACGGCAAAACTGTCCGTATCACTGAAAAAAATCGGCTATGCCGCTAAAATAAAGAAATGACCATACCTGAACTCATTCAATCGAAGGCTCCGCGCACATTCTCTTTTGAGGTACTTCCACCTCTGAAAGGGAAGGGTATATCCCGCCTGTTTGAGAACATCGACCTTCTCATTCCCTATAATCCTGCGTATATCAACATCACCACCCACCGAAGCGAAATGGTGTTCAAATCCACGCAGGACGGACTGTATCGTCGTGTGTCGGAGCGTTCGCGTCCCGGCACGGTGGCCGTCGCCACAGCCATTCAGCACCGCTACAACATTCCGGCTGTGCCACACCTCATCTGCTCCGGTTATTCACGCCTGGAAACAGAATATGCGCTCATTGATCTGAACTTTCTGGGCATCACCAACCTGCTGCTGCTCCGTGGCGACAAAGCCAAGCATGACCCGCGGTTCATTCCCAACCCCGACGGCTACTCCCACGCTCTGGAACTGCAGAACCAGGTGAACGCATTCAACCGCGGACAGTTCATCGACGGCACTCCCATGGATATCCTGCCCGAAGCACCATTCTCTTACGGCGTTGCGGGTTACCCCGAGAAACATGAGGAATCACCCAACATGGCCATCGACCTGCAGTGGCTCAAAGCCAAGGTTGACGCCGGAGCCGACTATGTTGTCACACAGATGTTCTTCGACAACAGCAAATATTTCAAGTTTGTGGAGATGGCAAAGGAAGCGGGTATCAACGTACCTATCATACCCGGTATCAAGCCGATAGTCAACCTCAATCAACTCACCCTGCTCCCTAAGGTGTTCCGCACCGACCTGCCCGACATGTTGGCCAAACGCCTGATGGAGTGTAAGGATGACAAAGAGGCGAAAATTGTCGGCATAGACTGGTGTCTGCGTCAATCCTCCGAACTGTATGAGGCCGGTGTGCCATCAATCCACTTCTATTCCCATAACGCAATCACCTCCGTAAAAGAGGTGGTGTCACAACTTTTCTGAACAGATGAGATTCTCTGACATCCACGGACATGAAACGATAAAACAGCAACTTGCATCGCTTGTTGATTCAGGACGTATTCCCCATGCGCTGCTGCTTCAGGGCAAGCAGGGTGTGGGAAAGTTCGCTCTTGCACGAGCCATGGCACAATACATCCATTGCGAGAACCGTAGCGGAGGTGACAGTTGCGGTGTGTGTCCTTCATGTATCCAACACAGGTCGTTCAATCATATCGACACCTTCTTTTCCTACCCCGTGGTGAAGAGAAAATCGAGCAGCAGTGCCCCCGTCTCGGATGATTACAGCGAGGAGTGGCAGGAATTTTTGCGTCAGGATATGTACATGGATCCCGCCAACTGGCTCCGACAATTGGGCAACCCCACCACGATACCTGTCATATACGTGACCGAAAGCGATGACCTGCTTCACAAACTTTCGTTCACCTCGCATCACTCCCGCTACAAGATAGTACTGATGTGGCTCCCTGAAAAGATGAACGAGCAGTGTGCCAATAAAATGCTTAAACTCATCGAGGAACCCGCCGACGACACGCTGTTCATACTCACCTCAAATACCCCCGGCGAAATATTGCCTACAATCTATTCACGTTGTCAGCGTGTGGAAGTAAGCCGTCTGACCGATGAGGAAGTGGCGGATTATATGACTGAAAAGATGGGTATTGAGCGTAGCGAGGCTCTGTCAATATCGCATAATGCCGAAGGGTCGGTCACCGAGGCCGTGCGTCAGTTGTCAATAGCCGACGAGAGCAAACTGTTTCTCGCGAAATTCATTGAACTGATGCGTCTGGCCTATCAGCGTAAGATTGTTGATTTGCGCAAATGGTCGATGGAAGTTTCTGAAATGAGCCGTGAGCAGCAGTTGGCGTTTCTGCGCTATTGCACACGCCTGATGAGGGAAAATTTCATCTACAACCTGCATGATTCAAGGCTAAACTACATGAACAATGCCGAAAGCGCTTTCTCCGCAAAATTCTCGCCGTTTATCAACGAACGGAATGTGGTGCGGTTGGTTAACAGTTTTGACAATGCCTTGACCGATATTGCGGGTAACACCAACCCCAAGATGGTGTTCTTCGATATTGCAATCCGAGTAATCCTTCTTTTGAAATCCTGATGAAACCTTTCCTCCGACAAGTTGCTGAAGCATACGTGCAGAACCGGTGTGAAGAACTTCTCGACACCTGCTTCGTGTTCCCCAACAAGAGGTGTGCAGCCTTCTTTTCCGACTATCTGAGCGAACTGCTCCCCCAAACCATGTTCCTCCCGGCAATGACCACCATTGACGAACTGGTATGCGACATCACTGAAGTGGTGGTGTCATCACGCCTGGAACTGCTGTTTGACCTGTATGAGTGTTACCGCACCATCATATCGCGCAGAACCACGGCCGTCATTGATGACTCCTTTGACACCTTCCTACCCTGGGGTGAGATGGTACTGCACGATTTTGACGATATTGACCGTTACTGTGTTCATGCCCCTGACCTGCTCAGAAACATCAGCAATTTCAAGGAGATTTCTGCCAACTATCTGACCGAGGAACAGATAGAGGTTATCAACCGCTATTGGAACGACCCCATCAGTTATGCCGATCAGGTGCACCTGTGGCGTCACCTCAATCCCGATGACACCGCGGCTGCCGGAGTCAAAAACTTCTTCAATCTGTGGATAATTCTGGATGAATTGTACACCATGTTCCGCAAGAAATTGGTGGCAAAAGGTGTGGCCTATACCGGTATGGCTTATCGTGCGGCGGCCGACAAACTGGAGAATCTCTCCCCATCGGAGGCTACCTTCTCGCGCTATGTTTTCGTGGGGTTCAATGCCCTTTCAGCCTCCGAGGAGAGCATACTCAAATGGTTCAGGAACAACGGTCTGGGCGACTTTTATTGGGACTGGGATTTGTACACCCCCGAGGAGATGACCGGCATCAATCCGGCCGGAAACTTCGTGGAACGCTATCGCAAGATGTTCCCATCCGACCCGGATGTTGACTACGATTTTGAACAGTGGAAACCGAAATCGCTCCCCGAGATTACAGTTGTCGGAGTACCTTCGCGCATCGGTCAGGTAAAGGAAACGGCACGTATACTGACCGATATGATAGCCGAAAATCCGACGCAGTTCAAGGGTGAGAAAGCGAAAGAAACAGCCATTGTCCTGCCTGAAGAAAACCTCTGTATGCCGCTGATAAGTTCATTCACCGAGGGTACATGCAAGTTCAATGTCACCATGGGATACCCCATGCGCTATACCCCCGTATCCACACTTATCCGCAACATCGAGCGTATGGTTGGAAACAGCAAGATTCTGCGCGGTGAGCCCACTTACTACTATCAGGATCTTATCACCGTGATGTCTCATCCGCTGATACAGAACAGTTTCCCGCAACAGGGCGAGGAGATTATCTCTGAAATAAACCGTAACCATATTTTCAATTACCGCCGACGCATTCTGCTGGAGAAATATCCTGACATCGCTCCTCTGTTTCCGCTCCGCAGCAGCGGCGACGCCGAGGCACTTGACGGGGTTCTCTCTTTGCTGAGCCTTCTTAAATCAATCACCGAACAGCAGACGCTTGACCACACCTTTGTGCTTCAATACATAAAATCTCTTGAAACGGTGCAGATGGCATGCCGAGGACGCGACATAGGGCTGAGCCGCTCTACGATAATACACCTGCTTTCGCAACTGACCGATGGAGAGACAGTTAACTTCGAAGGTAACCCGCTCGACGGTATACAGATGATGGGGGTATTGGAGACACGTGTGCTGGATTTCGATAACCTTTTCATACTGTCGATGAACGACGGTATATTCCCGCGCAATACCCGCCAGAACTCATTCATACCCAACGAGATGCGCGGAGCCTACGGTATGTCAACGACCGAACGGCATGAGGCGGTGTATGCCTACTATTTCTATCGCCTGATTTCCCGTGCCGGAAAAGTGTGGCTCATTTATGACTCGCGTTCGGCCAACGGGGGTGGGGAAGTGTCGCGCTACATCAGTCAACTAAAGTATCTGTTGAATCCCCCGGGTATGCGGTTCGTGAGCAAAACCTACCAGATTAAACCGGTGGAGCAGCGAACCATTGAAATACCCAAAGTCGCTGATCCCGAGGGAATTGTGAAAAACGATGAGATAATGGAAAAAATCAACAGATTTCGCGACAAGGAGAATCCACGTTACCTTTCTCCTACCTCCATCAGCCGATTTCTGGAGTGTCCGCTCGGTTTTTTCCTGGAATATATTGCCGACTACCGTGAGCCCGATGAGATTAAAGATTTTATCGATGCGAGCAAATGGGGTACGATAGTGCATCTGACAATGGAGAAACTCTACACCATACTTTCGCGTCAGAATCAGGTCATAACACCTGCCGTACTCCGACAGTTACTCCACAGTCAGAGGTCGCTTATAGAGCATGAGGCAATAAAGGCCTACATGAATGTGTTCCTCAAACAGGAATTGGCCGAGGGTACACCCGCACGGCTTTCATCGCTCTCGGGTGCTAACGCCCTTCTCGCTGAAATGATTATCATGATGGTATGTAAAATCATTGAACGTGAAGCGGAAAGCGAGTATTTCGGCAACTTCCGGTTTGTGGAAGGGGAAATGAAATTTGAGGAATCCATCACGCTATCGCCTGACCTGAGTGTGAACATCAAGGGTTCGATTGACCGTGTGGACCGCACTTTCACCCCCGACGGGCAGGAGGTTATAAAACTGATTGACTATAAGACCGGGGCTGCGGTAAACTCTATAAAGTCAGTTGAGGATATATTTGACAACCACGATAACAAGGCGGTGATTCAGTTGCTGCTCTATTGCAACGGCTATGCGGCAAAACATAAATTCAGCGGCATCATCAAGCCTATCGTTTACAAAATCAAAACGCTTCCCACCGAACCGTTGGAGCATGTAGTGAGCGGTCAGGATGGGCAGATTGATGACTACCGCACTGTCAACGACACCTTCCTGAATGCTTTCCGCGAGGCCATCTCACCTCTGTTTGACCCGAATATCCCCTTTACACAGGCTGAGGATGATAAAGCATGCCGATACTGTAAATTCACCGGTATATGTGACCGTAACCCGCAGAAATTCTGATTATGCTCTATCTTCATCTCCCTTTCTGCCATTCGAAGTGCATTTACTGCGACTTCTTTTCCACCCCTCTGGCTCGTGACATGTACGGAAATTATATCGATGCACTGGGGTTGGAGATTGCCATGCGGTCAGATGAACTGAATGACTCCCCGACGTCGGTCTATATCGGGGGTGGTACTCCCTCAATTCTCCCTATGGACTTAGCCGAACGGTTGCTTAAAATTGTTTCGGAGAAGGTGGACGTGAACAAGGTGAAGGAATGGACAGTGGAGATGAACCCGGAAGATGTAACCCCCGAACTGCTTGATTTATACGCCTCTTACGGTGTAAATCGAATCAGTATGGGTGTACAGACTTTTCATGATGTTACCCTTAAAAAGATTGGTCGACGTCACTCAGTGGAACAGGCTGAACAAGCCATTGAATTGATTCGGGAACGGGGATTCAATCACAGCCTTGACCTCATCTACGGACTACCGGGCGAAGGGATGGAGCAATGGATCGTGTCGCTTGAAAAACTGCTTGAATACCATCCCCGCCACTTCTCGGCCTATCTGCTTTCCTACGAGCCCGGAACGGCTCTTTACAGAATGATGGAGCAGGGTAGGGTGACCGAGGCCTCGGAGGAAACATCCATCGAGATGTATAATATATTGTGTGAAAAAGCGATACAACATGGTTATGAGCATTATGAAATATCAAATTTCGCGCTTCCCGGGTTCAGATCATATCACAACTCCCGATACTGGATCGGTACCCCTTATCTTGGCATAGGGTGCTCGGCACACAGTTTCACAAATGGCACACGGAAGTCTAACCCCGCGGATATAAAGGGATATATTTCAAGCATCCGCAATGGGAACATCTTCTACGAGGAGGAGTATGAGACACCTGAGGAAAAACTGAACGATGTTATCATAACCTCGCTGAGGACTGCCGAAGGTATGAATACTGATCTTTTGGCGACCTTTCCGGAATCTGTCGCTATGGAATTTACTGATAATATGAACCGGCTGATAAGATCCGGTAATATCAACCTCTCCGGCAACCGGCTTATAATACCTGAGAGACGGTGGCTCGAGGCTGATGCAATAATGCGTGAACTTATAGTTTAAATACTTTATGATAAAAAGAGCAGTCAACATTTCACCCTACCTGCTGATCCTGATTATTATTGTCGGGAGTGCTTTGCTTGACTCATTCACCCCTTTGATGGGTGATGACTTGGCAAAATGGATTGAGATGGGTGGACCCTCCGGCAGTTTCCCTGACCGGCGTGTAATTTCTTTTCTTGCAGGACACTACGTGGGCTGCAACGGCAGGATATTCGACGGACTCGGTCCCGTGATGCTCAATCTTATGCCCGGCATTATTTCCACTGTTCTCATCGGGTTGATGAACGGGCTGTTCTTTTATGCCTTGTCACTTTCGGCAGGCGTTATGAAACGTGGTGCCTTTGCATCACTGCTGATTACGGTGGCACTGTTTACTTTACCCTGGTGGGACTCCATGTTCCTGCGTGTGTGTCAGATTAATTATGTCTGGGGCACAACCTTTGCGTTACTCTTTGTCAAGATATGGTTCAGCAACCTACGCGGGGGTAAACTCGTTGATGCGGCACTTTTCACCTTGGGAATATTCGCCGGATGTTTCCATGAGCAGATAGGTGTGGCCATGACTGCCTATTTCGCCATACGCATATTGCTGACCCGATGTCGTGACAGACGCATGTGGCTGTTCGCCGGATTATGTTTCGGCACATTGCTGACCCTGGCTTCACCGGCACTATGGCACCGTAACTCCGATTTTATGCTTGATGCCTCCCGACCGGAACTGTTGCTCACAACTTTGCCTTGGGTGGTAATCATCACCGTTATCACCATTACGCTGACACTGATTCCGGTAACTCGACGATTGGTTGCGCCACTATTGCAAACCGAATTCGGAGCATACTTTTTCATTGCCCTGCTCTGCTCTGCAATAACCATTTACAGCACAACGCCGGGACGCACCGGATGGCTACCGGAGAGTTTCTCACTTGTAGCGCTCGTTCTCCTTCTCACCACTTTCGGATGGCATATGTCGCGACTGCAACATGCAACGGTGTCACTCCTCTGCCTGATAGCCGTGAATGCCCACTTCGTCGAGTCAGTCAGATGTCAGTATAGGATGTGGCAGGAATATAACGATGCCGTGGATATATACCGGAATACAGACGATGGGATAGTCCGGATGATGAGTTATACCTCACGCACCGATGTCCCTCTGCTGACACTCTACCGAGTCAAAGGGTTGCCTGACAGCGACGACACCTACCTGAAGCGGACGTTCAGCCATTTCTATGGTAATGGAAAAGTCAAGCCGCTCACCCTGATTGAAACCCATTCAGAAATCTCCGATACCATCCCCGAATCATTCTACCTGATACATAACACCGTTCCTGACACCATCATGATTATGGATACCCCCTCAGGCAGGAAGGTGATAACCCCGTTTAGCGAAAACGGAAATCAAAAATACTTAATCGAGCCGATGGTCGTTGACCCGGGCGACAACTGGCATAATGTAACCACCCTAAGAAACTGTTTAAATTTATGAATAAAATTTTTATATACTCTGCTTTTAAGGATCTTTTTGGCGATTTTTGCCAAGTTTCGTCGGTCACGATGCCCGCATCGCTCCCTCCTCAACTTGCAAAACTCATCCAAAAATATCCTCA
>JAAVGE010000059.1 GCA_014800385.1 Bacteroidales bacterium
AAGTTGAGGAGGGAGCGATGCGGGCATCGTGACCGACGATACTTGGCAAAAATCGCCAAAAAGATCCTTAAAAGCAGAGTATATAAAAAATTTATTCATAAATTTAAACAGTTTCTTAATCCCACGACATATTTTGCCGTAATTTATCACTAAATTCTGAAACCCTCTTAAAACTATCAACCATGATTATTGGTGTTCCCAAAGAAATTAAAAACAATGAGAACCGCGTTGGTCTTACCCCCGCCGGTGCCAAAGAACTTGTAAACCACGGTCACACCGTATATGTTCAACAAACCGCAGGAGTGGGAAGCGGTTTCCCCGATCAACAATATATTGATGCCGGAGCAAAAATGCTCCCTACCATCGAGGATGTTTACGGCATAGCCGAAATGATTATAAAGGTTAAGGAACCTATCGAACCTGAATACTCTCTGATAAAAAAAGACCAGGTGGTGTTCACATATTTCCACTTCGCAAGCGATCTGCCCCTGACAGAGGCTATGCTCAAATCAGGCGCCGTTTGTATCGCTTACGAAACTGTACGTCTGCCGGATCGCTCTCTCCCTCTGCTCGTACCTATGAGTGAAGTTGCAGGACGTATGTCAGTTCAGCAGGCTGCCCGATTCATGGAAAAACCCCAAGGCGGAATGGGTAAACTCATTGCAGGTGTTCCCGGCGTGGAACCCGCTAAAATACTTATCCTCGGCGCAGGTGTCGTAGGTCGCAACGCCGCAAAGATTGCCGTAGGAATGGGTGCTGATGTAACCATTACCGACATCTCGCTCCCCACTCTCCGCCACGTGGCCGATGTGATGCCGCAGGTGAAAACGCTATATTCTTCACGCCACAACATCGAGCAACAACTCCCCACGGCCGACGTGGTTATCGGTTCTGTGCTCGTTCCCGGCGCAAAAGCACCTCACCTGGTTACTGCCGACATGCTCAAACTGATGCGTCCCGGCACTCTGCTGGTTGACGTTGCAATCGACCAAGGTGGTTGCTTTGAGACTTCCCATGCCACAACACACTCTGAACCTACCTACGAAATTGACGGCATAATACACTATTGTGTAGCAAATATTCCCGGCGCTGTGCCCATGACCTCCACACTGGCACTGACTAATGCCACTCTCCCCTACGCTATCCAACTCGCCGACAAAGGCTGGAAAAAAGCGTGCAAGGAGAACAAAGCCCTTGAGCAAGGTCTTAACATTATTGACGGTAAAGTAGTGTTCCCCGGCGTTGCCGAAGCATTCGACATGCCCTGCTATCCGGTGGAACTGTAAAGATATTTATACCATCATTATTATCACATTGCTTTGCGAAGGTGCGCCCATTAGGCGTGCCTTCCGTTTTTTTTGCAGTTTTATACAATAATATCCGAATAATTCGTAACTTTGCGCGTATAAAGAATTGACTAAGATAGAGCCATGATATGGAACGGAGGCACGGTGCATGTCACTGTGATGAGTAGGTTCGAGTCCTGCCGTCTTATGTCAATTCTTATTATATTTCGGAGTATCAACTTTTTTCAGGAGGGAGTGTCAAAATAGGCGAGCCTCGCCGTATACAGGATTATGCCGCTGCTCCATGGAGCAGCCCTACAAGGCTAATGTATTGATTGTCAAGAGTGTAGGGATGCTCCCTGGAGCATCCGCCGAATATACATCACTGTCCATGAACGTACAACCTCTTAAAAAATACAGGTTGTATCAATTTTTGACACATCCCTTTGAAGATCTCCTTTCTAACGCTTTTTTATTTTCGTAAAAAATTTAGACAATTTCTATATACTGAATACTTATGGCAATAGATATTATACTTTACATTCTGGTGTTCACTCTCATCATTGCCGGGCTGATAGGATGTTTCCTCCCGGTATTGCCCGGTCCGCCCCTGTCACTGGCCGGCTATCTGCTGCTATTGTTCACCCCGTCGGAGGGTGGTGTCACATGGTGGACCATAACCATTCTGACCATAATGACGGCATTCACTGTCATAGCCGACTTTGCCGTGCCGGCATTGGGCGTAAAGGTGTTCGGAGGCACCAAGTGGGGCAACTGGGGGTGCATCATAGGCTCGATTATCGGGTTATTCTTTGCTCCGTGGGGCATCATCCTCGGTCCGTTTATCGGGGCATTCCTTCTGGAATTTCTCTACTGCCGTCAATGGAAAACATCGCTGATGTCGGCAACCGGCTCTTTTGTAGGGTTTGTGGTTGGCTCAGGACTGAAAATCGTTGTTGTGCTGTTCATCCTGCTTGCGGCTATAATAGCCCTGTTCTTCTGAGAAACTGTTTAAATTTAAACAGTTTCTGATCTACAAGTTGCGGTATATTGTCCAGAACACCGTGATTACGGCCGCAAGAGCGATAATGATATTGGAATTCATGAAACGGTGGAAACGCGGATAACGCTCACGCAGCATGTTCGACGCAAATATGGTCAGCACAAGCGGCACTCCCACCACAAGCATGGCATTATAATGTATCACCCCCGCCATGTCGCCATGTAGAAAGGCATGCAGAGCACGCTGTGTTCCGCATCCGGGGCAGTCATAACCTGTCAGCCACTTTGAAGGGCACGGCGGGAAAAATCCCGCATCCGACGGGTCAAACGTATAATATATAACAATGAGGATAACCGCCACAACGGCGATTATCCCCAGTTTTGTTTTGTTAATTGTCATGACATCTGGAGCATTTGGATCAGCATCTGCAATATCATATATATCGGCATCCAGATCAATCCTAATGTAACAGTGAGTATTATCCACAACTGTGCCTTTTCCGAGGCTTTGCGTGCCCCCTCGATGTCGCCGCGGTCATACTTGCTGTTGACGCCGGCGGCATATATGATGGCAACCACTCCTAACGGAAGGCAACAAAGCAGGGTGGCGGCAATGGCCCACCCCAGATAGGTCGACGGACGTTTTTCGCCGGTCTGCTGCATTCGGGGTTGCACGTTCTTGGGGCTGTACCCTTGCTGATTGTATGGCTGCCTGCATCCCCCCGGGGTTGGATTGCCCATGGGTGTCACGCCGGGCTGACTCCCTGAAGACGCCTGCTGACGGACGTAGGGTGTGCCACCGTAAACATTCTGCTGAGGCTGATTTTTCTGCTCAATCAGAAACCGCAGTTCATCTATCTCCTGAGCAGGTACCCACTGCGGGAGCCCCTGATGCCACACCGGAGTCTGCAACGTCAGTGGATACTGACGCAGTTCTTCCATTGTGAACGGCCCTTCCTGCTTGTTATTGAATATTACCCAATATTTCATGTCAATTATAGAGTATGTTTAGAAGAATTTTACTTCTTTGCCCAACATGTCGGAGAGAAGGTTGTTGGCCAGACGGCTCGCACCCAGACGGAAGTATTCGTTGGTGAGCCATTTTTCGCCGAGCACCTCCTTGATGATGGTGTAGTAGACTACTGCGTCGCGGGTAGTGGCTACACCACCTGATGCCTTGAAGCCCACCATGTTACCGGTCTTTTCGTAGTACTCCTTGATGCACTGTGCCATAACGTAGGCTGCTTCGGGGGTTGCTCCGGGGAATTCCTTGCCGGTTGATGTCTTGAGGAAATCTGCACCGGAATAAAGTGACAGCACTGAGGCGTTGCGGATGTTTTCAGCAGTGCGGAGTGCGCCGGTTTCCAGGATGACTTTCAGACGGCTGTCGCGTGCTGCCGACTTGAGTTCGATTATCTCATCACACACCTCTTCATAGTCGCCGTCAAAGAAGTTGCCGAGGTTCAGCACAATGTCAATCTCATCGGCTCCGCCATCAACGGCAAGCGCAGTTTCGGCAACCTTCACCTCAATGAAGGACTGTGACGAGGGGAAACAGCCTGACACACAGGCCACGTTGACATTGCTCACGTCAAGAACCGTGCTGACAACCTGTGCGAAGTTGGGATAAACACAGATGGCCGCCACATTTTTATATTGGGGATATTCCTCATCAAATGCGTTTACACGCTCAACGAAGTTTGAAACCGAAACAGGTGAGTCGGTGCTTTTCAGTGTGGTCAGGTCAATGGTGTTGAACAGAAATTCCCACACGTTGGCGTTCATATTCTCTTCCAGATGTTCATTGAGGATTTTCTCAACTGCCATCTTCACTTCTTCGTCATTGGTGGTGACGGTGGATGCTTTGATTGCATCAATGTACTTATCTGCCATGATTTTAAGGTTATATTAGTTTAGGATTATCGCGGTGCCGCGTGGCATCGCGTGTTGTTTTCTTTTCAATGTTTCGTGCCAGCGCCTCGGTCAGGTCCACTCCGGTCTGGTTGGCGATAGCCACTGTCACCCAGAGGAGGTCGGCCAGTTCGTCAGCAAGGTCAAGAGTGTCGGTCGGTTTTGCGCTCTGGTCACCGTAGAGGCGCGCCATAACGCGTGCCACCTCACCGGTCTCCTCGGCCAGGACCGCCATGTTGGTCAACGGTGAGAAGTAGCGCACCCCAACGGTGGTTATCCATTGGTCTACCATCTGCTGCACCTGGCGCAATGTCGGACTTTCGCTGCTCATCTTTATTCTCTTAGAAACTGTTTAAATTTATGTGCGAATGATTTTGAGGATATTTTTGGATGAGTTTTGCAAGTTGAGGAGGGAGCGATGCGGGCATCGTGACCGACAATACTTGGCAAAAATCGCCAAAAAGATCCTTAAAAGCAGAGTATATAAAAATATTTCTCATAAATTTAATCAGTTTCTTATTCTTGAGTCTATAACAATCGTAACCGGACCATCGTTCAACAGTTCCACCTTCATGTCGGCTCCGAAAATGCCACGTTTCACCGCTTTCCCGGTCATCTCCTCCACCTGTCGGCAGTAGAGTTCATACAACGGAACAGCCTTTTCATGTCCGGCAGCGTTAATGTAACTCGGGCGGTTACCCTTGCGGGTGGATGCCAACAGGGTGAACTGCGATACTGCCAGTACCTCTCCATCAACATCCGTGACACTCCGGTTCATGACACCTGCCTCATCGTTGAAAATACGCAGTCCGACGGTTTTGCGCGACAGCCATTCAACATCACTCTCAGTGTCGTCTGCGGCTATTCCAACCAACACAAGCATACCGTTGCCGATGGAGGATACCAATTTCCCATCCACCGTCACCGATGCACCGGTCACTCTTTGAATAACAATCTTCATATATCCGCAAAGTTACAAATTTTCATAAAATTTCATACCCTTTTCTCAGTTTTATTTCTCTCCTGCAGCCTTGCCGACCTTTTTCCGTGCTGATTTAACCCCGTAAAGCACTCATAATTCACACACTTTCAATAAAACATCATCTTTTTTACCAAAAAATTTGCAAACCTTGAAAAATATCAATACCTTTGACCCCACTTACATATCATACTTTAAATCTGGCAATCAATCCATTAAATAATTTACTTAAAATCATTTCACATGAAAAAACAATTACGCAACATTGCTTTTGCCGCAGCCGTATTAGCCTGTGGCTCCGCTGTCGCTCAGGACGCTCCCGCAGTCCTCACTCCCGCATGGCAGCAAACAGTAACCGCCAGTGGTTCAACCAACGTACGTTTAGGTCAAGGTTTTGGCGGTAAGATTTACATGGCTGACAAAGGTGGTAAAATCATCGTTGCCGACGGAACAACCCAGGAAGACTATGTTGTTGACGAACGTATCAACGGTATCGGTCTGACTATAGACCAGAAAGGTAACATCATCGTTAACCGCAACTTCCCCAATGCATCTTCAGCAGTTGACTACCTGCTGATCGACACCGAAAAGAACATCACCGAACTCACTCTCCCCGCTGACGAGATGGAAGAACCCGCCCGTACAGACCAGTTAGGACGTGCAATCGGTGACTTCATGAGCGAAGAAGGTGGTGTATTCTACATCTGCCCCAATGCTCTCAACGCTGTTTATGGTGTAAGCATCGTCAACGGCGAAATGAACTTCAACACTTTCGGATTCTCAGCATCTGACCCCATCACCGGAGCCAACAGCACCACCACAATCGCCCAGCCCCGCTACGAATCTATGGCCGACATGTATGCAGCCGTTGAAGATGGCGTTATCGCCTCGGCTTCCGATGCATTCTACTACCGTAACCGCGCTAACAAATACGTTCAGAAGTTCACTGACGTTGACGGTGAACTCCAGTTCACTGTTTGGGTTGACAAACTCGCCGAAAACCAGACTACCGACGGTTTCGACTGGTTCTCACTCCAGGGTAAAGATTACATCGTTGTAAACCAGAGCACCCCAAGCCACACAAACAACTTCGTTGTATATTGTGTTACTGACGCAGCGATCGTCGCTACTTCAAACCTCGATGAACACGCTGCTCCCTCGGCTCAGCAGCAGTTCTCTGTTGAAAAAGTAAGCGATACTAAAGTTAACATCTACACCGTTACCTACGGTGCTGCAAACGTATATTGCACATGCACTCCCTTTGAAGTTGGCGGAGGCGAAGAAAAATCAGTGATTTACTTCGACAACACCAACACTGAATGGGAACAGGTTTACGCTTACATTTGGGACGATGACACAGTAGATTCTTATGCTGTAGCATGGCCCGGTACAGAACTTACCGAAAAAGAAGGTAACGTTTACTCTTACACTATTCCTGAAGGTGTCTACAATAAGATTATCTTCAACAATAACGCAGGTCAGCAGACCGCTAACCTTGACCTTGTAATCGGAAAAACTTATGAAGGTGAAAAACCCGTTGTTGTTGAGGCAGACTACTATGTACTCGGTAATATTAAAGATCACAGTTGGAATTCACAGTACATGGGTGCAGCATTTACCAAAGTAGGTGATGGCGTTTATGAAATTGGTTCTGTAGAATTCGAGAACCCCGGCAATGACAACTGCTGGTTCAGAATTTCTTCTCAGCCCGATTCTGACTGGAGTGTTGTGAATGCTCACTGCTACGGTGCTCCCACTGACGGTACTAATATCAATATCGGTGGTTCAAGCCAGGTGATCACTCCCACTGAAAATAACTGGATTATCCCTGCCGGTGCTTACAAACTTATCTTTAACACCAATGATATGACTCTTACTGTTACTACTCCTTCAGGTGTTGAGGCTATCGAAGCAGAAGATGCTCCCGCAGTTTACTACAACCTCCAGGGCGTTGAAGTTGCCAACCCCTCTAACGGTCTCTACATCGTTAAACGTGGCAACAAAGTAAGCAAAGTTATGGTAAAATAATCATAACCTGATTATACCCCCTATGAGCGTCTCCCGGTGTTTGCGGGAGACGCTTTTTTATCTCCTCATTTGCATATCCGGGAAATATTTGCTATCTTTGAATTAAACAATTCATAGAAACCATAAAACATGTTCTCAGGAATAGTAGAAGAAGCCGCAAAGGTAACAAAAACACGTCGTGACGGAGGCAATCTCCATCTGACCCTCAATTGCTCATTTGTAAACGAACTGAAAATCGACCAGTCTGTAGCCCATAACGGAGTGTGCCTGACAGTAGTGGAAATCGCCGATGACACTTACACCGTCACTGCCATTCAGGAAACCCTCGACCGCTCAAACCTCGGCTCACTGAAAGAAGGCGACCTGGTCAATCTGGAACGATCCATGCTCATGAACGGACGACTGGACGGTCACATCGTGCAGGGTCATGTGGACACCACCGCCATCTGCACCGACATTGAGGATGTCGACGGAAGCCGATACTTCAAATTTGAATACAACGCCGACCCCGCCCTTATCCGACAAGGCTACGTAACCGTTGAAAAAGGATCCGTAACCGTCAATGGTGTCTCTCTCACCGTATGCGACAGCACCCCGACATCATTCCGCGTCGCAATCATACCCTACACCTTCGAACACACCAATTTCCGCGACATCAAAATCGGCTCGAAAGTAAACATCGAATTCGACATCATAGGCAAATATCTCGCCCGAATGATGGAATTCTCCAGATAAAAACATCCCTATTCAGCAATAAAATGAGCGTCCTTCCTCCATTAGCAGAACGAATGCGCCCCACGTCACTTGACAACTACGTGGGGCAGACACATCTGGTAGGTCCGGGCGGCGTACTGCGCCGAATGATTGAAAGCGGTCAGGTCGCCTCGTTCATACTGTGGGGTCCCCCCGGAGTAGGAAAGACTACACTCGCCAAAATCATTGCCAACACAACCAAATCCGCGTTCTACACACTCAGTGCGGTCACATCAGGTGTAAAAGATGTGCGCGAAGTACTCGACCGTTGCAAAGCCGACGCTACAAGCATGTTCTCGCAAGGGCGACCGATACTCTTTATCGACGAAATACACCGTTTCAACAAAGCCCAGCAGGACAGTCTGCTCGGCGCTGTTGAAAGCGGCACCGTCACCCTCATAGGCGCCACAACTGAAAACCCCTCCTTTGAAGTCATACGCCCCCTGCTGTCACGCGCACGAGTCTACACACTCCGTCCGCTTGAAGAACCGGAACTGAAACAATTGCTCAACGCAGCACTGACAACCGACCAACTACTCTCCAAAACCGAAGTAAAAGTAGAAAGCACCGATGCCCTGTTTCGCTTCGCAGGCGGCGATGCACGAAAACTACTCAACATCATCGACCTGCTATACCAATCAATCGGTCACGGTGAACCCCTGGTCATATCTGACCGTATCGTAACCGAACGGTTGCAGGAAAACCCCGCAGCCTACGACAAAGGGGGCGAAATGCACTACGACATCATTTCAGCCTTCATAAAAAGCATACGCGGAAGCGACCCCGATGCAGCCGTATACTGGTTGGCACGCATGATAAACGGTGGCGAGGACCCCGAATTTATAGCCCGTCGACTCGTGATCCTCGCAGCCGAAGACATAGGACTTGCCAACCCCAACGCACTGCTCATAGCCAACACCACATTCGACGTAATAAAAAAAATAGGAATGCCTGAAGGACGCATCCCCTTGGCCGAATGTACCGTGTACCTCGCCACAAGCGCGAAAAGCAATTCTGCATACATGGCAATCAACAACGCCCTGCACTACGTAGAACAGACAGGCGATCTTCCCGTACCGCTACATCTGCGCAACGCACCAACCTCGCTGATGAAAGAAATGGGCTACGGAGCAGACTACAAATACGCTCATGATTATCCCGGACATTTCGTTCAGCAGCAGTTCCTCCCTGACAAAGCCACCGCAGAACGCTTCTGGAGCCCCGCAGACAATCCCGCCGAACAAAAGATGCAATTCCTCCAGCAACAACGTTGGAACGGCTACAAGGGCAAATAAACGGTAAAATATGCCAAGTAAAATCCATAACACCTAAAAACTCTTGCGAAGACAACCTGCAAGAGTTTTTTTCATCCTACAAGACAGGTACGCCACGTGAAGCAACCAATGTCATTAGGCCACTCCCACCGATATATTGACAGGAGAATAGTAGAAACAGGAGGCTTAGGTAGTATTTTTGTGGACAGGAGAATAGTAGTGACAGGAGGCTTGGGTGGGTATTTTGGTGAGAACAGTAGGGAGAGAAGGTCAGGTGTTTTATCTTATCAGGCTTTTTGATTCTTGCTTCACTCGGCGTACCTATCGGCACGCCTTTTCGGTGGGCTTGCTGTCCGCGCACGCCTCCATTACGTTCCGGCGTACTCAAAATCGGCGTACCTTTCGGCACGCCCCAACCCTGATGTGAGTATCTGCACGGCTTCCGGTTTCACTCGGCTTACCTATCGATTGGTTGGTTACAATTCTTATTTACTTGGCCTTTGGGAGACTCGCTACCTTGGTTTTGTTTGCTTTCAGGATAAGTCGGGGAGTTTGTCACGCCAACATTCGTTGGTTATCCATGTCCGGAGGTTGGGGAATGGGGGTACGTTGTAGCCTTTTGATTTCATTTTTTCATGCCATGCCATCTGAGTGCGGATGCTGTCGGCAAGACGTTCGACGATGTTGTCGGTGTAGGAGAACTGGTGCCGGAATCGGGAGTACTCCAGAAGCAGATCGTCTTTCTGCGACGGAAAAAGGTTGTAGAAGGTTTCAAACTGCTGGTAGTTGTAGTAGTCGTACTCGCCAATGTGTCTCAACGGGACGTTTCCTGATTGCGGCAGGGGTGTGATGTTGTTGGATCGGTGTTTCTCAATGGTAATTATTCCGGCTTTGCGGTTCTGCTGCTTTTCAACGTTG
>JAAVGE010000060.1 GCA_014800385.1 Bacteroidales bacterium
CCGAGATTAGAAACTCCTCCAGCAGACGTGAGTCAAGTTCGGGGAGCAGGTTGCGGTTGTAGATGTTCAGCAGTTGTTTATCCTCGGGGAGTGTACGGTCATTTCGGAACTTTCCCACGATGGTTTTCACCAACTGGCGTATTACATTGTTGGTGATGGGGCTTCGACCGGTGTTTTCAACGATTTCGCGTTCCGGACGGTTGCGTCCTGAAACGGGGTCAAACACAATATCTTCCCACTGTCGTCCGTAGGTGTATCGTTTGAATCGCTCGCGACGGGTGCGTATGTTACGGCAGTCAAGCCAGGTTTTGTAGGCTGTTTTCAGCATGATGTCAAATTTTAATCTGAGGCACGGTTTCCCATGCACGGTTGTCGAATTGATAAATATCGGGAGAGAGTCGCACGACTCTGACAGAGGTCAGTTCCGGAGGATTGCCTCTGCTGTCGTGAGCAAAGAGGGTGAGATGGCGGGGGGAATGTTGAAACGCCAGAGGGCGTATTTTTCCGCCGCGGGTGAAAGGGTTGCTCTGCAGACGCATCAGCGGGCTTTCGGGATCGGTGATAATAGTTACCGGCACGGGGTTCCCCTCGATGCTGATTCCCACCACGCGCCGCACATCTTCCGGGAGTATGAGCGACATTGCCCCTGTCCCGGGGATCAGTTCCATTATGACATCGGGTGCCACCTCCTCCGTAGCGAGCCAGTCAGCAGGAGCGGTGTCAATCAGGGTGGCGTACCATTGGCGTATCTCGGCCATCAGTTGGGTGTCGATGTCGGCGCCGTCGCTGCGCTCTATCACGCAATCGTTGCGAACCGGTTCGAGAAAGCGTCGCCGGCGAAATTCTTCAAGTATCTGGGTTGAGGTATATCGGTTCATGGGTGTTGAAAAATAAGAGACTGTTTAAATTCAAAAGTCGGGAAAGGGTATGGCAGACCTCTTTCCCGACGCAATTGATGGTTTATTTACAGATGATGCGCATGTGGGCACCGGGGTGACGGAGCACCACGCATGAGGCCTCGGTTACAACCACCGCTTCGGTGTTACGCACGCCGGATGTGCGCAGATCCAGTCGGTCGATGTGGAGCGGAGTGTGGATGTACTTGGTGATGTACTCGGGGTCGATGATCATCCCGTCGTTGGCGTGACCGCACTGGTCAAACAACTCGCTCATGATAATGTAGAGCGTACCGAACTTGGTGACATACTCGGTGAAGTCGATACCCCACTTGGTCACTGCCTGTGTCGCGGTCAGGATGCGTGAGTACTCCATGTTGTGGAGCAGGCGTATCAGTCCGCTGCCGCCGATGAGGATTTTCTTTGATGAGCCGCAACTGTCGGTGAAGGCTTTGCGGCAGAGGTCGACCATGTCGGTTTCCTTGAATGTGTCGGTCGAGAGAATCTCCTCATTACCGGCCTGCCACCAGATGCCGCCGGTGAACAGAATCTCCTCGTTTTTGTCGGGTGCCATGATACGTGCGCGGTGACCGAAGAGGAACGATTTCTCCATGGACATACGCATGTCGGTGATAGCCACCTCTTCCTGATCGTTGAAGGTCCAGTTCACCTCTTTGTCTGCCATACGCTGGATGGTGCTCTGTTCGATCTGGGTTTTAAAGATCTGACACAGGTTGTTCTCCTTCTGCGGAAGTGCCTCAAACTGAGGTGTCTGCACATCGAGTTCGGTTGCCGCACGACCCATTCTGATGATTTTTGCCTTGGAGAATGACGATGCATCGGGCAGAACGCTCACGCCATCCACGGTGTTGTTGATGGCAATGACCTTGATGCTATCCATTTCGGCGCTGAGAACGTACACAATAAGGTTCATTTTCTGCGAACCGTTGTTGACAGTGATGCCGGGGAAGATGGCGGTGTCGGTTGCCTGAAATACACCCGCTTTGTTCAGGGTCAGTTCCCCAACATAATGACCATTTACGGGGGCATCAGAGATAGTTGCGGTTTTGACCGAAGCCGAAGCCGGTTTGCTGTCGACGCTGTAGAAATCAACCTGCATGTTGTTGACGGAGCGGGATGCTGCCATACGTGTAATCTGGTCGATGGGGGTAGCCATAGGGCGGATTTTGACCACACGCTGGTCAATTTCATTACGGAGAAGTTCGGGTGAGAGTTCGCGGGTGTCGGTTGTGGTGAGTGGTTTGTTGTTAAGCATAGTGATTAAAATAAATTAAGATATTGATTATTAGATTGATAGATTAGTCCCAGATTGAACGGCGGCGATGGAGCAGGAACGGTTCTTCCTTGACTTCAGCCGGGGCGGGTGCGGGCTGCTGACCCACGGTAGGTGTGTTCCACTGAGAAGTGGCGATTTCGGCACGTGCACGGTCGTAGCCACGTTGCTCCGCTTCGGCTAACATGCTTTCAAGAGCGGCCAGGTCCAAGGGGGTAGGGGAGGCCAAAGGTGCTTCGGCTGCAGGTTTCTTTTCCTGCTCCTGCTCTGTTGCAGTGTTTGGGGTTGATGGTGTTTCCATAAATGAAGAAAATTAAAGGTTTGAAACTGTTTTTGTCGTTTGACGTTGCAAAGTTACAGCCGAAAACCACCCCTCCCGACATCAAATTATCGCAGCCGATTACTCCTGAAAACGGATAATTAACATTTTGGAGACGGAGTCAAACACCGGATAATCAAGGTTATAGAGCATTGGTTAATTGCGAAATTAACAATGCTTAATTGTGCAAAAAAAGTCGGTTTTTTATGAATCTTATAAATCTTATAAATCTTATAAATCTTATAAATCTTATAAATCTTATAAAACTGCTAAACTAACCGATAACCCGCAAAAAAAGCGGAGACCCCGGGTAAGGGATCTCCGCTTAAAAGTTTCTAAAAAGTCAAATCATTCCGGGAACTTCCGGTAATATTCCTCAAGCAGATTCTTGATGTTGAAGAAATACCCTTCCGGAGTCTTGGTGTTGGCGTTGTTCTGCGGCGAGATGGTGATATAGTCGAAATATGGCTCGACATATTGCTGACCTGTGGCGACATTGCCTAAAAAGTTGATTATGTTGTACTCGTGGCGTGGGTTGATAACATACCACGCATTGTCGGTGTCAACGCCGGTGCCGGTGCTGACAATAGCCTCCAGAAGGTGGTTGAGGCGATACTGCCATATCGCAGCCTTGTTTACCTTGCCACGTTTCTCCAGAGCATAAATCAGGTAACTCATCTGGTTCAGATCGAACGGGTCATCCGCGAGAGCCTTCTCGGCATGCGTGATGATGGAGTCAAGTTGGGCTCGGGTGTGGTTATGCTGCTGATACAGATCCTGAAGTTTGGTGTCAGCCGAGTTATGCCGGTAGGGGTTATAATCCTCCTGAAACACAGTCCCCAGATAGAGGTAGCGATATTGCGGCAGGGTCATCACCGTGTCATTTCGCTGATACATCTCCATCAGACGGGGGTAGTAATACTGTGAGGAAGGGTTATTGACCTCACTTTTTATCTGCTCCATGTCGGGGCGTTCAATGGCTATTTTTTTCTCCCCGCGGCGAACCGGAGCAGCCATAGCCGTCAGTGACATCATTGTCACCGCTATCGTAAGCAATATCTTTCTCATCGTAGTAATCCGATTAATGTTATCCCGGCAAGTGTGTAGGTGACAACCATCTGCCACAGCGCCGGCATGAATTTGCGCAACATATTGTAGTTCAGTGGTATATGGCGGTAGCGGAAATAGAACGCCACGCCGGCCAACGCACCTGCTATCGGTCCCCATACAACGGAAATCTCCGAGGCTCCCAGAGCCACCGCAACCAATGTGGCCGCAAGTGCGCCGATGGAAGTGAAGCGCCGTCCTGCTGAATCAATCCTGACAACTTCGCCTGACAGGCGGGACATCACCAGCAGGATGCCAGTGATGATGAGCCAGAACAGAAGTTGGGTGGAACTGACATGAAGGTAGCCGCTGCGGCTCATGGCCCACGCCCCTGCCAGGGCAAAGACCATGGACGGTGCCAGCGGCATGAATGTCAACACGATAGCCGCCGACAACGCAAGTGCTCCTATAATCAATAATGCTGTTGCCATATATTTTATAGACCGCCCAAAGCCGAAATAGTTTGATGCGGCACCACAAATTTACGAAAATTTTGCACTCCTTTCCCTATCTTGTCGTACTACGGATTATTAAAATTCTATAAAATACGCCAAAAAGGATAGTTTTATGGTGATAAACTCCAATCATTATATTATATATATTGTAAAAATGTTTGTAACTTTGCAGCCTATTTGTGTATAGTCTCACGTTGGTACACAATATTTAAAAAATGTATGGCAATCATCACGTCAGAAAAAAAACAATAACTCACATATAGCCAATATGAAAACAACATTCCAATCTGTAGCAATTTTTGTTGCATCGGCTTCTGTGGCGCTCCTCACCTCATGCGGAGGTGGTCAGAACGCAGGCCAGCAAATGCAGCAGGCGGCACCTCAGATCGCCGTAATGACTGTGGAACAGGGCACATCCGACCTCGTTTCGGCTTACCCCGCCACCATCAAAGGTAAAACTGACATCGACATCCGTCCCCAGGTGTCAGGATTCATCACAAAGGTTCATGTTGACGAAGGTCAGCACGTTCGTAAAGGCCAGACTCTTTTCACCATCGATCAGGTGCAGTTCCAGGCTGCCGTTGACCAGGCCAAGGCTGCTGTGGCTCTGGCACAGACAAGCGTGAACACCGCTGCCCTCACCGCCAAAACCAAGCAGGAACTGTTCGCCAAGAACATCATCAGTGAATATGAAAATCAGTTGGCTCAGAACTCTCTGGCTCAGGCACAGGCTCAGTTGGCACAGGCACAGGCAGGTCTGGTGACCGCTCAGAAAAACCTGGCTTACACCGTAGTTACCGCTCCCAGCGATGGCGTTGTCGGTAAAATCCCCGCACGCGAAGGCTCTCTGGCTTCTCCCTCTATGGTTCAGCCTCTGACAACTGTCAGCGACACCGGCGATGTGTATGCCTACTTCTCACTTACTGAAAAGGACCTTCTGGGCATGACCGACAACGGCGCCTCTACCCTTGATGCACGTATCAAATCAATGCCCGCGGTTCAACTCAAACTCGCTGACGGTACAATCTATCCCGTTGAGGGTAAGGTCGCAACCGTTTCCGGTACAATCGACAACACCACCGGTTCTTCAACTGTCCGCGCTCTGTTCAAGAACTCAAACGGCATGCTCCGCAGCGGTTCAACAGGTCAGGTACTCATCCCCAACCATCTGGACAACATCATCTCTATTCCCCAGAAAGCCACCTCGGAAATCCAGGGTAAGAAATTCGTATACGTTGTGAACGACAGCAACAAAGTGGTATCCGTGCCTGTGGAAATCTCACCCCTTGACGATGGCAAGAACTACATCGTTCTTTCCGGTCTCCAGCCCGGTCAGCGTATCGCCGTGGAAGGTGTAGGTACAATCGTGCGCGACGGTATCACAATCACCCCCACCGACCCCAAACAGCAGCCCCAGCAGGAGCAGCAGCCCCAGCAGTAATTAACGGCACCAATTAACATTTCAAGCGAAGAAAATGAAATTAGATACTTTTATTAACCGACCGGTGCTATCAACGGTGATCTCGATCTTCATCGTGCTCCTTGGTATCATCGGACTCGTGTCTCTTCCCGTAACACAGTTCCCTGACATCGCACCTCCGACAATCCAGGTTTCAACAACCTATACCGGTGCGAACGCCCAGTCAGTGCTGAACTCGGTTATCGCACCTCTGGAAGAGGCTATCAACGGTGCGGAAGGTATGACCTACATGGAGTCAACCGCAACCAACACCGGCTCAGCACGTATCACCGTTTACTTCCGTCAGGGCTTCGACCCCGATATGGCGGCTGTGGACGTTCAGAACCGTGTGGCTAAAGCACAGAACCTCCTCCCTGCCGAAGTAACCCAGGTGGGTGTGCTCACTCAGAAACGTCAGTCATCAATGCTTCTGGGCGTCGCCCTCTTCTGCGATAACGGTCAGTATGACGGTGCTTTCATTGATAACTACATGAAAATCAACGTCATCCCGATGCTCCAGCGTGTAAACGGTGTGGGTGATGTGATGTCGTTCGGTGCAGACTACTCAATGCGTATATGGCTCAAGCCCGACGTTATGGCACAGTATAAACTGATGCCCGGCGACATCTCCGCCGCACTGGCTGAACAGAACGTCGAGGCCGCTCCCGGTGCTTTCGGTGAACAGGGTAACCAGTCGTTCCAGTACACCATCAAGTACAAAGGACGTCTCTCTACCCCTGATGAATTCGGCGACATCGTTGTACGCGCAACCCCCGACGGCGAGGTGCTCTACCTCCGTGACGTGGCAGATATCGAACTCGGCAAGGTTACCTACGGCTTCAATAACTCATTGAACGGCTACCCCTCAACCACTGCCATCGTGTTCCAGACCGCCGGATCAAATGCAACCCAGATCATCAACGACTGTCTTGCAACCGTAAAAGAGGCCGAAAAAGACCTCCCCAACGGTTTGAAGAGCGCCATCGTGATGAACAACAACGACTTCCTCGATGCGTCAATCCATGAGGTTATCAAAACCCTTATCGAGGCATTCATCCTTGTGTTCTTCGTGGTTTACGTGTTCCTTCAGGACTTCCGCTCCACCATCATCCCCGCCATCGCCATCCCCGTGGCATTGGTCGGTACATTCTTCTTCATGAACCTTATCGGTTTCTCTGTGAACCTCATCACCCTCTCCGCACTTGTGCTTGCCATCGCCATTGTGGTGGACGACGCCATTGTGGTGGTCGAGGCGGTTCACGCCAAACTCGATGCCGGATATAAGAATCCCCGCAAGGCCTCAATCGACGCGATGAACGAAATCGGCGGTGCGCTGATTTCAATCACGCTGGTCATGATGCTCGTGTTTATCCCCGTGTCATTCATGTCGGGTACTTCGGGTGTGTTCTACCGCCAGTTCGGTCTGACAATGGCTATCGCCATCGCCCTCTCGGCTGTCAACGCGCTTACCCTTTCTCCGGCACTCTGCGCCGTGTTCCTCAAAGGTCACGATGACTCAACCCTGAAAGAACGCGTGGGCACTGCCATGGATACTGCGGCCGCTACAATGAAGAAACGTTATAAATTCGGCCTCAATATCCATCCTCTGATCACCACTGTCGCTCTGATCGGAACAATCGCATGTATGATTTTCGGCTGGTTCTCCACCTCGTTCGACTGGAAATCAATCCTTGCAATACTGTTTGCCGTGGTGACAATCCTGGGTATTTTCTCACCCCGCTTCCACAACGGTTTCAACACCGCGTTCGAGGCTCTGCTGAAAAAATATAATAAGGTGACAGCGTTCTTCGGTCGTCACAAAGTGGTTTCTTTCGTGATGGTGGCACTGTCGGTAGTCGCTCTGGTGTTCCTGATGAAGAATACTCCTCAGGCGCTGGTTCCTGACGAAGATACCGGTCAGTTGTTCGTCATGGTGGATATGCCCCCGGGCACATCACAGGAACGTACACTTGAAGTTCTTGACCAGACCGACCAACTTATCCGCTCAGTTCCGGGTGTGATGTACTCAATGAAAATCGGTGGTTACAGTTTCATCGCCGGTGAAGGTGCCACTTACGGTACATTCATCGTGAAACTCAAACCGTGGGATGAACGTACTGAGCCCTCGGAAAGTTCTACCGCCATCCTCGGTCAGATCTACGGCCGTGCAAGCCAGATGATCAAGGACGGACGTGTGATCGCCTTCGCACCCCCTATGATTTCAGGTTACTCCATGACCAACGGTTTTGAACTTAAGATGCAGGACCGTACCGGTGGCGACATCAACGAGTTCTTCACCATCGTTCAGGGTTTCCTTGCTAAACTCAACCAGCAGCCTGAAATTCAGGTGGCGTACACCACCTTCAACCCTGCCTTCCCGCAGTACATGGTGGATATCGACGCTGCGAAAGCAAAAGCGGCAGGTATCTCTCCCCAGACCATCCTCTCAACCCTGCAGGGTTACTACGGCGGTATGTACGTATCGAACTTCAACCGTTTCGGTAAAATCTACCGTGTCATGATGCAGGCTAACCCCGAGTCACGCGTATCTCCCGAAACACTCTCGGCCATCAAAATCCGCAACGGATCGGAAATGGCATCGCTGGAGAACTACGTTACCCTGACCCGCGTTTACGGTCCTGACCTTCTGAACCGTTTCAACATGTTCCAGTCTATCGCCGTGACAGGTAACCCCGCTCCCGGTTACTCATCAGGTCAGGCTCTGGAGGCTATCGAACGTGTTGCCGCTGAGACCCTTCCCCAGGGCTACGGCTATGAATATGCCGGTATGACCCGTGAGCAGGCTCAGACTTCGGGCAACTCCACTGCCATCATCTTCGGACTCTGTCTGTTGTTCGTTTACCTGCTGCTGTCTGCACAGTATGAAAGTTACATCCTTCCCTGGGCGGTGCTTCTCTCCATTCCGTTCGGTCTGATGGGTACATTCATCTTCGCTGACCTCAAAGGTATCACCAACAACGTTTACCTCCAGATTGCCCTCATCATGCTTATCGGTCTGTTGGCCAAGAACGCCATCCTCATCGTTGAGTATGCCGTTGACCGTCGCCGAACCGGTATGTCAATCGTCAACGCGGCTCTCTCCGGTGCATCTGCCCGTCTGCGCCCGCTGTTGATGACCTCACTGGCTCTGATCATCGGTCTGTTACCCCTGATGTTCGCTCATGGTGCCGGTGCTAATGGTAACCAGGCACTGGGTACAGGTGCAATCGGCGGTATGCTCATCGGTATGATTTTCCAGGTGCTTCTGGTACCTGCGCTCTTCATCGCCTTCCAGTCGCTCCAGGAAAAAATATCTCCGATGAAATGGAAAGATACCGATAACAGCGGTATTGAATCAGAATTGGAACAACTTTCAAGATAAGCAGAAGTTGAAAATTAGTTATAACAAGATAGATGAAACTTATTAAAACCACATATATCGCTGTGGCGCTTGTGGGGGCTTCCGCCCTCACCGGCTGCCACATGAAAAAATTCGACATGAGTCAGCAGCAGAGTGCGCTCGCCAAAGAGTATGCCACTGCCGCACAGGCTCCCGTCGATTCCGCTTCATTCGGCAACGTACGTTGGGAACAGGTGTTCACCGATCCCATCCTTGCCGACCTCATCCGTGAGGCTCTGGCTGCCAATGTTGACCTTGACAACGCTCGTCTGAACATTGAGGTGGCACGCGCCAACATGCGCGGTGCACGTCTGGCCTACCTCCCCTCGCTGGCTCTCGCCCCTCAGGGTGGCGCATCGTCAGTGTCAAACGGCAAACTGACCAACTGGACCTACACCATACCTTTGACTGCCAGTTGGGAAGTGCTCACCTTCGGCAAGACACTCAACAACAAACGTGCCGCCGAAGCATCGTTCCGCATGTCGCAGGATTATGCCCAGGCTGTCCGCTCACAGATTATCGGCGGTGTGGCTAACTGCTATTACGCCATCGGTGCCCTCCAGGCCACACTGAACATGATGGAAGAAACTGCCGAACTGTGGAAACAGAACGTGGCAACAATGCGTGACTACAAAACCATCGGTCGCACCAACGAAGCCGCTGTAATGCAGTCCGAAGCCAACTACTACAGTATCCTGGCTCAAATCCAGGATATCCGCACTCAACTCCATGAAACCAACAACTCGCTGGCGCTGCTGCTCCGTCGTCAGCCTCAGTTCTTCGCTATCCCCGCTCTGGAATCATTCGCTCCCCCGGTGATGGCACTCAATGGTGTTGAGATGTCGGCTCTCGCCTCACGTCCCGATGTACGCGCCGCCGAGGAGTCACTGGCAGCCGCATACTATCAGACCAACTATGCCCGTGCGGCATTCTATCCCGGACTGACCATCACCGCCAACTACGGTTTCACAAACTCATTCGGCTCGATGATCAAGAATCCCGGTGATTGGATCGCTTCTCTGGCAGGCTCTCTGGTAGCCCCCATCTTCATGCGCGGTCAGAACATAGCCCGTCTGGAAGCAGCAAAGGCTCAGCAGAAGCAGGCCCTGAACAACTTTGAGAAGACCCTCCTGTCAGCAGCAAGCGAAGTGTCAAACTCACTCACTCTTTACGAGAACAACCGTAAGAAAGCGGAATATCTCGACAAGCAGGTTGAGGATCTTGTGAAAGCACAGGAATACACCGGCGACCTCTTTGCCGCAGGCTCTGCAACCTATCTGGAAGTGCTCACCGCCCAGACCTCGCTGCTTTCCGCACGCACCGGTCGCATCAACTGCGAACTCGCCCAGGCTCAGGCTGTAATTAACCTTTACCAGTCACTGGGTGGCGGTCGTTAATAATTAAATAATGTATAATCACTCCGGGGTGTCTGTCCAAGGTCAGACGTTATAAGATTTATAAGACTTATAAAACTTATAAGATTTATAAAACTTATAAAACATAACCCTCTCCCGCAGACCCCCGGAGAAAATTCTGAAACCATGATAAGCGATAAAGCCTACGTTGATCCCTCAGCCGTAATCGGTAAAAACGTAACCATCTATCCTTTCGCCTACGTAGATGCAAACGTGGAGATCGGAGACAACACTGTAATCATGCCCTACGCAAGTGTCATCAACGGCACACGCATCGGTAAGAACTGCAAAATTTACCAAGGTGCCATCGTCGGTGCCGACCCGCAGGATTTCCGTTGGAACGGTGAACAGTCCTACTGCTACATCGGCGACAATGTCGTAATCCGTGAACATGTCATCATCAACCGCGGTATCACCTCACAGGGTGGCACACGCATCGGCAATGACACATTCATCATGGCTGATTCCCACATCGGTCACGACTGTCATCTCGCCGGTGAGTCGGTAATAGGCAACGGTGTTACTTTTGCCGGTGGCGTTGAAGTTGGCAAGTGCGTGATTCTTTCATCGAATGTTGTCCTCTACGAGGCATCCAAAATCGGTGACTGGGTATTTGTCAAAGGTGGATGCCGAATTGCAGGAAATGTGCCTCCCTACATCATTGTGGCACACAACCCCGTGACATATTTCGGTGTGAATGCAGCCGTCATGCGTAAAAACAAGAATGGCTACAAGTTCACCGACGAGCAGATCGACGACATCGCGAAAGCCTACCGTCACCTTTATCAGAGCGGCACTTCAGTGTTCAACGCGCTGCAGCGAATCGAGGAGGATCTCGAACCCTCGGAAGTACGTGACAACATCATGAACTTCATCCGCAACGCCAAGATGAAGGTGGTGGCTGTGCCCATCGAATTGGAATAAAAAAGTTTGAATGGTCGTCACGACATACTCAACTTATACTTATGAAAACTCCCGGTCAAACTCTGATACGGGAGTTTTTTTGAAAGTATTTGAACTTTTTTGTTAGTCAACTTGTTATACTGACAAGTAGGGGATGTCACCCCTGCGATTTCATCTCAACTATTTATTTATGAAAAAGTATTATGCAGAGATGATCGGCACATTTGTGCTGACTCTCATGGGCTGCGGTTCAGCAGTTTTCGCCGGAATAGGTCTTGGCACTACCGGCTACGGTGTATCAACCCTCGGTGTGGCAATGGCTTTCGGTCTGGCAGTAGTTGCCATGGCCTACACCATCGGTAACATCTCAGGTTGTCATATCAATCCCGCCATCACCGTAGGTGTATGGGCAAGCGGAAGAATGAAAGGAAAAGAAGCCGCAGGCTACATGGTTTTCCAGGTAATCGGTGCCATCATTGCATCGGCAGTAATCTACATGCTCGTTCACACCGGAAATGCAGCAGGTGAAACCTCAGTGTTCAACGACACCACTACCACAGGGGCTAACTCATTCCTGCCGGGTAACATCTATCCCGCCTTCTTCGCTGAATTTATCTTCACCTTCATATTCGTACTGGTAGTGTTAGGTACCACCGACTCCAAGAAAGGTGCAGGTGCATTCGCAGGTCTTGCCATCGGTCTGACACTTGTGCTGGTTCACATCGCATGTATCCCCGTTACCGGAACCTCGGTTAACCCCGCCCGTTCCATCGGTCCGGCTATCTTCGCTTGCATCGAAGGTAACTGTATCCCCATGCAGCAACTCTGGCTCTTCATCGTTGCTCCCGTCCTCGGCGCGCTTCTCAGTGCAGGCGTATGGAAATCGCTCGGCACTGACGGCGAAAAGTGATAATATTCCATAAAAATCAATAATAAAGATGCTGCCGTTCGTTAAGTTCGGCGGCATCTTTGTTATTATTTAAACTTTAATTATCTTTGCGATATGAAAACAGTGGGTCAAAACAAAATAGTCCTTGCGTTCGACTCCTTCAAGGGGTCGCTTACAAGCATGGAGGTCGGCGAGGCTGCCGCCCGAGGAGTGAAAAAGGCATCGCCTGACACACAGACCGTGGTGGTTCCCGTGGCCGACGGTGGCGAAGGCACGGTTGAGGCCGTGGTGGGTGCCACAGGTGGTGAAATAGTCACAGCAAGGGTCACTGACCCCCTCGGTAACAGGATAGATGCCGCTTATGGCATTTCCGGCGACACTGCCGTCATCGAGATGGCAGCAGCAAGCGGACTCCCTCTGGTGCCCGAAGATAAGCGTAACCCATGGCTGACTACATCATACGGCACAGGCGAACTTATCCGTGACGCCATCGATCGCGGATGTCGAAAATTCCTCATCGGTATAGGTGGCAGTGCTACCAACGATGCAGGAACAGGGATGCTCCGCGCTCTCGGTTTCCGTTTCCTTGACCGTGACGGCAAAGAGACCGGCGAAGGGGGTGGGGAGGTAGCGAAAATAGTTGAGGTTGACCGCAGTCACGTAATGCCACAGTTGGCGGAATGTCACTTCACGGTGGCATGCGATGTCACAAACCCGCTTACCGGATCGCAGGGGTCAAGCCATATATTCGGCCCGCAGAAAGGTGCCGACCCCGACATGGTCGAGGCGTTGGATGCAGCGTTGCGGTCGTTTGCCGAAGTGGTGACAAAATCCGGCGGACGTGACCTGTCGGACTATCCCGGCTCAGGTGCGGCCGGAGGTCTTGGCTTCGCCTTCATAGCGTTTTTGGGAGCGACACTCCAGCCGGGTGTGGAGATGGTGCTGAATGCAATAGGCTTTGACCGCTACCTTGAGGGTGCGACACTTGTTTTCACAGGCGAAGGGCGTCTTGACTCGCAGACCCCGATGGGAAAAACCCCGGCAGGAGTGTTGCGTCATGCCCGTAATCAAGGCATAGATGTTATCGGGGTAGGGGGGAGCCTTCAGGTTCAGGCAGTTCAGACACTTGAGGAGACCGGATTTGCAGCCGTATTCCCGATATTGCCTGCACCGATGACGCTTGATGAGGCACTCCGCCCGGATGTGGCTGCCGCAAATGTGGAGCGAACTGTTGAACAGATTATACGAACCTTAAACATAAAAAGATGAGTGCGATAGGAGCATTGATTGGATTGGCGCTGGCCATCATCATGATTTTCAGAAAAATTTCACCTGTCTACAGCCTGATGGCCGGTGCGCTGGTGGGTGGGCTGATTGGTGGAGCCGGATTGGTTGACACAGTCAGCATGATGACAACAGGGGTTAACGACGTAGTGCCCGCAATAGTCAGAATCCTCGCAGCCGGAGTGCTGTCAGGTGTGCTGATTGAGACCGGCGCCGCCGAAACAATCTCCTATACCATAGTGAATAAATTGGGTACACGCCATGTGTTCCTGTCTCTCGCACTGGCCACGATGCTGCTTACCGCAACGGGTGTGTTCATTGATGTAGCGGTCATCACCGTGGCGCCGATCGCTCTGGTTCTCTCACGCCGACTGGGAATACCCGTTCCCGCCATGCTTGTGATGATGATAGGTGGAGGCAAATGCGGTAATGTCATATCCCCGAACCCCAACACCATTATCGCCGCTGAAAATTTCCATGCCGACCTCTATTCCGTGATGATGTGCAACATCGGAGCCGCCGTTATCGGACTTATCGTAACGGTGTATGTGGTAGGGAGATTTTTCCGTAAAAGAGAACAGGCGGATTTATCAGTGGTGGAGCAGGAACGTAAAGATCTGCCCGGATTCTGGGCTTCCGTTTCGGGTCCGATAGTAACCGTATTGCTCCTTGCACTACGTCCCATAGCGGGTATCACCATCGACCCGCTGGTAGCACTTCCCGCAGGTGGACTTGTCGGTATAATCATCATGCGCCGAGGTCGTCAGACCATCACAGCCATCACCTCGGGCTTGGGTAAGATGACCCCCGTGGCCGTACTCCTTGTGGCAACCGGAACCATTGCTGGTGTGATAAAATCTTCGGACCTCTCAACCTACATTCTGGAGGGGCTCAACAGTATGCACGTGTCAGAAATACTCCTTGCCCCTCTCGCAGGTATCTTGATGTCGGCGGCGACAGCCTCAACCACAGCCGGTGCGGCGGTAGCCTCATCCTCCTTCTCGCATGCCATTATTGCCTCAGGAGTTTCCGGAACATGGGGCGCCGCAATGGTCAATGCCGGCTCAACTGTCGTTGACCATCTCCCCCACGGCTCATTCTTCCATGCCACCGGCGGTGCAGCCGAACTCAACATCAAGGAGCGTATGAGACTGATACCTTACGAATCTGCCATCGGTCTGACACTCGCACTCTTCTCCACTCTGAGTTACATCGTGATGTCATCCTTCTCATAATTTGTGGATAGAGATCCATCTAACAGCACCGCCTAAACTCAGTTTTTTGTAAAAATCGCGGTTATAATCGCAAATTTTTGTACCTTCAAAACCTTATAATCGTGATTTTTTGTAAAACATTACACCTTTTTGATGTATTTCGTGAACAGGGCTACCCACAATGGCGCGCATGGTATCGGTTCAAAATAACTCTTTTTAAACCTTTCTACTGCGTTAGATTCAGGAAAATTATGTAAATTTGCAGTTGATTACATATATTGAATAATAACACAGGCGGGACACCCCGCAAAGAACCAAACATAAATGAATCCACTGGAACTGAGTGAACAGGAAATCGTGCGCCGCGGCTCAATGGAGCAGATGCGCGCTCTGGGAATAGAACCTTATCCCGCAGCAGAGTATGTAGTAACAGGATACACTGATGAGATATGTGAGAATTTCAAGGACGATGCTCCCGAAAAACGTCAGGTGACAATTGCAGGACGTATAATGAGCCGTCGTATCATGGGTAAAGCCTCCTTCATGGAGATTCAGGATTCTCACGGACGTATCCAGGTTTACGTGAACCGCGATGAAATATGCCCCGATGAGAACAAGGATCTTTACAATGTCGTTTTCAAGAAACTTCTTGACATCGGTGACATCGTCGGCGTGAAAGGCTATGTTTTCCGTACCCAGACAGGCGAAATTTCCGTTCATGCACAGGAACTGACCGTGCTGAGCAAATCGCTCCGTCCCCTCCCCATCGTCAAGGTGAAGGATGGTGTGACCTACGATGCTTTCGATGACCCCGAACTCCGCTACCGCCGCCGCTATGTCGACCTTATTGTCAACGATGGCGTCAAAGATATTTTCATCAAGCGTACTAAAATCTATAACAGCATGCGCGACTTCTTCAACTCACATGGCTACATGGAAGTTGAAACACCCGTGCTGCAGTCAATCCCCGGTGGCGCTTCGGCCCGTCCGTTCATAACCCACCACAACGCTCTCGACATTCCCCTGTATCTGCGTATCGCCAACGAACTTTATCTCAAACGCCTTATTGTCGGCGGTTTCGAGGGTGTATATGAGTTCTCGCGCAATTTCCGCAACGAGGGTATGGACCGCACACACAACCCCGAGTTTACATGCATGGAGATCTATGTAGCCTACAAGGACTACAACTGGATGATGAACTTCACCGAGCGTATGCTGGAGAAAATTTGCATGGAGGTGAACGGCACAACCGACGTGAAGGTCGGCGACAACGTAATCAGTTTCAAGGCTCCTTTCCGCCGTGTGACAATGATCGACGCCATCAAGGAACACACCGGCATTGACATCACCGGAATGGATGAACAGCAACTGCGCGACGTGTGTGCGAAGCTTGAAATTGAAGTTGACGAAACCATGGGTAAAGGTAAACTCATCGATGAAATATTCGGCGAGAAATGTGAGGGCAACTACATCCAGCCCACTTTCATCACCGACTATCCCATCGAGATGTCACCCCTGACCAAGCGTCACCGCAACAACCCAGAACTGACCGAACGTTTCGAACTTATGGTCAACGGTAAGGAACTGGCCAACGCCTACTCCGAACTCAATGACCCCATCGACCAGTACGGACGATTCGTTGAACAGATGAAACTCAGCGAAAAAGGTGACGATGAGGCGATGATTATTGATCAGGACTTCATCCGCGCTCTTGAATACGGCATGCCTCCCACCTCAGGTATGGGTATCGGTATGGACCGTCTGGTGATGATGATGACCGGTCAGACCACCATCCAGGAGGTGCTCTTCTTCCCCCAGATGCGTCCCGAAAAAGTGCAGAAACGCGACAAAGAGGAACTGTATGTTGCCGTTGGTGTTCCCGCCGAATGGGTGGCACCCCTCCAGAAAGCCGGTGTGCTCACCGTTGAGGCTCTGGCACAGACCACCGGTCCTCAGAAACTGCATCAGGATATATGCGGACTCAACAAAAAGCATAAATTAGGACTCACCAACCCCTCTGTTGACCAAGTGACAGTGTGGATAGAAAACGCTAAAAACAGTCTGTCATGAGTTTTCCCGGCAAGATAGCGGTGATGGGCGGCGGCTCATGGGCTACGGCTCTGGCCAAACTGCTCATGCACAACTGCGAGGAGATTACATGGTACATGCGCCGTGATGACCGCATCGAGGAATTCAAGCACCTGCGCCATAATCCCGCTTACCTCACCGATGTCACCTTCGATATTGAGCGCATTAACTTTTCAAGCGACATAAATCAGGTGTGCGAGGAGTGTGACACGCTTCTGCTTGTCATGCCTTCACCTTATTTCAAGGATCATTTGAACAAACTCAAAGTTGATATTTCCGGCAAATATATCATCAACGCGGTCAAAGGAATTGTCCCCGACGACAACCTCCTCATTTCGGACTACATGATGGAACGCTACAACGTTAAACGTGGCAACATCCTGGTTATCAGTGGTCCATGTCATGCTGAGGAGGTGGCTCTTGACCGTCCGTCCTACCTGACCGTGGGGTGTGACGATGTTGAGAGGGCGGAAATCTTCACCCAGTATCTGCGTACCAAAAGCACTCATGCCATCACCTCGAGCGATGTCGACGGAATTGAATATGCCGGAGTGCTGAAAAATATCTATGCGATAGCCGCGGGTATCATCCACGGCATGAAGAAGGGTGATAACTTCGTTGCCATGCTGGTGTCGAACGCCATCCGCGAGATGGAGCGCTTCATTGACGCCGCCAATCCCCGTCCGCGCTGCATCACTGACTCGGTTTATCTGGGTGACCTGCTTGTAACCTCATATTCACGCTTCTCCCGAAATCACAATTTCGGCAGCATGATAGGTAAAGGCTATTCGGTCAAAGCAGCCAAAATGGAGATGGAGCAGACCGCCGAGGGGTACTACGGAACCAAATGTATCCATGAAATCAACCAGCGTCTGGAGGTGGATATGCCCATCCTGAACGCTGTCTATGACATACTTTACCGCAGGGTTCGCGCTGAATATGCCATCAATCGCATGGCGCAGACCTTCGTTTGATTAACTTTTTTACGGCACTTCCGGAGTCTGGAGTACTCCGAAAGTGCCGTATCTTTTTATCCATGAATAACTTACATTTTTCAATATTTTCTATGCGACGCATATTATTTTTAGGCTTTGTGGTACTGTCGGTGCTTGCTTCCACCGCATCTATGCCGGTAAGAAAGCCTGTCTATCAAAAGGTTAATGCCATTTCTGCCGGAGTGGGAGATTTGGAGTGTGTGGTTGAGGCAGTGAGTGACAACGTTCTGCGTGTCACCTATCTCCCAAAAGGGGAGAAGGTTCCTGAATCCAAACTGCTCATCCATCCTCAGCAGCAGCCGCAGTGTGAGGTTGTTCAGAATCAATGGAACTCAACCCTCGTAACCTCGGCCGACCATAATCCCCTCACCGCAACCATCAACCGCATGTCAGGACGTGTCTCCATCGCCTCGGCCGACGGACTTTCGGTAAACGATTTCAGCGCCCCGGTCATCGAAGATGGCAAACTGGTTATGCGTCTGGAAATGTCGGATCGCGTATCTGCCGTATATGGCGCAGGTGAACGCGGTCACTCATATAATCTGATGGGGGATACCCTGGTGGTCTACAACCGTCAGAATTATGGCTACACAGGCAACGATCCCCGTATCAGCCAGATGAATATCACAATGCCGATGTTCCTGACCAATGCCGGATATGCCGTGGTGTTCGACGATTATGCCGCAGCAAAACTGATTCTTGGCAATCCCATCACTTACATCACTGAAAATGTCAAGTCGCCGGTGAGTTATTATTTCGTGCGCTCCGGTGCGGATGACAAATCGCTCGACGCACTTACCCGCACTCTGACCACTCTTACCGGACGCCAGAAAATAGCACCGCTGTGGTCGTTGGGCTATATCACTTCAAAGTATGGCTACCGTACCCAGGCCGAAACCGAAGGTGTCATCGACACCCTGAAGCGTAACGGCTATCCTGTGGATGGTATCGTGTTGGACCTCTACTGGTATGGCAAGGAGCAGGATATGGGCTCGCTCGAATGGGAACCTTCGCAGTGGCCTGACCATCGCCGTATGCTCGCCGACCTCAAGAAGAAAGGGGTGAACCTGGTGACAATATCTCAACCTTACGTACTCAAAAACGGTCGCGGCGTGAAAAACTACGAGGAACTGTCGCCCAAGGGGATGTTCGGTCGTGACTCGCTGGGCAACACCCATGACGTGACAATATGGGTAGGTGAAGGGGGTATGTTTGACGTGGCCAACCCCATGACCCGTCAGTGGCTCTCGGACCGTTACCGTCAATTGACCGACGAAGGTGTAACAGGCTGGTGGGGCGACCTCGGCGAGCCTGAGGTTCATCCCGAAAGCATGATTCACGCCAATGGACTGACCGCACGCGAATATCACAACTACTATGGCAACGAATGGAGCAAAATCATATCTGACCTGTTCGATTCCACATATCCCGACCGCCGCTTGATGACCATGATGCGCGGCGGCACCGTGGGACTGCAGCGTTACAGCGTGTTCCCCTGGTCGACCGATGTGTCACGCTCATGGGGTGGCATGCAGCCTCAGGTGAAGATTATGCTCAACTCCGGACTGAGCGGTCTGGGCTACATGAGTCATGACGTGGGCGGCTTTGCCGTTGACCGTGCCAATCCCGTCGACCCTGAACTGTATGTGCGCTGGCTCCAGTTAGGTACATTCTCACCCGTTCTGCGCACACACTCTACGGTGAAAGCCGAGCCGTATCATTATCCCGAGTATGCATCAATCATCCTCCCTCTGATAAAGCAGCGCTACCGCTGGCTCCCCTACAACTATGCCTTAGCCTACGAAAACGCCGCCTTCGGTACACCTCTGGTGCGTCCCCTGAACTTCTATTCGCAGCAGGCAGACTCACGTCTGGACAACGTTACCGACCAATATCTGTGGGGCAAGAATCTGCTTGTCGCCCCGGTACTGGAACAGGGGGCGGTGAGCCGTGACATCATCCTTCCGGAAGGGGAGTGGATCGACATCAATAACCCTGCCAAATCATATACCGGCGAAATTTCGGCATATCCCGCACCTCTGGAAATCCTTCCGATGTTTGTGCGAGCCGGGGCTGTTATCCCCACCGCTGAATATAAAATGGAGAACACCGGCGACTACCGTATCACCGACTATACACTCAACTATTATCCTGCAACAACCGATGCCACCACTGTGGAGTCGCTGATATACGAGGATAATCTGACAACCCCCGTGGATATGTCAGACCCCGGACAGTTCAACGTCATCACTATAAGTGCGCAGTCCACTCCCGATGTCGATACCCTCACGCTGACTTCCTCCAATCCCTCATTCAAGGCCTCTCCACGCCGTATGACTCTCCGGATTTACACATCAGCGAAGCCGGCATCCATAACCCTGAACGGCAAAAAAGTGTCGGCTAAATACAGTTCCGCAACAGGAGTGGCCGAGTTCTCATTCCGCTATGATCCCGCCACGCAGGCTACAATCATCGTGAAGAGATAATTGCACACGCATGATTGCTCTCAAGTCAAGAATCAATGTGAATGATGCGTAAATGACCTGGGATGCTTCACTCGAGGGTGTGTCAAAAAAATTGGCGCACCCTCGCCGTATACAGGATTATGCAGGGCTGTGTCAAAAATTGATGCAGCCTATATATTTTTACGTGTTGTACGTTCATGGACAGTGATATATATTCGGCGGATGCTCCAGGGAGCATCCCTACACTCTTGACAATCAATCTATTAGCACTGTAGGGCTGCTCCACGGAGCAGCCGCCCACCATCAACCACAAAGCCCCTCACCAACCCATGGGCGTCTGGAGGACGCCGATTTTGCGTACGCTGCAGCGAAGCGGAAGCGTGAGGGGCAAGCGCGAGTGAATCACCTCGGGATAAATATATAATTTGATTTTGAGGGAAATTAAACACACGGATTTTTAGCGTCGCTTTGTTCCCACGAATTTTTACGG
>JAAVGE010000061.1 GCA_014800385.1 Bacteroidales bacterium
GACAAGAAGATACGAATCATGCCCGACGTTCACGCCGGGGCAGGTTGTGTAATAGGTTTCACCGGCGATCTCGGTGACAAGGTCATTCCCAATATAGTTGGCGTTGACATAGGTTGTGGTATGCGTATTCTCAATCTCGGCAAACTCTCCGAGATAGAGTTCTTTGCAAAGCAAAGCGACTTTGTCGATTATCACGCATTTCACGAGCATATCCGTGGCAATGTGCCTTCGGGTAAGATTGTACGTGAGGATCGTTTCGGTTTCAAGCCTCTTGGCGGTGAGGAAATGGAAATCTACCGTGAAGCAAAGCAACTTGTGACGGAACTTTATTGTTATCGTGAGTTGAAAGATTCCGGGCGTATCAATAAGGCTATCGGATCGCTCGGTGGTGGCAACCATTTCATCGAACTTGATAAAGATGACGAAGATAATGTTTACCTTGTGATACATACCGGTTCGCGTAACCTCGGCAAGCAGGTTGCCGACATATATCAGGCAAAAGCAGTGAAGCATCTTACCGACGGAGCCGACGAGTTTGAAGAAACTATCAAACGAACGATAGAGGAATACAAGGCGGCCGGTCGTCGGTCGGAATTGCAGAACGTCATAAAGATGATGCGTAAGGCACATCAGGACAAAGAGCCGAGTCTCCCCGCTGATCTGTGCTATGTCGAAGGAGATATGCGTGAACAGTATCTCCACGATATGCGAATTTGTCAGCAGTGGGCCATACTCAATCGCAAACTTATCTCACTTCTCCTTCTGCGTTTCTTCCCCAATGTGAAGATTAATGAGGAATTTGAATCGGTCCACAATTATATCAGCGATGATAATATCATCCGCAAAGGCTCAATCTCAGCCGCCAAAGGTGAGCGCTGCATTATTCCCCTGAATATGCGGGACGGTTCATTGATTTGCACCGGCAAAGGAAATCCGGACTGGAACTACTCGGCACCTCATGGTGCAGGACGAGTATTGAGCCGCACTCAAGCCTACGAGAAAATCACGATGGAAGAGTTTGAGGCATCCATGCAGGGCATCTATTCGGAATCTGTCACCGACTTCACCCGTGACGAATCTCCAATGGTCTATAAACCTGCAGCGGAAATAATTGCCAACATCGGTGAGACCGTTAACATCGACAACGTCATCCGTCCGATCTTTAATTTTAAGGCATCAAAATAGGCATAAAATCAACATCTACTTATGATTTTCAACGATATGAAAACTATACAATCGCCGGAGGGAATCGCACTCCTTATGGAAAATCTATGGCTTCGCCATAACGCCGGAATGAAGCAATCCCCTAATAATATCTTTATGGTAGAACTACCACCGCCAACAGAAGAAGAGTTGGCTGAGGCTCGCCTAAATACACATGACATTTCCCGTCCCGATGATGATCCGGAAGAACTCTTTGGAGCATGGATTTAGAAAGTGCGTTTTACGTTCTTTCGGTTATTTGATCGATAAACGATGCTATCTTCTGATGATACTCATCACGGTTATACAAATTCTCTATATAGTACGATGGAATTGAAGAATAACCGAATTTTGCACCAAGTATAGCGCATGCAATTGCTCCATTTGTATCTGCGTCTCCACCTTCATTGACTATTGCCAGTAGTCCTGTCTTGAAATCCGGAGCATGGAAGTATGCCCACAAAGCAGCCGATAAAGTGCGATATGTATAGGCAGATGTGTTATCATCATCCAAGTGTAGTGACTCTATATTACTATTTGAATAGGCGGACATGATCCATTTACTGCACTCGGAATCATACTTATTCGCCAATTCAACTATCTCCTGCAAAGACAGATATTTATTCATCCATATCATATTGTAAATAAGATAGCAAACGATGACACAGGAGCAAACACATCGCGGATCGTAATGAGTCATTCTGCATACATTAATTGCATTCTCCTCAACATTATACGGCCACACCCCTACAACGGAAGTTCGCATTAATCCCCCGTTAGGTGCATTGTTTTTTCCCTTGAGTTCCCATACCAACTTTGATAACTCAATTGGCTTTTCAGCATAAATCGGAGGTGCAAAATTCAAAACCTTTCGTGTTAACACCCCACAGGTAAATCCCCATTTATCATAAAATGAAAGAAAATGAGATGCCAGTCTTTTTGTATCAATAGTTTCCTCAGGATTCTCCATTATACAATCCAATACGGATAACATCATTTCTGTGTCATCAGTCCAAAATCCTATCGGCCATCCGTTTCGCCTTTCATCTTTTATAATATCTGAATATTTGGATATTCCGCATGGATAGTTAATTTTAACTTCATTCTTTGTCATCGCCTCTGACACGAAACCAAGTGCATCACCGATTGCCTGGCCATACAGGCAGCCGAACATTTTGTCCTTTATATTATGTACATTATTCATTATCAGATACTTGATTACACTTTTTGCTCTGCGAGTATATTCAAAGTAATATCATCTCTCTTACCCTTAAAAAATTTCATCAGTACCTTATCGAAAATCGAGTTAGGTTCGACAAAATCAAAGAGCGTCATACACGAGCGGAGTTTCTTAGAATCGATACCTCCAAATATTTCAAGAGGGTTATCGGTCTTTAATTCAAGCAGTGCCTGACTGATTTCCCGCAGCCTATATCCGAGTAAAGGATGAGCAAGATATTCCTTAGCCTCCTCTGCATCCTTTATAGAAAAGAAAATTGCTTTATATGAGAGCCCAAGACCTTTTATCTGGGGAAAGATGAACCACATCCAGTGAGAGCGCTTCCTTCCTGATTTTATTTCTTCGAAGGCCTGAACATAGACTTCATCTTGTGCCTTTACAAACCGTTCTATCATTTCTTTTTTTTTTAGTTTTTATGTAACAAATCTTCAGCCTAGATTTTGTATGTCAGACTCAGAGGATCAAAATGCCAACCACAGAGCCTCTACCAAGAATACCTACTATTTGCTTGAATGTTTCAAGGCGTTGTTTTAGCGGTGTCACATCAGGGTCGAGCCCCTCGGTGTCATAATCATTCAAGGTGAACTGGAAAACGCAGGAATATCCGTGGTACGACTTGCCGAGATAATCAATGGGGTCTGCACATCAACAATCTGTCCATCCGTTAATGTCACTTTTATCTTTTTAGTTTTCATGGTACAAAGTTACGCATAATTGTGGGCAATTTTTCAACACTAATGTTAAAAAGTGGTGTAGACGTGTTGATGCAAGTTTACATAGTTTCACAATGATAGCAGTGGTAGCGTAACAAGCATCCTTTTGAGACGTATTGCCATACGGGGCATGGGCTCTGCTACTGTCAAGACCACAAGGTCTTTCTCGCGGGCAATGTCATTGATGAGACGGACTACTTCTTTGAGTTTCAACCCTCCTTCTGGTCCGTCGGCACCCCTACAAGAATGTCGGAAAGATCCATAACGTCCAGGACGAAGTGAATCATCACTTTCGATGCACCGCTTTGCGCAGCAAGTCTATAACTGGAGCGCTATTGAATGCAGGTTCTGTCGGAGAGAAGTGCACCAACCCCAAAATCATCAACACGTTTTTCAATATAGGGATATTAGCACTCCCTTAATCCGGCGAGACAGATTCGATCAGGTGAAACTTTTGCCGGGAGTTGTCCTATAATTTGAATATCCCCTTTCCCTATAATTGCAGTTAATCGTAGATAAGACCTTCAACCACATCGTCGATATATGTGAAGTGCCGGACGTTGCCCCCATTGCCTACAAGTCTGACCTCTTTGTCGTGGAGTAAATGCCAAAGAAGAGTACCTTGACGTGGGTCAGGACCGTAGACATTATGAAGGCGAACACCCGTGGCTTCCGGATAATAACAGCGTGCATATTCCTCATTTAACCGCTTGGATATGCCGTATAGAGATGTGGTGTTCGGCGAGTGAGCCGTGGAGGATGAGGCGTATACCAGTTTGACACCGGAACGCTTGCACGCGTCAACCACGGAGATGAATGAAGTGATGTTGTCGTGTGTGATCTGCTCCTTATCCGTGTTGAAAACAGATGTCTGAGCAGCCAGATGAAACACACAATCCACATCAGCGAGATTGCCGGCAATATCAAAATACTCCTTCACCTCTATCCCTCGCTTACGGTCAACGATAACAACATCAAAGCCACGTGATGATAGAGCAGTGGCGAGAGCCCTTCCTACAAAGCCATCGCCACCTGTAATGATTACTTTCATAAATTATTTGATTATTAACTTTTCAAAGTCAAGAGTGTAGAACATGGATTGATACACGATGTGTTTGCCGTATATTTGCGCTGCTGCGTGTTCCAGCATACACCCTTTGGAATCGTGGAAGCCGGCACCAAACACCAAACCCTCAATGTCATCAGAGAGTAACGCTTCAATGTCGCGCCCCATGTAATAGGCATAGGTGCGGTCCGCTTCGGGACATACGTCAAAGGGTGTGATACACTCGTGGCCATATGGCGAGAGTTTCGCCTTTATGCACTCAGCCTGATATTTGGCTTCATGAGCAGGGCGCCCGCTGATGGGGATGGAAATGTAGAGTTTCATAAAATTATTGAGTAATTATTTGTTTTTTTGGATTAAAGTTTATAATTTTGCATTGGAGATTTTAACAATCGCCCGGGGGCGAGGTCTTTGGACTGCGCACCACCTTAGAGCCGGTATTCCCGGCTCTTCGTATTTACTATAATTTGCGTAGAGATATGTCGGACTGAAGATAATAGTAAATTGGTCGTCCATACTTTTTCGCTTTCGTCATCTCACTTAAAACCTTGCTGAAATTTGCCTTATTCTCTATCCGAACAATAATAGCCTTGGCTCCTTGGTCCATAACAGCATGTTTTATATAGTCTTTGACATTATTATGACTACCAACACTTTTAAATTCTGCAGGTGTCCCATCAAAAGTTACATCATATGTTTTTTTTGGTCTTCTGTTAATATCAGACAGATGTTCAATTTTATGACCGAGAGTTGCTAAATCTGTTGCCATAGTTTGTTCTTTGTCAAACTTTTCACGCTCTTGTTTTGACCTTTGACCAGTCTCTATTCTGTCGCGATGGGTTACAACAAATCCACCAGTTTCATGGTCAAAATATGTTTTCTCCCAATCCCGGCTATAAGCGCGAAACTCTTTAAAGTCGTCACTCGGTTTTGAATGAGAATACCGTGTGCCCCCCGAACTTTTAGCCATTGTTTACCCCCTCTCTCGCTTTACGAATCCTTACCATGTGCTGCTCTACATAGAGGAGGTTATTTTGCCTACAAATATCTTTTACTTTATTCCCACCACCGTAAACAATAAGGTTTGGATTACGTAATTCTGAAATTTCTTTTGCCACCTCAAGTTCATCAAGGATAATCTCAGGGCATTCTGAAACACCTCTTGTTGCGAAAGCATTAAATCCATGTGGAATTCCAAGTTTGTTAAGATCTCTGAATTTGGATGATACATGAAGATCAGCCCATACGTTGATACCACATTCCTGAAGCCATCGGGCTATCCATCTTTTCTTATATAATAGTTGAAGCCCGAAGGCAATTGGGGTAGTATCGAATAACGAAAAATTGGGCTCTACAACTTCGCTGCAGCCGGTGAGTATTAATTTTTCAGGATGCAGCCAAATGTTATTGAAGCGGTAGTCGTCAACATAGAAGTGAACTGTCCCTATGAGGCTTCTACGGCGTGCATTCGCACCCCAGGGAGCGAACGGTAACAATAATCCATTCTTTGGCTGGCGGTCAAGGCGAAGCGTAGGTATTTCAAACTCATTGTCACTTGGATAGAGCCTATCCTGTGGGACGAAAATGTCAGTTATTTTCATTTTTGGTGTGAAGATGTGTGAACTGACTGCAAAAGTATCAGCAAAAACCACACAATCACCAAATTCATGAATTCATCAAAATTTCATCATTTATACATCTATCCTGTTACTCATTTTAAATCAGCCAATTATATACCATTATTCTCACTTAATAACAGAAATCGACTTTTGATGTAGCCTCCAATTTACCAAAAAAGAAAGCCCGACTGACTTTGTTGGTAAATCGGGCCGAGGCTGACTTATGCAAACGTTTGAGTAACTTTTTTCAAAAAAATCAACGATGAGTATTCTTAGCGGTAATCACCGGACCCATGTAGAGTGCCACGGTTAACGCGATCCTTAATCTTAGCGATATTCATTCTGGCTATATCCTCCAGAGAGAACCCCAGAGTATGTGCAAGGTTGCTTGCATACCACATAACATCGCCCAGTTCCAACGCTATTGCAGTAATGTCCGAATGACGGAACTGCCCCTGCTTATCACGGAGCACTTTCTTAACCTTATCTGCGAGTTCGCCAGCCTCTCCACAAATGGCAAGGGCAAGGTATGAGATATTGTTGTCATTCGGATAGATTGCCGTCTCTTTGGCGGACTTCTGATAATCGTTGAGCGTCATCGGATAACGCTTTTCGTTGAGGTAAATTGGTGTTGGCATATTATTCAAATTCCATTGTTACTGATTCTGTCCATCCATCCGGCAGTCTATCGCTCTTCGGCCAGTGGGCAATGAGTCCGTTGTTGATTTCCTCAAACCTAACACCCCAGACTGTTTTTGCCCGCTCCTGCATAGCCTTGACAAGATTTCCATATATCTTTACGGACTGTTCAAACACGCAAGATATTTCGGCTGTGCATTCACTGCCTTGTGTATGGCGTATTCTTACTCTTTGACGGTCCATACTTCTTTAGGTAGTTCTTTTATCTTGCCCTCTTTGATTATTCTCATTTCTTTCCATAGGCTTTAAGGTGTGATGCTAATGTCTTAGCATCGTTGACTACTTGCTCGGCATAGGCTGTAAGATGGCTTGTGCCGAGACTTACATTCCAATAGGAACTATCCATACGTTCTAACTCACTGACGGTTTGTTTAAGCCGGTTAATGGCATTTTTTATTTGTTCATTCATATCTTTTCCCCAAGTTTTATTATGAATACTTCCTTATCAATTGGTGCGCCCCATGCGGGGTTGCCGTAACCGATTGACGTGCCTTTGAACTCATAGAGCATAGTGACGTTGGTGTAGCCTCGGTGGAAATATACGGCATCGTAATCTTGCCATCGAATATTCATGTGCGCTCTTTGAGTATCGGATTTAACAGCATTGAGTATCTTTTCCTCATTATACTCAAAATATTGTTTAAGATACTCGTTGGTTGAATTAAATAACCTTGTGATGATACGAAACTACGCAAAACAGACCTGCGGACTTTTCACCCGTATGGCTGGGAAAATTACCGCAATGACATTTATGCAGTGTTTAATTTCATTAATCATCGTCCAATTGGGCTGGTTAAGTATTCGCTAATTTAATTCAACCAACTGATAAAGCCAATTATTTATAAATTATTTTTGCTATAACTCCCAAACTCCCGGACCTTGCAAGAAAAAATATGACAAAATATTTGGCTACTAAGTTTTTAATTAATACCTTTGCTGAAAATTTATAAAAATTAATTAAAAACAATAAGAAATGAAAAATTTCATCCCCTTTCTACTTCTCTGTTCCATTTCAATGGTTAGTGCGCAATCAGTCAAGGAAGTACGTGATGTTATCAAATGGAGCGATTTTGAAGGAGAGGGTATTTCTGAATTTTATATTGGAGAGGCTCACTACACATTGCAATACTACATCAAGGAGAAGTTGGATGACGATGTGCCAAGTTTCTTCTTTTTAAATCCTAACTTCCTCGGTGGTCTACTTATTTCAACTGACAAAAGTGAGGTGACAAAACTGGAGTTGAAATGGAATGACACCGATCAGGAATATGAGAAGGATATGTATATGTACGTCACCGGAAGTGACTCACCATGGGAGAGTGTCAAGGCTGTTATGGATGCAAAGCCGGAATCGCAGTTAGTCGGCAAATTCCGTTATTATGCCTACGACGCGAAGAATGACTTTTATGGAGATGTGCCGGAAACGGAAGTTATTCCTTCGAAAAACTACAAGCACTATGCAATCACCCCCGGATATATAGGGTCAGAAAATGTCCGCAACTATGTGTTTGAATTCATTATAACCCGACAGATTTCCACCGAAGGAACAAGTGGGTTCACCAGGATTTCGTCCATTGAGGGTAACACTGACACTCGGTACAAGTTCCTGCTTTCAACAGAATCCGGTAAGGTTCTTTATTCCGATGGCCAGAACATTGGTTATAACAATCTGGACGTGACAACGGATGGAGAAATCTATGCTGACTTTATTGACCACGGCTCAGTTTCAAATTTCAAACTGATTCCGTATAGTGATAATAGTTTCCGGATGTTTGAACCTAACAGTAGCAATTACCTTGCAATTACAGATTCCGGCAAACTAACCCTAAGCAGAGATGCACATACCTTTTCAATAAATAATGGTGTGTTAACATGCTCAGAAACAGGACAGGAGATAGGGTTTGATGGGACAGAATTTGTACTGTCTGCGCCATTGTCACGAGCATCATCAACCGTAGAACCATTATATTTGTTTAGGTCAAACGAACCGGATATAGTAACCGGAGTAGAGAGTATCACATCAGAAAGTGACCCCCAAGAAGAATTTTTTACACTTCAAGGCATCCGACTTTTAGAGAAGCCGACAACTCCCGGATTGTATATTCGCCGACAAGGTAACAAAACTTCAAAATTCACGATATAACAAACAGATCTCCGTGTAACAATGGTTAAATGAGTTTTTCGGAGTAATATTATTTGGATTACTTACTTGGTTATACACATAATATCCAGTTCAACTTCCTTATAGAGGCAGTTGCACTGACGGGTAAAAAGTTGCCATGGCGTGGTGCCGAAGTATTTACTTAGGATGTCAGAGATTCTATTTTGCTCATCGGAAGTACAAGAATGTTCTGGTGTAGTGTATAGCACACAGATACATTCCTGATTCTTGTCAGGGCTCAAAAACTTCTTGCTGTTGTAAAGAGGGTTGAGTAACAGATCTTCCAAATACGCGAGGCGGTCTGTTTTTCCAGCAGTCTGAGATTTATAGTATGCCTTGTCAATGGATGATGAAGAGAGTGCCAACTGCCTGATATTTTCTGATACATATCCTATTTTTGCTTCGAGCAGATCAAGTTCCTTATGGATTTCACTTAATTGATATAGTTCAGCACTTCTTTCCTTCATACGATAAAGGCGTTTTCGCTTGCTTCGGTTTTGTTTGTTTCCCCACAGTTTTCCTTTACCAAATAAGAACCAATTGCAGGCTTCGTAGGATAGGCATAGGTCATCAGTAGTTGATTGCATTTCTCTCTTTAGTTCCTGAAGTATTGCCTTATTGCGACAATATGGTAACGCCATCTTTATATCCAGCCGTTTTGCTTGAAGAGCGTAGGAGTCAGCAACTTCTTCCTCAAAAACACTCCAATCGATAACTGGATAGCGTGCGAAAGGAGCGGCACACCAAAGAATCTTGGCGGCTGCTTCGGCTTTAGAAACCTCTCCTCTATCGGGGAGCACTACCTCCATGCCTACGATATTCAAATATCGATCACCTTCAATCATATAAGCATCTGATTCGCCGTTCGGCTGAAATGTAATCGTACCGCCTTCTCCTGAAAATTCAGTATTTAGGATAATATCATAATTTTCTTTGTACTCCGACATGGGTTTAAGAGCATTGGGGTATTTTAGCACCAGCGGTTCAATAATATCTTTAAAATCCAGTGATTGAAAAAGTTCTTTTACGGTCATTATTATAATCAATACTCGTGTGTACTTTTGTGAAATGAGAATGTCCCGGCGTTGTAATATTCAGGCATATTGTTGGAATACATCGCATTAGCAGTAATATCTATTCCCCTCTTTGCTGAATACCACCTCGCGCCCTGCAAGCCATTCTATCGGGTCGGGTGTTCCAGCGACATGGATCATTCCCTCAAAATCGGATATAAATGACAGCGGAGTACTGGAATGCGCTTTGTCCTCGGGGAGATTACGGATTGTATAAAATAATGTCTTATACAAATTCCTGACACCTTCTGGCTCGTTATATTTCTTCCTCTGTGAATATATTTACTTCAACATTGTTAAATAATTCCTTGAAGGAGACATTGGGACTAACCTCGGCTAAATTACCATTCTTTCCATCCCTTACCCCATAACTCTCATAGTCATAGTCTCCGAGTTCAAGATAGATTGAACAGTACGACTTATTATCGGATATGTCAAGATTGATGCCGTACATTAGAAAGTGTTCTTTGTACTTGTCAAAGAATTCCTGTGCTGTCTTGATTCCGGACTCAGTTATAAGTTTGGTATAGTAGGCGTGCCGGCGACGCATTAATTCTAATGCATTCTTTCGCTCCTCAACCATAGAAAGTAAAAATTCTCTATAACGCTCCCTGTTTTTTTCTGCTATTTCTTTTCGTCTCTTTGCAAGCCGGGTTCTTTCTTCTGAATCTTCCATTCTGTTCTATAGTTTGTGGTTGGGAAAAGAGAGTTATCACTAATATTGTGACAAAGATAGCCTTATCGCCTGCCATAAGTCATTAGTAATTTGTATAAATCGCATCGTCATCGTCGTATCTCTCGCCGGTGAAGATATTAAGTATTTCATTAGCACAGACTTCATTTTGCCACCAGATTACGTGACTGACAGCCAACTTGCCATCACCGGTCGGAACCACGAAGTATTGCTCATATTCATTGTAATCCAGTTGGAAATACAACGAAACACACTTCTCTCCACTACCCACTTCCACACCCATCATCTCAAAGAACTCGCTTTTCTCACGTGCAAAATCTTCAAGATTGGTGTACTCTTTCACTATATCTGAAAGAAAGGCGTGGCGCTCATGCATCTTGGCAATAGATTCTTTCCGCATTGCCTGAAATGCAACTCTCAAGCGTGCGGCAGTTTCTGAATTTATGATTTCCTCTCTCAATTTACGTCGTCTTTCCGCTAAGGATTTTCGGAGTATTTCGATTGCTTTTTGTGCATCGGCTTCCGTAATTCCGACTATCGGATTTGTCTCAACGTAGTGGTCGCGTTGAGCCAGAGAGAAGGCGTCGAGGTCGTCGATTATCACGTAATCGGGTCGATCATTGCGTTCGAGCCAACATTCAATCTCTTCTCCACGCGAAATATAAGTTGCTCCGCAAGCAAGAGTGTCAAGAATTTCTCCCGGCAAATCACGCATCACCCACATAGTGCGCAGGCTGTCAAGGCTATGGACATATCGCCAGGATGAAGATATGACAACCTGAGCATCCATCTCGTCAAGTATCTGTCGCAAGTTTTTCACCGCATGAGGATCAAATAGTGGTCCCCAGGTATCTTTAGTCGGCTTACCATCGACTGTAAGCCGTGCCTGATACTGCTCTGTGTTGAGGACTCCGTCAAAGTCAAGAAATACTATTGGTTTATTCATAATATTTTAATTTTGCAGCCCGGACCGGATTCGAACCGGCAATACCACTTCCGCGGCACTTTCCATCTAATATAAAGCGCGTCTGACCAATTCCGCCACCGGGCTGATATTATTTAACCACAAAATTACGACAGGCATGTCTCATTTTGCGGGACATCAATAACTTGGTTACAAAAAATCTTTTCGGATATCAAAGTACTGGTCAGAAACGCAGGGGAGTTTTACACCATACTTTTGTTTAAATGATTGAAGATTTCAAGCATTGACGGTTTCATGGCGGTCTTGATTTTCTCTGCCCATGAGACTATCGGAAGATTGCCTACTGGCCACGTTACTTTTATAGCCAATTGGAATAAATATTGTATATACTGGTGTTAATGTCAGGGAGATGATCGAGACACTCATCTCCTTGACTGATTAATTTAACTCATTATTTCGACACAAACGAGTAGTCGAAGTTAGCATTGTTGACCTGCTGTTCAAACTTCGCCACCGGACATTTCAGACCATATTGCGATACGAAACGTTCCGCAATTGCTCTGCGATACTGGGACTGTGTCCAAAAAGAGGACGAAAGTGTAGTGGTTGGGGGTTCGACACTCATACCGGGAGAGAAAGATACTACTCCACTGTCAAACTTACGTTTGGCTGTTACTTTCCAAATTGGCATTGTCAAAAGAATTTTAAGTGTCGACTCTTGCGGTGAGTCGTATACCGGCAAATCAGTAATCAATCATTTAGAGATGGTAATATCAGCAATCGATCACCTTTCGCTTAACTACAGCACAAAGTTAAGCAAGTGCTTTGCCTAAATCTGTCAGTGGACAACAAATTTACTATATTATTGTACCGCAAAAATGCGACAGTGAAGTCTCATTTTGCGGTACAACTACAGAATTTCCTTATGAAACGGGAGTTATTTATTCCTCTCTTTAATTAAGTTAATAAGAGCCTTAATATGAGTGGCTTCATTTTTTCCCTGAGGATGCTCGGAAACATAATAGAATACATTTCCATTTCTGTAAACACGTATCTCATAACTCTTTGCACCACCGAAAGTGGCTCTATCAATAACCGTAGGCTCATCTGTGCCGAAAATCTGCTTTAAGAAAGGCATGGCCCATCCTTGACCGGTTAATAATACCACGTGTTTAGGCGAGAAGAATTCAACTTCAGTTTTCATGATTTCACCGGCGGCATGGAGTTGGCTCCAATAGAGCGAATCTGAAGGATTTGTACCATCAGGGGCAACTTTGCATAAGTTGCTCCAAGCAATATGTTGCAATTCGTTCTCAGGATAAAACTCTCGCGTTACTTTTCTAACTACGCGCCAAAAAGCAGAAGAATTAGTGTTATAACCTTTTACAGTGCCGGCACAATCTTCAACCCATATCATTTGATCGTCTCTGTCAAATGCTCTGTTTGTATTATTTGGGTCAAATATATCTTCTACTGTTGTATCAAAGCACATCCAACCATTATTGGCTCTACCATAGAAAACAATGCCCGTATTTTCATTCTGAGGGAAAAGTGCTCCCCATTGTACACAGAATTTGATATAGGCCTCGCCCTTGACCTCGCCAATCTCGTCCAATAAAACTTGATAAAGTGGTTTAAGTTTTACTGCCAACTCATTCGAATTTATTTTCATAATAAAATATAATTTTATAGTTAACTTACGGTGAACCTTTTAACCGGTTGTGCAATAATAAAGAGGACACAACGCTCTTTTGGGTCTCTCTTTTCGGTAAGGCTCCGGTAAGCCCGGAATCAAGATTGAAGCAAAAGCAGCCTGCGTCCTCGGGTGAGGATACACGGATATCCCATTTCCTCAACCAACCATTTCCACATATTTGGTGGAATCTGTTCTTTGATATTTGACTCGTCATCAAATATAATTACAACAGGGTCAATTCTTCTTGGATTCTCATAGTAATCATAATAAAAGTATGTTACAACCCTCATAGTCATATATTTTATATATATGGCTCATCCAAAATCTTAATCATAGGCCGTTCTATAAACTCCATAAATAGAGATTTTGCACTCATTTCGATTTCTATTCCATATTTACGATTAGATTTAGTTTCTTCTTCGGCTAATTCATTGTAAAGTTCTTCTATCGTACACACTCTTTTCTCATCGTCACACACACCAATGGCAATAATATAATCTTTGAATGTGTGCCAATATTGAGTTGGTAAATGACTTAACATAGAATTTAGTTAGGATTTAAATTGGGAAAATAGAGGATATTCATAAAAATTTATATAGTCTGTCGTACCATATAATCTAACTCAATACCAAGCACTTCAAGAATCTTCTTTACAGTGTTTAACGCTGGATTTCCTTTGCCACGCTCAATATCCTTGATTGTGGCAACTCCGACCTGCGCCATTTCAGCGAGATCTTGTTGCGTGAGGGATAGGATTTTCCTACGTTGCTTCATTATATCTTTAAGATCCATAGTATGACATAATAAACTTTTGTGCTAATATAGAAAGAAATCTCGACACAACATAACAAAAGTACAATAAAACATACTTTATCGGAGTGACTCGAAGCGGGACTGTGACAAATAGGACATAAGTACAATATATCATACTGAATAAGTAAGATGATAACGGGTCAAATTTCCTCCGTTTCTGAATTCAGAAGTTTAGATAGTCGTTTCATCTCATCCACTCTTTTTCGAATTTGTTTACTACCATAATAATATTGTGTCTTTATCTTCCATACCTGCTTTTTATTGAGAGTTGTCTGAACCTTAAATGGTTCAAATTCTTTCTTTAAATGAATATTAGAATCAGCTGACACAAAACACAATCTAGCAATATCCGCTCCAGACTGATCTATTTGAATATCATATTTTTCTGAGAGATAGTTACTAATTTGTGGGAATGCGCAGTATTCATGTAGAATCCAAATATCTTCGGTACTTGTGATTCCCTCAAATTCTATATAGAATAATGCTTTCAGACCGTTTCCTGATGGTGAGGCCCATACAACGAGAACATATTCGTCTGAAACTAACAGAGATTTTGCTAATTCTGAATTCTCCAATTTGTCAATGTCAACTATTAACAAGTGAGTATAACCGCTGATGTCAAACTTATGACGCTCCCCGTATGCTATTCCGGCAAAAATAAAAGCGGGCAATTGTTTCTTTTTTGCACGATAAGATTTAATATTCCCCGTGGATAAGAATTTTCGAATATTATTTATTTGAGTGTAATATACGTTAGTACGAATTGAATTTAGAGCCTCAAACAATGTGATATAGCGATAATTTTTTGTTCTTATATTAGAACAAAATGAAATCTTCTTACTCAAAATCGAACGGGTATCCATAAACTAAAATGTAAATTATAGACTCTTTTTATCCAATTGAGCATACAAAGCCGGGCGCAGTTTACGGTTGTATTCTTCAATCTCCTTTAATCTTGGAGAATCGGGAGGGATAATTTCATAATCTCCATCCAATCCTTAACTGCGCTTTGTCTCGGTCTTAGGCATGTTTGCGTAATGGGCGTTTAGCAACTGACTAACTTTATCACGTGTTATTTAGCCCTTTACGTTTCTAATTGCTAAATCAAGCATAACCGCTGAAACCTTCAGTTCTGCTGCTCCCTGAAGTCCAATGCCGATAAGCCACGCATCAGCCTTCTCTTTTATTTCAGATTTTCGCTATGCGACAACTCCACAAGCTCGTTATATTTTTCTTCGTATATCATAGCAATTGATTATTCTGTATCCAATGAAAGAAGGTTGTCGTTGAAACGGTCGAAGTCTGATTGGAAGAGGCGGTCTTGGATAATGCGGTATTTCTCAAACTCCGACTCAGCAAAACTTTTGGCAAATTCAGGAGTTATCTTTCCGGCATCAGTTAGAACCGCGTCGCTGGTTGCTTCAAGGATAATGTCGATACGTTTCGCCCAATCCTCCATTGTCATTACTCCTTATTCTGAACCTTTTTGAAGAAAAGTCATGTGGTCGGAGAATCACGGTTATAGTCAATCGCAGTAGAGTATATATCCGTCAACTTCTGATAGAAATGGCGTTTGCTCAAACGTATCTCCCGAATCTCAGCTAACAGATGCTCAAAATAATCCTCTCCGATAAACGAACCGTTCTCCA
>JAAVGE010000062.1 GCA_014800385.1 Bacteroidales bacterium
GGCTCAAACGCCAATGGAGTTTCTCCGGGCTTGCCACAATGGTCAGAATTACTCTTATGTACTATGTTGACTTCTACAGTCTGTTCAATAATCCCGAAAAAGAGTGGGAGATCATACTTTCCGAAGCCTCCGGAGCACCTCCCGAACCCTCCCTTTTTGACTGATGGGGCTTATAGAATCATAAAGTAGACTCGAACGCAGTAGAATCAGCGTTCGAGCCATACATTATTGCACTATCTTAGTTTTATCGGACGGCAATATTAAATTAATAAATGTTAAATAATTCAATTTCGATTCATTCATGTCAGTTGACTGCCGTTCAATTGGGTTTAGAGGATGATATTATATGTCTGTGTCGGCTCATAAAGAAGATAGGACATTTATGGATTATGTGAAACTCTCATTGGATGAAAAAGCAGAAGAACTATTCAAATTAAGTGCTGATGGAATGTTCTGAGAATTATGGAGGGTGGACATATCAAGAACTCATACAAATATGTGTGGGTTCTTTTTTTGTTTGCATATTATGAAAAACTTAAGATCTATTATTGAACATCGCATATATGTCTAATAGGCATTTATGAATTTCCAAAAGCACACTACGTAATTTTTCATTAATTCGTTCGAATGCACTTTCATCTACCATAATCCAATTCTCATCTAATAAAAATTGAGGCTGATTATGGGACTGAATATTCAATTCATTCAAAGGTAGGATAACAGCCTTACATCTACAGTTAGATACCTTTTTTATGATTTCAATCTTTTCATCAGAAATTTTTTTATAACATTTCCCTTTTTCAAGATGAACTTCTGGTTCATTTTGAATAGCCGTGTACGTTATTGTACGTAGAGATTTCATTATTTCTATAATTTTACACATTGACTTTTTCAGTAAACTTATAGAATTTAAGTCCTTTTTTATCATTATAGTATCGACTACGAACCATACTTACTCATAGAGAATGACAACTGTGGCTCGTCGGACACGGTGGAATAGTAGCACCGTAGAGAATATATTGTGTCTCTCGCCTTCTTGACACCATTATCATCTTAAATATCCTCGGTTTTTATTAAAAGGATATCATTATACCTATTTTTAGATATAAAATAATCTGTGTTCATTCTTCAATTTATAATAGCTTCTGTCTTTTAATTAAAGCAAGGATAGAGGTTAATGTTTGGAGTGACTGTTAATAATCACGAAAGCGTGCGAAATATTCTGCAATGCTCACGTTCAACACCACTCTCTCACAAATAATGGCATGTGATTACAAGGATTAATATGGAAATTCCTCACTCTTTGGAGAAAGGATGTTCATTAATTCTATTTCTGACATCCATTCTGAATAAATGGTGTCTTTCCCTGCTTCAAAAATATTCCACAGAGAGCCGTTTTGTACTTTAAAGAATACAGGATCAGAATTGGCTCGGGTCAGTATTTCATTATCCATACAACGTTGATCCATCCAATTACCTGAGAACTGAGTTAAAAAATCACATCTGTCAAATTCGGTGGGAACAAATATCTCATTATTAAAGCCAACGACGCCTTGTTTAGAATTATTACTTACGATTGCCGCATAAAATATAGGCATTAATGCCAAAAAATCTTTTACCAACACATTTCTATTCAGTGAGACATTTCTTTGTTTTTCCCAATATATTAACTCGTTGCTTTTTCTCCCAGAATGCATGTAACTTAGAAATTTATCAAATAGTTCCATATTACCAGGCTCTATTCGACACTTTTCGAGCCGGTCATAATCACAGTTTAATAAAATATCCCCGTGCTCTGACACCAATCCTTCTTTCCCTTTGATTTTAACTAAATATGGTTCCGAAAGATAACACCGGCATTCGTCTATTTCATCAAATATTGCCGGAGTTGTCGCATATTTACCGTTCCAAATAGCCAACTTATGATTATATTCTATCGCGAAAGGATAATTGCAACTTCTTTCAACGAAATTAAATAACGGGTATTTTACAAAAGCTTTACGAAGTAAAATTTCACAATTATCATCTTCGATTGAAAAATCGGTTTCTTCGATTGGTTTTACTCCGTCAAATAAAAATACTAAACTGTATGTTCCCTTTCGTAGTTCTATCTTGTTTATTATACCTGTGCTGAGTGGATAGCGAGTTACTTGGTCTATTTCAAGTTCACAAGGGTAGTCTACGATTATTTTGAGAGTGGAACTCATGCGCGCTATATTATTTTTAATTAAAGAAGGGATAGGGGTGTTTAATATTTGAAGGAAATGTTAATAATGTGGTGACTTGGAGGGGTGTTGGTGAAAGAAAGACCGCCAACTCATTGAGAATTAGCGGTCTTCTGTGGTGCCACCAGGAATCGAACCGGGGACACAAGGATTTTCAGTCCTTTGCTCTACCAACTGAGCTATGGCACCATCGTTGTGTTTTGCTTGAGGGCTTTGTTTTTCCCTTTTTGCACTGCAAAGTTAGGGAGTTTTTTTGGACTGTGCAAGTTTTTGTGTAACTTTTTTTGAAATATTTTTCGGCTCTTTTACTATCTGGTTGATTTTCAACGAAATAATTTTTAAATTATATGTGAAGTTTTAGACCGATGGTTAGGCTTCGGGGGAGTGTGGGGCCGTAGATGTAGCCTGAATCGCGAAGGTAGCCTTTGTCAAAGTCGCGCTGGTAGGCGTTGAAGATGTTCATTATTCCGCCGTTCAGGTCGAGGCATACGTCTTTGTAGATTTTGAACTCGTAAGATAGTTTGAGGTTGGCATCGAAGAACTGGGGTGTGGTTACGGCTTTGTCGATGGTGGTGCCTGAGCCTTGGAGGTGCTGCACTAACATTTGTCCGGTGTAGGTTGCTGAGAGGGCTATGTTGAGTGGTTTGACGGGGTTGTAGTTCAGGGTGAGGTAGCCGTAGAGGTCGGGGGTGCGGAACATTCGTTTTACCGGGGGCACTTCGGGGTTGTCGCTCCATTGTTCGGGTTGTTTGTAGCGGCTGCGCTGTCCGGTTATGCCGAGTTGTGCCTGAATGCGTGAGTTGAGCATGGCTTTTGCTTCGAGGTTGAAGCCTGCTACGCGCGCGCCCGAACCATTATAACGTTCGAGGACGTCGTTGCCGAATTGGTCTTGCTCGTCAAGTTGGCGGAGGGCGAATACGTCGCTTAGGTCGGTGTAGAAGAGTTCAAAGAGGAGGTTGGCTTGTACGCTGCCTATTGTGGGGTACCAGTCGACGGAGCCGCTGACGCTTTGTGAACTTTCGTGTTTGAGGTTTGGGGCAAGTATGGTCACTACTCGCTCGCCACCGACTACGGCTACGTGGAAGTCTTCATCGTAGGCTTGCGGTGAGCGGAATCCTGTGGAGTATGACACGCGGAAGTTGAGTGTTGGTGATGGGTTATAGCGGATGTTGGCGCGCGGCGATACTATGGGGTTGTGAACCAGTGAGTGTTTGTCGATGCGTGCTCCGGCAAGGAATCCCCATCGGTCGGTGCGCCATTCGTTCTGGAGATATGCGCTGTAGATGTTCACGCGTTGTGTGACGTCGTGGTTGTAGCCGATGGTTACGTCGTTGAGGTAGTTGTAGTTGTATTCTACTCCGGCAATGAGTTCGGCGGGCATGAAGAGGAAGTGGTTCATGGAGTGGGTCCATTGTCCACCGGTTACTACTACCAGGTCGTGGGTGCGTCCGTAGGCGTTGGGGTCTTGTTCGCTGCCGTAGTAACTGTTGCGTTTGGTGTTCTGGGTTGCGGCATAGATATTGAATTTATGCGACTGGTCAGTGTTCCAGAAGTCGTAGGATGTTTCTACTCCGTGGATGTTGTGTTCGACCTGTTCGGCCACCATTGCTTCGTGAGCGGGTTTGTCGAGTTGGTCCCCACCCCGTCGGTATTCATGCGTGTTGTGATACTCGAATGTGAGGCGTGATTTGTCGGAGGGACGCGCGAATACTCTTGCACCGAGTGTCTGTGTTTTAAGTTGGGCTATTTCGGTGAAGCCGTCGTCGTCATGGTCATATCCGTCGCGATAGCGGTTCTGACCGTAAATGAACAGTCCTATTTTCTGGTTTGAGTTTACTACGGATGCATTGACGGTTGTGTTGTTGTCGAGTGCCCCGGATATTCCCATTGATGTCAGAGTGTGGCTCACTTCCGCGCTGTTTTCTATTGGGTCACGGGTTATGATATTCACTGTTCCACCGATTGCTGATGAGCCAAACAAGGCTGATCCCCCACCCCTCATCACTTCGACGCGTTCAATCATATTGGCGGGGATCTGTTCCAGACCGTATACGCCTGTCAGAGCGGAGAACACGGGGCGTGAGTTCATCAGAATCTGTGAGTAGTGACCGTCGAGACCATTTATTCTGACCTGAGTGAATCCGCAGTTCTGACAATCGTTTTCCACTCTCACTCCGGGCTGGAAGTTCAAGCCGTCGGCGAGAGAGCATGCGCTGACGAGGTCAAATATTTTTGATGGCACAACATTTACGAGTGTTGAACTTACACGTCGACGCATTTCACTTTTGTTGCCTGTGACGACGACCTGATCAAGCATGAATGCGTCCGGACTTAGCGTGAAATCGACCGTAGCCGATTCTCCATCTTTCAAACTTACTTTTTTGTTTTGAACGGTGTATTCGATGAATGATGCTTCGACCGAGTAGTCGCCCGGTGCGAGATTGTCAAATATGTACACACCTGCCGTGTCGGTTGCCATGGCCTTATCCTTGCCTACCAGTTTTACTGTAGCATAGCCGATTGGTTCGCCGGTCTGGGCGTCAGAGACACGTCCCTTTATTTGAGTAGCGTTTAGTGCAAATAGAGTAGTACCTAAAGTGAAAAGTATAAATGTTGAGAAAAATTTGCGTATCATGTTTATGGTTTACCTTAATTATTTAGCGCAAAATTAGTTAATCACCACATTTATAGCAAATTGCACCTTATCGTAAAAATACTCAGTTATGAGTATTGCATATATTTAATTGAATGAATCAGAAGAAATTAGGAATTAATTATTTACCATTTATTAACATTAATTATGCAATTTTCGCTTTGTAAAGAATGACGCAGTAAACAGAATAAACATCAAAGCACCCGCAATCTGTACTCCGGCAACCATCAGGAATGCAGCCGCATAGCCCGTATACTGTGCTATGAATCCGCCGAGGAGAATGCCGAGTCCCATTCCGAGGTCCCAGGATATAAGGATTGAAGAGTTGGCAGTGCCACGCTGATCGTGGCGCGCCACCTGAATGAACATATTTAGAAATGAGGGATACATCTGACCATTGCCCAGCCCTACGAAAAGTGCGGAGAGATAGTAACTCCATGCACCCAAATACATTGAGAAGCCGAACAGAGCGTAGCCAATGCATGACAGGATTACACCCGCCGTGCAACTCTGGGTTATCTTTCCGGACTTCAACTGCTTACGTCCGAAAATACGTGCCGACATGAGTCCGGCGGACAGTATCATGAAGAACAACCCCGTTCCATCGGTAATATTCAGCATCTCCTGTCCATAGATAGCCACATAGTTTCCCATCACACCCCAGCAAAGCCCGAACAACGAAATATTTATCGCCATCAACCATGCTTTTGTCAGGAAGAAATGGTCCAGACTCAGCACCGGTTTATTGGCCACAATCTCCCGCTGCGGAATCTTTATCCACATTGTAAACATAAACCCTACCAAGGCAATAATAAGGGAGATCCAGAACAATAGAGCGAAATTATTGGATATGGAGTATATCCAGATTCCGGTGCTTGGAGCGATTGCCATGGCAAGATTGTTGCTCAGTCCGTAAAACCCTATCCCCTCGTTTCTGCGCGATGAAGGGAGCACATCAATCGCCACGGTGCTGTTGGCCACGGTTGATGCCCCGAATGGAATGCCATGAACCGTACGGACAATAGCAAACATCAGCAATGTTCCCGCCCCTATGTAGCCAGCGAAGATAATGAAGAACACAAAAAAGCAGAGGGTCAACACCTTACGGCGGTTAAAACTATCAACAATAAAACCACTGAAGGGTCGTACCAGCAAAGTTGCCACCACATATCCCGACAGAACCAGACCTATCATATCCTTGTCAGCATTAAACTGTGCATCAAGATATATAGGGAGAAGCGGAGTGAGCAGATAGAAGGCAAAGAAGAGCAAGAAATTACATGTCAGAACCTTCAGATAATTGCTATTCCATAATTTTTCTTCCTTAGAATTTACCATGATCAAAATATTTAATAGGATTTTCGGGAGTGCAAAATTACAAAAATTGGCAGAAACGGCCGTAAAGATGAACCAAAGTTTTGCCGGATGAAAAAAAAAGATTAACTTTGCAGTCGATTTCGTAATCTCTGACGGGACGAGTGGAGCCCGTGAATATTGCGAGTAATGTTAACATTAAATTATCTATAGAAAATGGACTTGATTAAAATTGCTGAAGAAGCATTTGCAACCGGCAAACAGCACCCTGACTTCCAGCCCGGCGACACCATCACCGTTGCTTACCGTATCAAAGAAGGTAACAAAGAACGTATCCAGCAGTATCGTGGTGTGGTAATCCGCATTTCAGGCGAAGGCAACAAAAAACGTTTCACTGTTCGCAAGATGAGTGATAACATCGGTGTTGAACGTATCTTCCCCATTGAATCACCCTTCATCGATTCAATCACCATCAACAAATATGGTAAGGTACGTCGCGCAAAACTTTACTACCTGCGTGGTCTGACCGGTAAAAAAGCCCGTATCAAAGAACGTCGCGTAGTCAACAAATAATTGTTGATACCAACAGTTTTAAGAGCATACCCTTCGGGGTGTGCTCTTTTTTTTACAGTATATGCAACAAAAATGCGGTTGTCAGACAAATGTCGCGACAACCGCATTTTTATCAGTTACTCATAATTTTGGTCAGTTCTTCTTCCTTAGGATTAACAGAAACTATTCTGCCTGAAGGATCAATGAGATAACTTTTTAATCCATTGTTCAGATTGTAAGCCTTAGAAATTTGCTTGATCTCATTTTCATTAACATAGAATTGTGAGTTGGGATTAAGATTGTCGTAACGAACCAGTTCATTAAAAAGAGTCTTGTTCTTGTCGAAGTTGATTGCCACGAATTCAATCCGGTTCTGCTCTCCTTCTTCTTTAGAAATGTGTTTAAAGAAAGAATTGTACTGCTTACATTTCAGTCTTGAATGACCATCTTCCGATGACCAGAATGTCAGAAGGAGGAATTTTCCTCTGTAATCCTCGATAGTAGAGGGTTCCAGACCATTTTCCATTTTCACTTTAGGAGCGAAGCCACCGATACCGGCAACAGTGCCCTCAACAGAGAAAGAAGTGGAAAAGAAAAGCAGAATCACCACGCTCACAAAGAGCATAATTGTTTTCTTCATTACTTTGATTTAATGTTATCAATAAGAACTGAGGGAAAGATGAGTGAACACCTAACCCAGGTCGCACTCACATTTTAACTTCAGTTCTTCGCCGTGTTTCGGCTACGCAATGACTCTTCACTGCGGGTTTCCTCTGAAACCACTGCAAAGTTACTGAATTCGTGTCGTTTAGACAAATCAAATCTGTTAATTTAACCAAAAGGAGCACAGCCGTAATGGTTAACAAAACAAAAAGTGATGAATTAATGTATTGCATAAATGTAATGTGTTTGTAATATCTTTTGCTTATTTAACGATTTTTGGGCAAAAAAGGTTTAAAAGATATGAAGATTTTATTACAATCATATTACATTAATGCAATTCGGAGGCATTTTTGAAGGATTACAACATAAATTTTGTAAAGTATACTTGTCATATTGTAAATTTTTATATACCTTTGCATCGAACAAATTTCTTAACAAATGAATAATCTATTATTTCCTCACAGATTTGCTCTTATAGGATGGGTGATGTTCCTTGTGGCTATCATCGGCGGCATCCTTCGGCTGTTACTTGAACCGGAAATGAGTTATGTATGGACAGTATTTTATAATGACTCTGTCATAATCGGATTGTCTCTCGGTGCAATATTTATTGTATGTTCAAAGGAACGAACTGAGGATGAAATGATAAGAGCCCTGCGTTTGTCATCAATATTGAACGCACTGTATGTTTTCGCCATACTGATTATCACCGGCACGATACTAATCAATGGAGAGGATTATGATAATTTCATTATCATGACCTTACTGATGTTACCCATAATCAGCGTATTTACTTACCGCATGGAGATATTCCGTCATAACAAACAATCTGAAAATGAAGAACAGAATTAAGGTAGAGCGTGCGGAGAAGGATGTGACTCAGCAGCAACTTGCTGAAGCCGTTGGTGTGAGCCGGCAAACCATTGTAGCCATCGAGAAAGGTCACTTCATGCCATCCACTCCCCTCGCCCTGAAAATCGCACGATTCTTTTCCAAACCGGTTGAAACGATATTTATACTTGAAGATAACGATTAAGAAATTTACGTATGAAAAAGAAAGTACATCTTAGCATTTTCTGCAAAGTCCTGACCCTTCTTGTTATAGGGATAATGGTAGCAGTAATAATTACAGAGTGGCACAATCCCGAAAAATTGTCAGTGGCTCTCGTTATAACTCTACTCATGGTCCTGTTCGGGGTAATCTATTATCCCACATCTATCGAAACCACGTCGGACACTCTGAGAATAAACCATCTGTTCAGCAGCAATAAGATACCCTTCAACAAGATATGCGGAGCAGAACGTTGCTACCCCTCGCCCGGTGGGCTGCGACTGTGCGGCAGCGGAGGCTTTTTAGGCTACTGGGGCTACTTCAACGACATTGTGATAGGCTCATATTTCGGATACTACGGCGACCGCAGTCAGTGCATACTGCTTAAACTAACCGACAAAAAGCAGTATGTGATAAGTTGTGAGGATCCCGATGAGATGGTTGCGGAAATAAGCGCGCGCCTGCAGAAATAAAAAAATTTCCTTTGCAGGGTTGAGTTTTGGGGAGGTTGAGTGTCTTATAGATGTATGACTCAGAAAAACAACATAGAACAACTGTTCAAAACACATTATGCGCAGATGCATCGGTTGGCCGTGATGCTTCTGCATGACCATGACATAGCGCGCGACATTGTCCATGATGTGTTTGACAAACTCCTTCAGGGAAATCACAGCATCCTTGTCAACGGTCCCTATCTGATGAAGGCTGTCCGCAACCGGTGTCTCAACCACATCAGGGAATGCGAAACCCATCAGCGTGTTGCAAACGCCTACTTTCTTGACAATGAGGAATATGACACCGAGGAATGGCCGGATGAAGAAACATTAGCACGAATCCACGCCCTCATCTACAACGATATAACACCGCAGGCACGACGTGTGATGGAACTGAGGTTCAACCGCGGTATGCAGTTTTCCAACATAGCCTCAGAAATGGGGATAAGCCAGACGGCAGTATACCGTCATCTGAGTCACGCACTTTCAATAATCCGCAAAAAACTCAACGAAAATGGATAAGTATGAACTTGTGCTTAATATTATCGGGCACCCGGAAAAATATACCACCGATGAACTGCAGGCCATAATGTCAGATCCTGAAACAAGAGAAATATACAATCTCCTGTGCATGACCTCATCCACGCTCAATGCCTGCAAGGAAACGGACCCCGATGAAGAATGGAAAATCTTCTCAGAAAAACATAACGCCGCTCCCCGCCGCAGTCTCTTCCGGTCCGGAAGCAGGGCAGCCTCTATAGCAGCCGTGATAGGCTGTTCAATAGTTGCTGTAGCGGCCGGTATAGCAGTGACCGTGAATGTGGTGACTGACAATAACGAACATGTGGTCGAACCCTCCACTGCTGTTGAAGCCTCCGCTACCGCAAGCGGGCGAGAACAGATATCGGAGCCGACCGATTCCGTAATTACGGAACGGGCTGCCGTAATGTTTGAGGATGATTCATTGGCCGTCATTATGAATATGGTTGCAGCAATCTATGGCATCGATGTGGAATTCAACAATAATGAAGCGGCCTCGCTGCATCTCTACTACAGGCTCGACCCCACCCTCACACTGGACGAGATCGTGGCTCAACTAAACACCTTTGACCAAATCAACATAAGCCGCAGCGGCAACACCCTAATCATCAACTGAAAATGAGACAGATCATTACCATCATCATGGCTGTGACGACACTCATTTCAGCCAGTGCTCACACATATTCCTACAAATTCAACAACACCCCCATATCCGAAGCCATCCTCACAATAAGCAAGGAGAATCCTGACATCAACATATCCTTCATCTACAAAGAACTGGACAACTACAGAACGTCCTCAAAAATACAGACCGACGACGTTTACGAAGCACTTCGCAGCACGATAGGAGTCAACCCCATCTCCCTCATAAAGAAAGACGACCACTATTATATCGAAGCACTTCAACATGGCAATTACATGCTCACCGGACGCGTAATCGACACGGAAACGGAACCAGTGGCGGCCGGTGTGATATACATCATTTCCGCAGATGGCACAAAACAACTGACCTATGGCATCACAGATATAAACGGTTATTTCCGGATACCGTACGACAGCAAGGACGCCACAATGAAAATATCATATCTCGGCTATGAGGATTTCACAATGCCCGTCCCGGATTCCGGCAACTGCGGTGTAATAACCCTTACGCCACACTCAGTCAAACTGGGGGAGGTAGTGGTCAAGTCCGCTCGTCCGGTTATCGCGATCAAGGGCGACGCACTTGTAACAACCATTGAAGGAACCTATCTGGAACATGCCGGCACGGCGAACGACGTGCTCCCGCATATCCCCATGGTGACCGGACGCGACGGAGCGTTCGAGGTATTCGGAAAAGGTGCTCCCGCCATCTACGTCAACGGTCGTTTGCTGCGTGACACCGACGAACTGCAACAAATCAACTCATCGGATATCAAGACCATCGAAGTGATAACCAACCCCGGAGTGAAATATGATGCCTCCGTGAAGTCCGTTATCCGGATAAAAACGAAGCGTCCGCAAGGTGAAGGGTTCAGCGGTGTGTTGCGCACTACGCTGAGATCACACCGTTATCTTTCGAATATCAATCAGATAAATCTGAAATACCGCACTGGCGGATTGGAAGTATTCGCCGTGATGGGTGAAGCGAATGCAAAATTTCAGAGCAATCAGATCGACAACATTCTCACCCACTCCACCCAGTTGTGGGAAGAACGGATCACACAGAACGGTTACGGTAATGTCACGGATGCGTTCGGGAAAGCGGGTTTCTCATATCTTTTCAACGAGAACCATTCCATAGGAGCATATTATAGCAACGGGTTAAGACTGGACAAGGCACATCATGTCCATAACACGGAAATGTTTTCTGACGGAAAATTCTTTGACAGATCGGAAAGCATCCGGTCCGCCAACAACAAAACCATGCCCAGACATTCGGCCAACCTCTACTACAACGGAAAGATCAAGGATCTGGAGATAGATTTCAACACTGATTATCTCTGGAACAAATCGCGGTTTCCCGTAACCGTGGATGAGGTAAGCGAGAACGAGGAGAACTCTCTGATAACCTCGCTCGGCGTGAGCCGCAGCCGGATGTTCGCGGAGAAATTTATCGTAAGTTATCCCATATGGAAAGGGGAAATTGAAATTGGCGAGGAATTTGTTTCATCCCGCTTCTCAACGGACTATACTACCGATGCCGAAATCATAAACGATGCCAGCACACGCGTCAGCGAACGAAACATGGCGGCATTCGTTGAACTGAAACAATCATTCGGCTGCATCAACGTTGGTGCAGGGATAAGGTATGAGCATGTGAAATTCGACTATCTGGAGAACGGACAGAAAAATGAGGACCAAAGCAAAAACTATAACAATGCCTTCCCCGCCCTCTCCTTATCATCGAATATTGGCAGCGCACAACTATCGCTGAGTTATACCGGCAAGACGCAACGCCCAAACTATCACGATCTTGACGGCACCATCGACTATATCAACCGTTTTACCCTCCAGGGCGGTAACCCATATCTCAAACCTGAGAAAATACATACCGCTGAACTGACAGGGGCATGGAACAGGATATTCGCGCAACTGTCATACACTTTGAAAAAAGACCCTATCATTCCGGTGTCGCAGCCCTACGGAGAACAGGGTGAAATTAAACTTATGACCAATGACAACTTTCCCCGGATCCATTCCATCCGAGCATTCATCGGGACCCGTTTTAATGTTGGGATATGGGAACCCTCCGTAAACCTGGGACTCACCAAGCAATGGTTTACCGTCGATACCTGGAATGGTCGCCGTCATCTGAACAATCCGCAAGGAATGGTGCAATGGCAGAACGCAATCCACCTGCCTTACGATATGTGGTTGAATGTTGACGTGGCATGGGAAAGCGCAGGCAATGAATTAAATATCAAACGCGAACACTCTTCCTACATGAATGCCAAACTTTATAAGGCTTTCCTTAACAACAATCTCAGCGTATCGTTCGAAACAAACGACATCTTCAACACCCGCAATTACGGTGTCACCGTGATTAGCCGTGACATTACACGCTACGAACGCTGCACGGATCTCAGCCGCATGTTTTATCTTCAGGTCCAGTACAAGTTTAATACAAGCCGTGACCGATATAAGGGAAAAGGTGCGGGTACGAATGAAAAGAACCGTTTCTGAAAGTCCGTCTATCAAAGAAAAGAACCTCACGGCAACGCTGCCGGAAGGTTCTTTTCTTTGCGGTCCCAGACATCTGGAGTTATGATAATCAGTCGCCGTATTCATCAATATCGGCTACCATCTGATCATTAATATTGTCAAGTTTTTTCATGATGACAATAACAATAATGATAGCGACTATGACTGATGCCCCGACGATAAAGGCAAAAATCCATTTAAAAGCACTTTCATTCAAGTCCAGAAGATTTCCAAGATGGAACCATTCATAATAAGCCCACATCAGCCATAATATAACCATCACCGATGATACCACAGCCTGCACCCTACGCAGTTTCTTCTGCTTGATAATGAACTGTTTCAACTCCAGAAGAGTATACTCGCTCATTTTCCGTGATCCAATCCTGATGGTTTTGAAATCGGCAAGAGTATCGGCGGAAGCAAGTAACAGAAAAATCCATGCGACCCAATAGGTACTGTCGAAAATATAGCAAAATCCTAAAATTACGAGAAACAACGGTGGAAGAGCCAGACACTCCCAGAATACTACACGGTTAAGGGTGGTTGCCTTACCTTTCATCACCTTTAGCAGCAGTTTCTTACTGACAATCTGTGACTTATCAAGATTTTCTTTCATTACCGCCATCTGACGGCGCATTTCGGTTAATTCGTCCATGATTATTCGGGATTTGACATTTTCTTAAGTTTCTCTCTTATTCTCACAAGCCTGACTCCTACAGATTTGGCTGACAGACCGACTATGGCACCAATCTCATCGTATGGCAGATCCTCGAGCCACAAAAGGATTATAGCCCTATCCATCGGTCCCAACTGATAAATACGGTCGTGAAGCATACGGCTTTGACGGCCCTCCACACTATCCTCGCTGAAGCAGTCAGGTGAGATTTCCAACGGTATTGTTTTAATCCGTTTTTTCCGCTTGTAGGATATGCAGGTGTTCAACGTCACCCGGTAAATCCACGATTTTAAACTGCTCTCACCACGAAACCGATCAAAGCCGTTCCATAGATTAATTAGAGCATCTTGAAAAAGATCATCAGCCTCAGCCCTGTCAGCGGCGAACATGTAACACACGGAGTAAATCGTGCTCTTATTCTCCCGCACAAGTAATTCAAAGACTTGTTCCGATTCGTTCATTCTATATTTTGAGTATGTTTCTAAATTTTACTTAGAGAGTGTTTGATTTATGAAATATGTTTATATGACGTTGCGAAGGCCATAAAAACTACATACCCCCTATATAATATTTCTTAGAATCGCTTAAATTTCTTCCACAGGTTCCATGTGGATATTGACAAATGCTGAGTGCCCGAACCGTTTACGCAGTTCAATTTCAATGGCGGTGGCTATGCTGTGAGCCTCACGCAGTGTGATGTCACCGTCCATTTTCACGTGCAGGTCCATGGCAACATTATTCCCTATACGACGAGTGCGGAGATTGTGCATCTGTCTTGCACCCTTTACCCCTAAAACTATCCGCTTGATCTCCTCCTCATCATCCTTGGAGAGCGACCCTTCAAGAAGTTCGTTGATAGAAGGGTGCATGATATCCCATCCGCTTTTTATGATGAACAAACTGACAAAAATGGCAGCCACAGGGTCAAGAATACGCCACCGATCGCCCAAAAACATTGCTCCCGCAACACCGACAAGAGTACCAAGCGAGGAAAAGGCATCGCTGCGGTGGTGCCAGGCATTGGCACACACAGCATTACTGTGTTCCTCCCTCCCTACCCTAATCGTCGCATGAAATAATATTTCTTTTGATAATATTGACACAACAGCGATTATCAAGGCAAAGAAAGTGGGGCGCTCAAGAACGGCACCATTCACACTCTTCCACACATGCACACCTCCATCTACCATCAGCCCCAAACCGGCCAACGTCAGCAGTGCACCGATAATAAATGTAGCGAAGGTCTCATACTTGCCATGTCCATATTCATGATCGGCATCACGCGGTTTGCCGGAAATCTTCACAAATACAATGACGATGATGTCAGTGGCCAAATCAGTCAGCGAATGAACGGCATCAGCAAGCATGGCACTGCTTCGTCCGAAAATTCCCGCAAGAAATTTCAGAATTATCAGAACCAGATTGACTATCGATCCGGCTATGGTGATACGATAGATTCTCTTTTGTCGGCTGTCGGTCATCGTTATATCTTCTTATTCTTTTACATCCAACAAATTTAATGAAATTTCGTTTAATCCCGATTCATAATCCAAAAAGAATTGCTATTTTTGCAAAACAAATCCTTAACTGACATGAAAAGACTCAATCTTATTATCATATCTTTGCTGTGCTGTTGCTACATATATCCCTGCACATCCGCCATTGTAAGCGGACAACTGACCCGCGACGGACGTCCTATGATGTGGAAACACCGCGACACAGGCACTGAGCATAACTTCATAACACGTGTAGAGCCAACGGACTCACAAATAGGCTACATAGCCCTATTCAATGGAGGCGACTCACTGCTGACCGAAGCATGGACAGGAATGAACGATGCCGGATTCGCCATCATGAACACCGCCTCCTACAACCTCATGCCCGACACCTGCAAACTGGCCGACCGCGAGGGTGAAGTAATGAAATTAGCCCTGCAACAGTGCCGGACACTTGCCGACTTTGAGCATCTTTTGGACACGCTCCCCAAGCCCATGGGCGTACAGACCAATTTCGGAGTCATAGACTGCAACGGCGAAGCCGCATACTACGAAACCGATGACCATACCTACCGCAGATTCCTCCTTGCCGATGAACCTTCCGGAATCCTATTCCGCGCCAACTACTCGACATGCGGTGAAGATGGCTGTGGCTACGGATATATCCGTGAGAAGAATGCACGCGAGCAACTCGCGGAGGCAATAGCCCGAAAAAACATCACACCCGAAATGTTTACCGAAGGACTCTCATGCCGCTACTACCACTCACTGTTAGGACATGACTACACCGACAGCGATGAACAGTGGCTGATCGACCAGGATTTCATTCCGCGTCGCAGTTCCGCCGCATCAATAGTAATCGAAGGACGCACTTCCGGCGAACCTGTCGAAGCAATGACAATGTGGACAGTTCTTGGCTATCCCCCTGTTTCACACGTAGTTCCAGCCACCATAACGGACATTCCCTCAGAACTGCAACCAACCGAAGAAGGGATGCGTGCCAAGGCGTGCAATGAAGCAGTAGCACGAAAAAGCGAAGTATTTCCTCTAACCTACGGTAACGGAAGCCACTATCTGTCGCTGCCAACAGTAAAAAAATATGCAGCCGAGCAGCGCAACCTCAGCCGTGAGGCATACGCCAAACGTAGAGCCGAACGAGGGAAAATCAAATAGTTTTTTCTACGTATCGTCTCCTTTTAATTGGGAAAGATTTAAAAAGTTTTCAGTAACTTTACACCATTAGAAAGACTTGCCCCATCCGTTACGGACGTAAAGTGTTCGGACTGTTCTAAGAATACATGCAAAAATTTGCACGGGATTTGCACGCCAAATAGTGCAAAAAGGTGCAATTATGGGCTTTTTTGGGTCAGCGGATTTTTACGGTGGGTGAGTGTATAGATTAAGAGTATAGTGTGGATAGTCTGAACATAAAGAACTTGATATCGCCGACACCCCGAAACTGTGTTCTGAACGCCTTGATTTTAGCATTGAAGGATTCAGCGGAGGCATTGGTGAGTCTTCGCTCAAAATAGTTGATTATTGTAGCGTTATGATTCTCGAAGGTCTCCAGGATCTTGTTGAATTCATCATTCCCAAAATCTTCCACTTCGTTGTACCATCTGGCGAGATTCAGCCTGGCGGCTCCTGCGGAAGTTTTCTCGTTGAATATGTCAACAATCTTAAGAAATAGTCCATATGCCTTTTCCAGATCAGGAAACTTTCTGAACAATATCCGGGCGCGTGCCCTTTGTTGTTCGTTCCATTTCGATTTGTGTTTGAGTATTATATGCCGGCTACGTGCCATAATCTGAGGCATGGTCTCGCCATTTTCCATCCTATCGGGTTCCCATTGCCCAATCCGTTCACGTTCTTCTTTTGAAGTTGCGTTCTTTCGTTTCTGGCGATGCTTCTTTATCGCCTTGTTTTCAGCGTCAAGAATTTCCCAGCGGTGTCGTATCCTGAGTTGGTCAACGGCTTCGGATATGAGTTGCTGAACGTGAAACCGGTCATTGACAAGCGATGCGATAGGGAACACTTTTCTGACAGTCAGCATCATGGCTGAAGAAAGGTCTGTAGTAACCGTTTTCACCTTAAGGCGCTGTTTCAAAGGTACTTTTCGCAGTATTGCCGACACCGTGTCACTTGCCACTCCACGAACCATTGCCGCAAGAGCCCCTTTACCTCCGTGCGCGTCCTTGTTGGTCAGTATGGTATAGACATCGCCATTGCTCAGACATGTCTCGTCAAGACTCATGTCCGCGCCAAAATTTTCAGGATACAATATGTATTCATCCGCATGGTCATGTTGGTCCCATAACCGATAGTCACTGATCTTTTCCTTGTATTGCTTACGCAGTGTCTGTCCGTTGAGCCCGTTGCGTGCGGCTAGTGTGGATATGCTGACAGGGGTGCTTTCAATCTCCCTCTTTTAAAAAAGAGACGAATTCGGCGTTAAGCCTTGTGCCGTCGAACTCGGAAATGTCCCACTCATAACTGAATATCTCGCCGGTGGATTTGTCCAGCCACTTGCGCTTTCGCACATGCAGGTAGGTAGCACGCCCCCTTATGGGATAATCCTGTATGGTGCGATAATCTCCGAATCCGTAGGATATTATATTTTTATTATACTTGTCTTCGCGAAGTTGCTCTTTCTTTTCATCAAGCCATATATCAAATTGAGTATCGCTTTTTTCAAATCGATTTATATCAAAGTTGTCTATCAAAACCTCGGGTAGGATTGCTCTGAGTAGTTGGTCTGGTTTCATTTTGCAAAGTTAACACTATACTCTTAATCTATGCACTCACCCACCGTAAAAATCCGCTGACCCGTAAAAATCCGCTGACCCGCTTTTTTTTAATGATATCGGTGGGAAAAAAGAGGGAAAGTTGAGGGTAATAGCATTTTGTAATCCATTGACCTTCAACTTTTTATCTATTATGTCGGGGTGAAAGGATTCGAACCTTCGACCCCCTGCTCCCAAAGCAGGTGCGCTAACCGGACTGCGCTACGCCCCGAAAGAAGTACGTTGACTTCCGTTTTGTTAATGCAAAGTTACGGACTTTTTTTTAATGGTACAATATTTTGGATGGATTTTTGTATTTTCTATCTCCATTTTGTAATTTTGCCATGAACATTCAATGCTTTTATTATGAAAAAGATTGCACTTTTCTGTTTGTTTGCCCTTAGTGTATTTGCGGTTGGGGCTGCTGATTTTAATGATGTTTTCTGCGACTCTACTCTCAGGCTGGATTATATTTTCGGGGCTGACTCAAAGGGGACGCATGTTTTGCTGACTCAACAGAGCCGCATTAAGGGGTGGCATGGACGCAGACACGGTCTGAAGAGTCTGCCTCTGCTTGGGAATGGTGTTATCACGGTTACGGATTTCGTCAGTGGCGACACTATTTACCGCACTTCGTTTTCTTCTCTTTTTTCCGAATGGCTCTCTACCCCTGAGGCGGAGACTACTCCGTCGGGCTTCGAGAACAGTTTTTTGGTTCCCTTACCCCGCAATAAGGCTAATATTGATATTCAAATTCTGGATAACCGACATGAATCAATCGGTGGCATGTGTCACACTTTCAATCCCGACGATGTGCTGATTGTTGATAAAACCGCTGTTACTCCCCTACCCCACAGATATTTACATTCCGCGGCTGATCCGAACCATTCTATTGATGTGGCTATACTTGCCGAAGGATATACTGCTGCTGAAATGGATAGTTTCTATCATCATGCTTCGGTGGCGGTGAAGTCGATTCTGAAGCATGAGCCTTTCGCATCAATGTCTGACAGGTTTAATTTTATCGCAGTGGCTTCTACGTCGCATGATTCCGGGGTTAGTGTTCCACGTAATAATGAGTGGAAGAACACCGCCTGCGGGTCAAACTTCAGTACTTTCTACTCCGACCGTTATCTGACCACAAATAAACTGCACAAGGTGCATGATCTGCTGACCGGCATCCCTTACGAACATATTATTATTCTTGCCAACACGGATGAGTATGGGGGCGGAGGAATCTACAACAGTTATACTCTCACTACGGCGCGTCACCGGATGTTCCGCCCGGTGGTGGTACATGAGTTCGGGCATAGTTTCGGCGGTTTGGCCGACGAGTATTTTTATGACAACGATGTGATGACCGATTCCTATCCGCTTGATGTTGAACCATGGGAACAGAATATCACCACATTGGTTGATTTCACAGGCAAATGGAAATCGCTCCTTCCCGAAAATCTCCCCGTACCTACGCCGACCGAGAAGGCGGCCGCTTATCCCGTAGGGTTATACGAAGGGGGCGGTTACTCCTCAAAAGGAATTTACCGCCCCGCAGATGAATGTAGAATGAGAAACAACACCTCACCTGACTTTTGTCCGGCTTGCCAAAAGGCGATTCGCGAGTTGATTCTCTTTTACACTGAATAGCGCTCCGTCACTTTATGTTGTGACGTACTTCTTCAAGGAAGTTTTTCATTGCCACAGAATCGCGCTTCTCAACTATTTCCCTTAGTTCGTCAAGTTTATGCTGAATTTGCTTGAGTTGTTCCGGAGTGTTGGGATTAAACAGAATTTCGCTCAGCAGGAAGTCATCCTCGCTCATCAGCCCCTGTGCTATAGCCATGTGGCGCTTGAAGGTTGTTCCGGGTGCATCCTGATGCTTCATGATTGCACCGAACACCAGAGTTGAGGCGAATGGAATAGAGAGCGAATAGGCTATCGTCCGGTCATGCTCCTCAAAGGTGTATTCCTCAACGTGGAGATGAAGCGAGTTATATAAATCGCGGAAGAAGGTTTTTCCGAGGTGACTGCTTTCAGAAATAATTATGGCATTTTCCTGAGCAAGATTACTCAATGAAGCGAACGTTGGGCCAAACATGGGGTGAGTTGACACAAACGGATGTCCGCAGTTGGCATAATACTCCGGCAGCCCTGTTTTTACCGAGGCTATGTCGCTGATGATGGCGTTGGCGGGAATATGTGGAAGAACCTGTTCAAAGGCAGGGATGGTATATTTAACTGTCACCGCATTTATGACAAGTTCGGGTTCAAACTCCTTAATCTCCTCCAATGAGGTGAACCGCAACGCATTAAAGGAGTAGCGCAGACGGTGTCGGTCAACATCAAACACAGCCACTTCATGGTCAAACGAGAGGAGGTCAGAGAAAAATGAGCCCATTTTACCGGCTCCGAGAATAAGAATTTTCATGGTTATCGTTTATTGAAAATTTCCAACTGCTGACGTACTGATTCCTCATGAATAGCCATGAGTACGGTTCGCATAAATTCAGTGCTCATACCCATTTCGTTAGCCAGTTTCACACGTGACTGGATGATTGAATCAAATCGTCCGGTCTGAAGCACCTGCATGTTATGTTCCTTCTTGTACTGACCAATCTCACGGCACACTCTCATACGCTTGTTCAGCACCTCAAGCAGGTCATTGTCCAATCGGTCAATCTCCTGACGCAGAAGGGTGATGTTTTCAGTTGTACATTTATCGTTACGCAGCGAAATAGTGTTCAGAATGAAATTCAGCACGTCGGGTGACACCTGCTGTGTTTTGTCGCTCCAAGCACAGTCAGGGTTGCAGTGCGACTCTACGATCAGACCGTCAAAGCCCATGTCGAAAGCCTGTTGCGCCAGCGGTGCCACCAGTTCACGCTTTCCACCGATGTGTGACGGATCAATAATAATAGGTAGATTGGGGATACGACGGCGGAGTTCGGCGGGGATATGCCACTGCGGCATATTGCGGTAGAGGTGTTTGCCGTAGGCGGTGAATCCGCGATGAATGGCACCGAGATGAGTTACACCGGCATTATGCAGACGCTCCAGGGCACCGATCCACAATTCGAGATCAGGGTTAACAGGGTTCTTCACAAGCACCGGAGTGTCAGGACTGATTTCACCGATTGCATCGGCAATCTCCTGCATGGCAAAAGGGTTTGCCGATGTTCGTGCGCCAATCCAGAGCATATCCACACCTGCTGCCAGGGCTGCCTCAACGTGTGCGCGGTTAGCCACCTCTGTTGAAACCTTCATACCTGTTTCTTCCTTTACCTTCTTCAGCCATTCCAGACCTACTTCACCCACACCTTCAAAGCCGCCGGGTTTAGTACGGGGCTTCCATATTCCGGCACGGTAGATTTTGATGCCGTATGAAGCGAGTTCGCGTGCGGTGGACAATACCTGTTCTTCTGTTTCTGCCGAACAAGGTCCGGCGATGATGATGGGCTTATCTATTTCAATGCCATCAAAAGCAATGGGTTGCAAATTATTCATGGTTATATTCTTTTATTCGTTTCAGGGCTCGCTTCAGAGTCTCTTCCGAAGCGCAAAGTGATATACGTATGTAGCGGTCACCGTTAGATCCGAAAATGAATCCGGGGGTGATAAACACGCGGGCGTTATAAAGTATGTCATCAGCCATCTTTTCGGCACTTTCCACATTCTCCGGTATTCGTCCCCACAGGAACATACCTTTCTGCGACGGGAGGAAAGAGCATCCCAGGGCCGTCATTATCTCCTCGGCGATTTTGCGGCGTGAGGCGTATGTGGCATTCAGATCCTTGTACCATTGATCCGGCAATGCCAGAGCCTTTGCAGCGGCTTTCATGACAGGTTTGAATCGTCCGGAATCAACATTTGACTTTACCTTGACAATCCAGTTGACAAACTCCGGGTTACTTGCCAGCATGGCCATACGCCACCCTGCCATGTTGTGGCTCTTGCTCAGTGAGTTCATCTCTATGGCTATATCGATCGCCCCCGGCACCTGCAGAAGGCTGATGGGATTATCATTCAGAATGAAACTGTAGGGGTTGTCATGTGCAATTACTATACCGTGCTTTTTACCGAATGCAACTATCTTTTCAAACAGTTCGATGGAAGCCTGCGTTCCGGTGGGCATGTGGGGATAGTTAATCCACATAAGTTTAATCTTGTCCAGAGGCATTGACTCCAACTGGTCGAAATCGGGTAGCCATCCGTTTTCCTCCTTCAGATCATAGTAGTATGTCTGAGCCTCAACCAGACGGCTCACGGAGGTATAGGTAGGATAGCCCGGATTGGGTAGCAGCACTCCATCGCCGGGATTAAGGAAAGCGAGCGAGATGTGGAGTATACCCTCCTTTGAGCCTATCAGCGGCAGTATTTCCGACGCCGGGTCAAGCGTAACGCCATAGTGCGCCTTGTACCAGTCGGCAAAACCCTGACGCAGTTCCGGCAGACCCATGAACGGCTGATAACTGTGGGCATCCGGTTTCACGGTCTCCTCAACCATTGTGTCTATCACAGATGAATGAGGGGGCAGATCGGGGCCACCTATTCCCAATGAAATGATATCCATGCCACGGGCATTGAGCGATGCAACCTCACGCAACTTCTTTGAGAAGTAATATTCCTGAACCGAGTCAAGACGGCGTGCAGGTGTTATTTTTTTACTTGTATTCAACATATTCGCCTAAAATTTTGAAGTCATTCATCAGTGGACGTACCGCCTGAATAGCCTGATGATAACGTATATAACTGTCAAAAGTCACGTCAATATAAAATCTGTATTCCCACTCTCTGCCAACAATCGGCAACGACTGAATTTTTGAGAGGTTTATGTCGTAAAACGAGAAGATTGTCAGCACCTTTGAGAGCGCACCGTTGGTGTGAGGCAGAGAGAAAACCAGCGATGCCTTGTTCAGCAACTCCTGACGGGGAGTCAGTTCCTGTGCCATCAGGGGATCGGCCAGAATCAGGAAACGGGTGAAGTTGCGTTTGTTTGTCTCAATCCCTTTTTCAATGATTTCAAGCCCGTAGAGGTTCGCCGCATATTCTCCGCACACTGCTGCGTGTCTGGTAAGGTTGTCGCGTGCTATCTCCATGGCACTCCCTGCCGTGTCAAACTTCTCGATCATCTTCAGTTGGGGATGACGCATCAGATACTGTTCGCATTGCATCAAAGCCATCGGATGGGAGTTGACTTCCGTAAGTGTATCGAGTGTTTCCCCGGGTAAGGCACACAAAACGTGTGATATTCTCATTTTATACTCACCCACAATCACCTGATTGCTCTGCCTGAGCATTTCATGATTCTGAAGCAGCGACCCGGCGATAGTGTTCTCGATGGCCACAATCCCCAGCAGGGACGCGTCGGCTGCCATGGCATCAAAAAGATGGTGGAACGTGTCGCACGGCACGGCGTCGCTCATCCTCTCGCCGAAAAAGTTGCGGGCTGCAGCGTCGTGGAAGCATCCCGCGATACCTTGTATAGCCACCTTGTAGGAGTTCTGACTTGTCATATATCAGTGTTATTTACAAAAAAATCCCGGCGCATAACCGGGATTCAAATTAATATGAGGTAGATTTTTTAACTGCATAAATTCCCGATTTTATTTATTACAAATAAAATAATAAAAGTAATAATATTTGCTAAATCGGGTAATCACTTATTCGTTTCTTATATTTATAGCGCAAAGTTAGTATTATTTTTTTATTCCGCAATAGATATATTGAATTATTTGCAAATTTTTTCTTTTTTTCCCAAAAAAAACATTACATATTTGCGATGAACCACTCCTTATCCGGAGCATCGGATTCCGCAATTTTATTTTTCAGTCGCAGGCGCCGCATATAGAAGGTTTTAAGTTGGATGTCCATCAATATGCAGATGGTTCTGGCAGATAATCCGGAATAGAGATACACAAGCAACTGTTTATCCGCTTCGGAAAGTTGGGGCAACTGTGAGGTCAGGCGTGTGATCAATCCATCGCAGTATTCATCCAGGAACTTTTCCAAATCAGCCAGTTGCTCCTGCGATTTAAGTTTATCAATCTCCTGCTCCACTTTGGCATAAATGCTCCGTTTCAGGAAATTGGTGTCAGACTTTTCAAAATATTCATAACATAACCTGTTGATGGTGTTGAAGTTGTTGCGCATAAGGTCTGACATCTTTGCTTTCAGTTGCCTGTTGCTCATCTCATTTTCGGATAACAGGGCAAGCAGTTTGTTCATCTCCTCCGACTTTATGCGCTGTTCCCTTCTATAATAAATGAAACCTATAAGTCCGCCAATGATACAGATCACGATTATTGCAGCAATTATAAGGAGCGAATTGCTTAATTTTTGTTCTGTATCAGTCAATTCCTTACTGAGTGTTTCAATCTTTGGTGCGTATTTGGCCGCAGAACGTTTCTCCTCGCTAAGATAGAGCGTAAAATTTCCTTTATCGGTTAAGACTACTAATGAATCATCTTCATGAAATCTATCATTGAACGGGAACTTGTGCTTTACTAAAACGCAGTCAATACGTCGGTTGTCGGTTGAGTCACCAACATGAAGATGAAACGGGTTGATGAGGTGCAGTTGTACTCTCTGACCTAATTCAGGATCCTCTTTGTAGAGAATAGCACCATTGAGGTCAATTTCCGCCCCACGTAAAATCAGATTGTAGCCTGCCGTAGTAGATCCGTAAAAATTGTAATATGTTTTGAGTTTGAATTCTATTGCAGGCAGGTTACTGTCATAGACCGTGTCGCGAAAAGTGGTAATTTCAACAGTATCCAGTGGAATATGATTATTGGTATTACCCATGCAGATCACGGGTAATACCAATAAATAAATGAATATTAATCCTTTCACATTTTGCATGATGCAAAGTTACAAAAAATTACATTCTGTCATAGTCATCCGCGTTGTCAAGTTCTGAATATTTCTTCTTTGCGAAAGTGAATTTATATGTTGCGGTAAGACTGACGCCGCGGGTATCATAACGGTTTATGCGGGTTCTGTAAAGATTGGGTGAATACTCCTTCCAGGATGGGGTTACGGAACGAGCGAGAATATCATCCACGGCAAGACGCAGCGATAATTTTGACTTCATCAAACTGAGATTGCCGCCGAAAGATATATTGCAGGTGTAGCCCATATTAGTGTTTCCAACCAATTGAGGAGAAGTGTAGAGTGTGCTCATAAAAAAACTTAGATTCGGACGCAAACTGTAACTCGCGTTCAATGACGCCATTGTAAAGATTTTATTTCTTTTCTGCAGATTGTCGAGATAATGAAATTCGGTGTGGGTCTGTTGCACTGATGCGCCTGCATACAGCCTGAATTTGTTTCTTATGTTCAGACTGTAATTTCCCCTGATAGTAATATAATAGTTACCGTTCATATTGACCGGACGCTCCAGAAAATATTCCGTGCCTTCAATTGGTGTGGTGATCTCTTCAATACTATTTCGAAGAGAAGTATATTCTGTGATAACGGTAAACGACGGGAGGTTGAACACCATAGCCAGATTGTGGCGACGCGGGATTTTCAGGTCAGGGTTACCGGTCTTGTAATATATCAGGTTAGAAAGAGTTACAGCAGGACTGAGATCGGAAAAACTTGGGAGTGAATAACTGTATTTATAAAAAACATTCATTGCAAATTTCTTTGTAAAACGATGATATATGGAGAGTTGAGGCACAACATTGAAGTATGATTCGCAATTGTGAGTATTCTCTGAATCAATTAAAGAACTGCTTTCCTGCTTTTCCTGCCTGATACGCACCCCGGGGGTTATGCCATAACCTTTAAACTCCCAGTAGGATGAATAGAAAAATTCACCCCATGTCACTGATCCATTCACGTTTTGGACACCCATCAAGGTGTAGTCAGCCTTTGATTCATTCTCCGAACGTCCGAAGTAAACGCCTATTGTCTGGCGGTCTAACTTACGGAATTTCCAGGAATAATCGCTTTGGAATGTCCACATCTTATAAGTGGAATTACTCCTGTTATTTTCATTTTCAATAATCTCAGGCATGAGGAATACCCGCTCCAGGTTGTCTGACTTCTTCAGGTTATATGTTGCATTCACATTCAATGTTGACGCTGAAAAACTATGGGTATAGTTGGCCAGCAATGTGTGGTTGTCAGGGGTGGATCTGTTTCTTGAATCGAAATCGGTCTGCTGTGATGCTCCGTTTGCAATGCTGGTAATCTCGCTGATGAAATCACGGTGACGGGTTGAGGTATTACCAGAATATTCCACCTGAATCTCATCTTCCTTAGAGAGATGATATGTAGCCCCAGCAAGCCAGTTCCAACGTGAGGTATCGATTAAATCAGTCTGTGATGTTGACACGTCACGCAAAAGGGTCTCATCCTTGGCATAGATTGATTCCGTAGCCAAGGAAGACTGCCTGCCGTTTCCTTTGTAATAACCACCTGACGCAAGGAAGTCGAACTTACCGAATGAGCCAAACATATTTGCCGTAATCCTGTTACTGAATCTGCGCCTTTGATTGGCGCTTTCAATAAGATTGGCATTGACAATATCTTTCAACGGCACAGTGGTGGTGATTTTAATGACCGAGGTTGTCCCCGACGGATATTCCGCTCCCGGCTCACGTATAACCTCAACTTTCTTCACGGTGTTGGATGACAGCAATTCCAACTTCTCCTTATCTGACACCTTTACTCCGTTAATATACACAAGCGGAGTTCCGGACACACCGAATACCTGTATGTTACGTGAGGAGTCCAATGACAATCCCGGAGTCCATGCCATCATATCAAGGATGGTACCTGCATCCGCAAGGTCGCTTCCCTGAATATTGGAGATGGTATAGTTCATACCCTCCTCCCGGATATTTACTTTTTTAGCAGACACAACTACTTCGTTAAGCAGACGTGACCTATTTTCTGAAAGAGTGTCGGCGGACTGATTCTGCGCTGTGATGTTAAGCCCACAGACTAAAAGGAGAGGTAGAGTGATGAGTGGTTTTCGCATATCTTTTTTTGAAGCAAATTTACCCAAAAGAAGTGGTTAAATTAATACACGCAATACCGCTTTTTGGCAACAGTCACTCTTTTATCCTCTTCAATGTCAATCGTTTATAAAATACCATTCAGAATTTTTGTCTACAACGGCAATTGCAGTTTCTACACCATCCGGCACCACCTACGAAAGCGGCTTCACCATCTCATATTGAAGGGCGGAAACCTCATATCCGCAATTTGTGAGGAACCGTTTCATACCCTCGCACGATGCATCAATATTCAGTGCCTTGGATCGTTCAATCTCCACATTGTTCAACAACTCCAGGAGGATTCTGCTACCGACACCCATGCGTCGGTACTCCGGCGCAACCGCTATCTGCGATATATCACCGAATGCTGTTTCTGAAACACCGTAGCCCGCCGGTTTACCATCAATGTATGCTACCACCGATGTGAACGCTTTCGGGTTTCGCAGCAGTGATTCGGTGCTGTTCTGCCATGAAGGTGTGAAATCCATAAACGAAGTGAACGGGAGAATACTTTCAACCGGCACTTTCTCAATGACGAGATCCGCTACACCACTACCCGACAAATTCTTTTTCACTACATCATTAACGCCGTTGTAGCAAACCAATTCCCGCTGCACCTCGAAGCCGAGACGAGAATAAATCTTCACGGCCGGAATGTTATCTTTCAACACCTCAAGAACATAGCGTTTTATACCGGCCTGGGCAAGCAGAGGCTCGGAGTACTCAAAAATCCTATCAGTGAGGTGCTGTCCACGATATTCTTTTATTGTACCAGTACCCGTATCGTATGCAGCCGGCTGACCATCAAACTCACCTATTCCATTGAATATGAATGAAACAATTTTACCGTTATCAAGCGCGGCAAATGAAAGGGACAGGTCTGCGCCACGGCGTTTGAACATCGCCTCGAGAGCCGTTTTGTCAAAACTTACATTATAGTCTGCAAAGGCATCGAGAAAAGCCTCCGCTATTTCATCAAAACTTAAATCTTTCAGGTTTCGTATCATTGTGGATTGCTTATTTTCGGCAAAGATAGACAATATTTATATTGGTTCATGAACCATACTATTTTAATAATTGTTAAACAGACATAATTAAATATGTCACATTATGAAGTCATCACATTTGGCAACCATTTTTGCCTTTTTCATTTGCTTACAAGCAGCAGCCCAGAGTATGCCCGATTCACAGATAAGTGAAAAAGCGGCATCCACAAAAGTTGTATATATTGACGGGCGTCCGGAATCGGAAACCTTACGTCAGAACGATATTGATTCCATACGCAGGAAAGTGACAATGTTTTACTACGATCAATTCCGTCACTTCATGGATCCTGACGCACCCTACTTTCTTTTCATGAGCAAGGATAACAATTTTTCTATGGGTATTGGCGGAGGTGTGCGTATGCGAGCATATTATGACTGGGGGGGTGCTGTTCCATCCAGTGCCTTCGCACCTTACACCATACCTATCCCCGCCGATCCTGCAAGAATGCGCCATTTTGCCACTGTTCCTTCCGGCACATACCTCTTTTTCAGGGTTATAGGCAATAACAGCGTATTCGGTGAGTATCAATTATATATCGAAAGTGACTTCACAGGCTATCAGGGTCGTGACTTCAAACTGAAAAAAGCATACGCTACGGTTCATGATTTCACATTCGGTTATGCCGCTTCGACATTTTCCGACCCCGCGGCACTGTCGCCGGTGGTGGATGCAGCCGGTCCGAACAACAAGTTTTCCGCCACATCTGTTCTGGTAAGATATATGCCTCAGTTCAAACAGCATTGGTATGTCGGGGTATCAGTCGAGACTCCCTCTACAATGGTTGCGGCAGATAATCAGAACACCCGTCCTGTCAGCGAGTGGCTCCCTGATTTTGCTGCATTGGTTCAGTATGAGTGGCAACAGGGTCAACATGTCAGACTGAGCGGTATTGTACGCTCATTGTCCTATCGCGACATGGTGACATCGACCAACCACAACCTCGCAGGCTGGGGCGTACAGTTAAGTTCCGAAGCACATCCCCACAACCGCATAACCACCTATCTGACTGCAAACTATGGCAAAGGATATGCCGGACTTGGAAGCGATCTTCTCTATGGTGCATACGACCTTGTGGCAACACCCGATGACCCGACAAAACTCTATGCACCCGCTTCTTACGGATGGAATCTGGGTGTCCAATATAATTTCCGACCCAACCTTTTCGCAACAATATCAGCCAGTGAGACACGTTTTCTTCCCAAAGACGGTACAAATCCTGATGAGTACAAATATGGCATATTCGGTTGCGCGAATGTTTTCTGGAGTATTCTTCCCCGTGTGACTGTGGCTGCAGAACTTGACTATGGTTACCGCAGAAATATATCAGGTGTGGGACGTGCCGCTCACCGTGCAAACGTGATGGCTTCATTTACCTTCTAACATATTCATTAAAAAGAGGTTACGCAAAATGCGTAACCTCTGCACTTAAACAATCAATGAACGCCTTGACCGGGAATGTGTTAAGTTTGAAACTAACACACCCTTAGAGGCTAAAACTATTCCTTAATTCTTGAAACGGTGAATTTGGCATTTGTCAAGGCTCTGACAGAATGGGGTGTCTGTTTTTTCACAAGGATGAAATCGCCTGATTCCATACGGTTGTCATTACCACCGACATTGAAGATAATCTCACCTTCAATAACCTGCACCATTATGTCGGTATCGGCGGTATGCTCCTTAATGTCAGTACCTTTAGTTACAGCAACAAGAGTAACGCTGCCGTTAAGAGTTTTGAAGATTGCTTCTCCTGTAACTTTTCCTTCTACATAGTCTGCTACTGAATTAATTTTCGCAGGCTTGTTAAGTTCAAAAATCGTTTCCATAGTAATTAAGTTTTAGATTATACCTCTAAAACGTTTCTCCAAATTTATAGTTTAAGAGAGTGTTTGGATTTAAATGATTTTAGCACAAAGAGAGATTTTGGGATGATTTTTAAAAGTTGAAGAAGGAGCGATGCGGGCATCGCGACTGATGAAATCTTTTAAAAAGCGCCAAAAAGATCCTTTGTGATGAAATCAAAAAGTTCAAAACTCTCAAAATATTAAATTTGGTTTAAATTCAAACACTCTCTAATATTTAACTTATGTTGTATTCTCTGAATTATTCTTCACCAATAGGACTTATTGAAGTGACGGGCGACGAGAACGCCCTCAAGCAACTGAAATTTGTCGACTCCTTCAGGGGAGAATCATACCAACACGCTGATATATTGAAAGATGCCGAAATATGGCTTGACAGATATTTTTCAGGCAAAGATCCGGGGACACCTCCACCTATGGCTCCGGAAGGTACATCCTTTCAACAGAAGGTTTGGAACGAACTGATGAAATTGAAACGCGGAGAATTGATATCATACGGTGAATTGGCACGCCGCGTAAACTCTCATGCACGTGCGGTAGGACAAGCCGTAGGCCGTAATCCCCTCCCCCTTTTCATACCATGTCACAGGATTGTGGCCGCACACAACTTGGGTGGTTATACCCCCGGCATTGAATTAAAAAAGAAACTTCTACTCCTCGAATCCGGCGGGGACAACACGCTTGATTTTACCGTTTGAGGTGTATTCAAACTTATCAAGGGTTATTGTTTTTTTGGGTAATCTTATGTGTGAGACCTCCGCTTCCATTGCTGCGTGATCCACAACGGTGCGTGGAGTAATACAGATCACCAGTTGCTGTCCCCACTTGGCGTGTGGCATCCCGCAAAGGTAAAATTCACCCTTAATAAATGGTGCTATCTCGCGTTCTATCTCCTCCGGAAACAGTTTCACACCGCCACTGTTGACAACATTGTCATAGCGTCCAAGCCACCGGAACGATTCCTCCGACTGCAACTCTACTACATCGTTAGTCTGAAGCGTGGGGAAACTGAAATGCTGTAATCGCAGCATGAGACGGGATGATTCATCTACCTCGAATTTCACACCCGGCAGTGCCTGAAAATAGGGAGTGCCAACCTTACGTATGGCAACGTGACTGCATGTTTCGGTCATGCCGTATGTAGCATAGCAATTTGCGGGAAACTGTTCAAGCATCAGTTCCATTTCGGGTGTCATTGGTGCCCCTCCCACAATCACATTATCTATCTTCACGTCACTGTCCGCATAAGTCATCAACGATTCAATCTGCGACGGCACTATGGGCAGAAGCGTTATCCTGCCATGCAGATTCAACTGATTGGAAGGAGTGAGCATCTCCAAGGTAGCCCCGGCCAGAACCGTTCTGACTATCATCATCTTGCCGGCAATATATGATGCTGAAAGTGGCGATACAAGTCGGGAGGATTCGGTTATATTAAAAAAACGATTTGTTGCCGAAGCGGAGGCTATCATATCCTGCTTCAGCAACTTAATCATTTTAGGCGCACCCGTCGAGCCGGAGGTATGTGCTGTTACATACTCCTTGTCGGAATACCATTCTTTCAGGAATTCTTCGGTCTCAGGTGTGGTTTTAGTCAGGTTCATTTCCAGTCAAGTTCGGGAATATTATACTCAGCCGTGGGGTCTACAACCAGTTCATCACCCTCCATGCGCAGGGGTGACGGAAAGTTATTGGTGTACAGAGCACCTGTTCCAAGTCCCTGTGGTATAACGGGGTTATGTTTCTTCACCCAGCGTGCTATTGCCGTCAGACCAATATTTGACTCCAGAGCAGAAGTAGCCCACCACCCTATTCCATGTTTTTCGGCCATGGAAATCCAGCGGTCGGCGGCCTTGAATCCTCCGCAAAGCGATGGTTTGAGTATGATATACTGCGGACGTATGGATTCAAGCAAGGTGTTCATCTCCTCATCTGATCTTCCGCACCACGGACCTATCAGTTCCTCATCGAGGGCAATCGGGATGGGGGATGTTTCACACAATTTTCTCATCTCCTCCCATTGCCCCTGCCGTATCGGCTGTTCAATGGAATGAAGGGAGAATTCGCTCAATCGTTTGAGTTTCTCCAGAGCCTCGGCAGGCGTGAATGCACCATTGGCATCAACTCTCAGTTCAAGGTCGGTCGGACTGAATTCTTTGCGGATGGTTCGCAGCAAGTCAAGTTCATCTTCAAACTTTATACCTCCGATCTTCAACTTTATACATCGGAAACCGGCATCCAGTTTCTGTCGTATTCGGCCTGACATGGTCCGTTTGTCACCCATCCAAACCAGACCGTTTATGGGTATCCTGATTTCATCCTCATCAGGATTTTTCCGAAACATAATCTGCTGATTGACTGAGTCAATACCAAAAGCCAGCGAACTCATTGAAGGATAACCGTTGTCGGGATAACCGCTGCAATACTCAAGCAGCGACTGTTCAAAACCGGGCGAATCCTCGGCACTGAGTCCGCGAAACAAGGGTACCTCACCCACAACGCTACCCTCGGGGACAGTTTCATCAAATATCCTGATGAGATATGTCTCCTTATGCAGCATTGTGGAGCGTGAAGTTATAGCCGGCTCTTTAAAAGCCAGGTCATATCGGGAATATTCCGGATGTTTCATCAGGGGAATTTGGGGAACTGACCGAAGTCGGGATCACGTTTCTCAAGGAAGGCGTTTTTACCTTCCTGAGCCTCTGCCATCAGATAATACATCAGTGTGGCATCACCCGCAAATTCCATCAGACCGCGCTGTCCGTCAAGTTCCGCGTTAAGTCCGCGCTTGATCATACGCAGGGCCATGGGTGAACGCTGCAGCATAATCTTGCACCATTCAACTGTCTCATCCTCAAGGCGCTCAAAGGGAACTACCTTGTTGATCATACCCATTTCGAGTGCTTCCTGTGCGGTGTAGAGTTTACAAAGGAACCATATTTCGCGTGCTTTTTTCTGACCGACGCAACGGGCGAGATATGACGAACCGAAACCGGCATCGAAACTACCTACCTTGGGTCCGGTCTGACCGAACTTAGCATTTTCTGATGCAATAGTAAGGTCACATACAACCTGCAGAACATTACCGCCCCCCACAGCATAGCCGTTGACCATGGCGATTACAGGTTTGGGGAGAGAGCGTATCGCCTTGTGCAAATCAAGCACATTCAGGCGTGGCACACCGTTTTCATCAATGTAGCCGCCTACACCCTTCACCTTCTGGTCACCTCCGGAACAGAATGATTTGTCACCTGTACCGGTAAGGATTACCACACCCACCTCGGGGGTTTCGCGGCAATAGTTCATCGCATCAAGCATCTCGAAGTTTGTCTGCGGACGGAATGCATTGTATACTTCAGGACGGTTGATGGTGATTTTTGCTATACCTTCATGAAATTCAAAAAGGATATCCTGATAATCCTTTATTTTTTTCCAAACTCGTGTTGACATATATTATAATGTGTATTTTTTGAATATTTTGTAATAATCGTGGAAAATCCGTGCCGATTCGGTGCCGTCTGTGTGGATAGCAAGTAGAACCGGTCGGTCTGATTCACCGAAAAACTCAGGCAGTACTTCGGCGAGTTCATCCGCTGAGGAAGCCTTCAGATATTTGAAACCGAATCCCTCTGCAAGTTTTTCAGCCGGAAAATTTGCGCGTGCCGCTATATATTGATCCAGTTCCGGCAGCGAACAGGTAGTGCGGATAAACCGGAATATCTCACCACCGCCATTCATCATAACCGCTACACGTAATCGGCTATCAATCAGCGATGATGCCATAGCACCCATATCATATTGAGCACTCATATCGCCTGTAATGAGCAGCGTATTACAACCGCTTACCGCCGATGCACCGACCGCTGTCGAGAATGAGCCGTCGATGCCGCTTACCCCGCGGTTGCATGATACTGAGTTTGCCGAGCGCAGATCCGCACCCATGGCATATCTTGCAGTCATCCCGTTTGACAACTGCAGATCCCAGCCTTTGGGCAGCATGCGGCACAAGGTGTCTATCGCAGAAAGATCGCTCCACTCGGAATTAGCCATAAACTCACGGCGCAGACGAATGTTCTCTTGCTTGACCTTGTCCCACTCTGATGCATAGTCCGATTCACATTCACTGACATTCTCCAACGCCTCTATAAAACCGTCGGCATCAGGGTACACCTCCTTAAGAGAGTTGAAACAATCGGGATATGCGTCATGATGACCAACCATCCAATGTTCCGCTCCTGCCTCACGCAAAAACTCTTTCAGCGATCTGCTGATCAACGAACCGCCAAAAGTTATGACCAGTTCCGGATAATATTGCTCTTTGTTCTTTTTAATTGCCACCAATGCTTCATCAATCATGGTGATGGCATTTTTGCATGGGTAGTTTCCCACCTGCTCTGCGAAAAACACCACATTCGGCATTGAGGCAAACCGGTCAAGTATCTTTTTTTGTGATGGTGTAAGCGAAGAATCAAATCCTCCCACCAACATTATCCGCTCAACCTCCGACAACTTGTCTGAGATATAATCTTTCGCCGATGACGATAGTATCGTGGGGACGCTGATATTTATTTTGCGGCATGACAGTGCATCCGTAATGTCAATATCCACCTCCTCGGCTATCGGTTCATCTATCTCCACGTTTATATGCACCGGTCCTTGCTTTAAGACGGCATTGGAGAGCGCCACATTCAGATCACGACTGATTGCCGACCTCACCTCTGCCGAATGGCAATGGCACGGCACATTTACATGCCCGACGGTAAAATCCTGCATCAACCTTTGCTGGCGAATGGTCTGACTGTCATCCTGATCTATCCATTCCGAAGGACGGTCGGCAGTAACAACAATCAGAGGGACATGAGCATAATAGGCTTCCGATACGGCCGGCGTCAGGTTCAGCACCGCCGAGCCCGACGTACATACCACCGCTACCGGTTCATTCAGACACTTGCTCATTCCGTAGGCTATGAAAGCAGCGGAACGCTCATCTATAACTGAATGTACCTCTATTGAAGGGTGACGCACAGCAGCCATTATAAGAGGTGTATCACGGGTACCGGGTGATAACACCACGTGTCTCACACCATACTCAGGAAGAAGATTTATCACCTCACGGCACTGCCATTTTCCGGTTGTCAGCATAGTAAAAAAGAAATTTCAGAAACAATATCACGCAAATTTACAAAATTATCGGGAATATCTTTCAGGCACCCTCCCACAAAATTTTCCTGACCTCTAAAATATCACTTTCTCGCACCATCTTTATCCGTCAAAAACTAAAAAAAGCATAAAAGATATGGCAAGTTACCGATTTTTTAGTATCTTTGCACTTTCAAACATCGAAAAACAATATGAATTCGGTAAAAATCGAGTTACTTTTTGAAACAAGTTGGGAGGTTTGCAACAAGGTGGGAGGTATTTACACCGTACTCTCCACCAAAGCCCAAACCCTCCAGACATTATATAAAGACAAGGTGATTTTCATCGGTCCGGACGTTTGGACGGAACAGAACGAGTCACCCTATTTCAAGGAATCAAAATCCCTTCTCAAGGAATGGCGCACAAAAGCCGTCCTTCCTCAGGGGATAAAGGTCAGAGTAGGCCGATGGGATATTCCCGGCAAGCCTATTGTGGTATTGGTTGACTTCAACTCCATGTATGCCGTAAAAGACAGTTTTTATGGTGAAATGTGGAATCTATATCATGTGGATTCACTCCACGCCTACGGTGACTATGACGAAGCGTGTGCCTTTTCTCATGCAGCAGGACTGGTCATCCAGAGTCTCTATGACTTCTACACCCCCGAAAGCCATGACGTTGTAGCGCATTTTGACGAATGGACAACCGGAATGGGGCTTCTATACATTAAAGCCGCACGTCCGCGTATCGCAACAGTATTCACAACACATGCTACAAGCATAGGACGCAGCATCTGCGGTAACGGTAAACCCCTCTACGATTACCTCCCCGGATACAACGGCGACCAGATGGCTCGTGAACTGAACATGGAGTCAAAACATTCCCTTGAGAAAGCAGCCGCGCATGCAGCCGACGCCTTCACGACGGTAAGTGATGTTACGGCGCGCGAATGTGTGCAACTCCTTGAACGAAAGCCCGAAGTTGTGACAATCAACGGATTTGAGTTAAATTTCGTACCCGCGAAAAACAAGTTCAATGCTGCGCGTCGCAAAGCCAGAAAGCAACTGCTTGACGTGGCATCACACATTGTAGGCGACCGTTTTGACGATGACACCTTCATTGTGGCTACCTCCGGACGATGCGAATACCGCAACAAAGGAATCGACATATTCCTTGACGTGACTTCAAACTTAAAAAACACCCCTCTACAGCGCAAAACCGTTGCCTTCGTGATGGTTCCCGCATGGGTGAAAGAACCTCGCCCTGAAATTCAGGCTCAGATAGGTAAAGATGAGATAGTCCGCACCGACAACCGATGCATGTCACACTCAGTGAACAACCCCTACGAAGATCCTATCGCCTGCCGGATGCGTCAGTTAGGCTACGAATGGAACAATTCCGGAAGAGTAAGCGTAATCTACGTCCCCTGCTATCTTGATGGCAAGGATGGTATCTTCAACAGTACTTACTACGACCTCCTGATAGGAATGGATGCCACAGTATTCCCCTCCTACTACGAACCCTGGGGCTACACACCGCTGGAGAGCGTGGCATTCGGAGTTCCAACCATAACGACTTCGCTTTCCGGATTCGGTCAATGGGTAAAATCATCTGTTGGTGAAGGATTTGACAAATCTGGCGTGGAAGTGATAAACCGCACGGACAGCAACTATCAGCAGGTAGTTGACGAAATCACCCGTGCCATTGTATCGCTTAACACAGCCGATGACGCCGAACTTGAAAAATTCTCCCAAGCAGCCAAAAACACTGCCGAAAAAGCACAGTGGCTCCACTTCATGGAATTTTACATCGACACCTATCGCGTAGCCCTCGAAAACGCTTCAAAAAGATAAACATTTTTCACATCAATAATTAATAACCATAAATATATTAAAAATGAAACTTCAAGTAAGCAACACAAATGCACCTGCCTGGCGCGAACTTAACGTACGTGCCGAATTGCCTACTCGCCTCAAACCCCTCGACGAGTTAGCAAGAAACCTCTGGTGGGTGTGGAATAGTGAAGGAAAATCTCTGTTTCGCGACCTCAGCCCCGAGTTGTGGCGCTCAACAGGCGAAAATCCCGTAATGCTTCTTCAGCAACTTTCCTACGAACGTCTGCAGGAAATCCAGAACGATAAAGAGTTCATGGCCCGTATCAACAAAGTATACGGCATGTTCAAGGACTACATGGCTCAGCCCATGCGCAAGGACGTTCCCTCCGTGTCATATTTCTCAATGGAATATGGTCTGTGCAACGCACTGAAAATTTACTCCGGCGGTCTTGGTGTACTCGCCGGTGACTATATCAAGGAAGCATCTGACAGCCGTGTAGACATGACTGCCGTAGGTTTCCTTTACCGTTACGGATATTTCACCCAGACCCTGTCGGTTGACGGTCAGCAGATTGCCAACTACGAACCCCAGAACTTCAATCAACTTCCTCTGGAACAGGTGATGGACAAAAACGGTCGCCCGATGATCCTTGAGGTACCTTTCCCCGGCCGCATCATTTACAGCCACGTATGGCGTGTGAACGTAGGTCGCATGAACCTCTACCTGATGGATACCGACTTCGACATGAACAGCGAATTTGACCGTCAGATCACCCACCAACTTTATGGCGGCGACTGGGAAAACCGTATCAAACAGGAATATATGCTCGGTATCGGTGGTGTGCTCATGCTCAAGAAACTCGGCATCAACTCACAACTCTACCACTGTAACGAAGGTCACGCAGCACTGCTGAACCTCCAGCGTCTGGTTGACTATGTACAGGAAAAAGGTCTTGACTTCAATGTAGCACTCGAACTGGTTCGTGCCACTTCACTCTACACCGTTCATACCCCCGTTCCCGCAGGTCACGACTACTTCGACGAAAGCCTGTTCGGTAAATACATGGGCGAATATCCCGCCAAACTCGGCATCAGTTGGAACGACCTGATGAACATGGGTCGCGAAAATCCCAACACCAACGAACGCTTCTCAATGAGCGTGTTCGCACTCAACACCTGCCAGGAAGCAAACGGCGTAAGTTGGCTTCACGGCGAAGTGTCAAAGAGAATGTTCGCAGGCATCTGGAAAGGCTACGGATGGCAGGAATCACACGTTGGCTATGTAACCAACGGTGTTCACATGCCCACCTGGGCCGCATCGGAATGGAAAGAATTCTATGCTGACAAACTTGGCCAACAGGTTTTCTCAGACCAGAGCAACCCCGAAGCATGGAAAGGTATCTTCAACGTTCCCGACGAAGAAATCTGGAACATGCGAATGACCCTCAAAAACAAGTTCATCAACTTCGTTAAACGTGACTTCAAACAGAAATGGCTCGCAAACCAGGGTGACCCCTCGGCAGTGATGAAAATCGTTGACAAAATCAACCCCAACGCCCTCATCATCGGTTTCGCACGTCGTTTCGCAACATACAAACGCGCACACCTTCTATTCACCGACCTCGAACGTCTGTCACGTATCGTCAACAACGAACGCTTCCCCGTACAGTTCGTATTCTCAGGTAAGGCACACCCCGCCGACGGTGCAGGTCAGGGTCTGATCAAGCGCATCATGGAAATATCCCGCATGCCCCAGTTCCTCGGCAAGATCATCTTCCTTGAAGACTACAACATGATCGTTGCCAAACGTCTGGTCAGCGGTGTGGACATCTGGTTGAACACCC
>JAAVGE010000063.1 GCA_014800385.1 Bacteroidales bacterium
GCTTCGGGGGCTGCCTGGGGTGTCAGGGTGAAGGAGATTTCGGTGCCGGGGAGCACTTCGTGAATATCGGCGGTGTTGATCGCTACATCCTGCTGGCGGTCATGCCATACCTTGAAGTCGTAGCCGCGCAGATCGATGGTGTATTCAACGCTGATCTTATACTGCTCTTCGGAGTATATCTTGACGATGCTCTTGGCGGGGAGTTCGTCGGGGAATTGATATTTGCCGTCTACTTCTTCGAGGAGTTCGTTGTTGACGTAAACCTTGGCTTTCTCCTGTGCGGTGGTGGTCACGGCAAGGGGAAGGTCGGCTTTGTGGATCATCACTGTCTGATAGCCGGGAGCCAGTGCCACGTTCTTCACAACTGATTTGCCTTCGCTGAGTACTACGTGGCTGATCTGATTGTTTTCAACCAGGTCCTCAACGTAAACCAGAAGTTCCACGTCGCGGTTGTATTCACCCATCACGAGGGTCAGTTTGCTTTCGCTCTTGATGTTGGTGAGTTCACCTGTCACGGCGTCGAACTTAGCCTGACCGGCGTCGTCGATAACGTTGGTGATCACGTAGCCGTCCATTTCGGTGAACAGTTGCAGCGAGGTGGTGCTGGCGGGGAACTGGAGTTCGGAAGTGGCGTCGTACATCGGGTAAGAGAAGCCGTTACCTGTCACGCGTACTGCCTGCCATGCATCTTCAGAGATTACTGTCACGTTCAGTTTTTCAACTTTCACGGCGATGGTCACGTCGCTGTTACCGGTCTGGATGAGGTATTTGCCGTCGGTTGCCTCTACGCGTTCGCCGTCAACCTCAACGAAGAGGGGTTCGCCGTTGTCGGTCTGGGCTTCGAGTTCAACGTAGGTGCTGGGGAGCACTTCGCGCATACCTGATTCTGTAACCTCAACAGAGTAGTCCTCGATGGCCTTGAAGGTGATGCCGGGTTCAACGAGGTAGAACAGGGTGATGTTCTTAACGCCACCTTCTGCATCAACGGTAGAGGGATTGTTAGCGTAAATCTTCACCACAGGAACCGATTCACCGGAGAGAACGTCGGCAGAGAACAGATATCCACCATCTTCAGGAGAATAAGACTGGAGGACACCATTCACATAAACGAACGGAACAGATTCAGAAGAGCGAGTGCTGAAGGTAGCAGCGTCAGCCACATGATAGATCAGCGGCAGATCCTCCTGACCATATTTGATTGTCTGGAATCCTTCTGTAAGGTCAACGAGTTTTTCGTAAACCTTATCTTCACCGAAGGTAAGAGCGGCTTCCGATGCTTCCTCTTTATCCACAAAGAACTTCACTTCGTTTTCACGCACAATCTTATTCAGGGTTACGGTGAGAGTGCCGGTGGCCAAACCGGTCAGTTCACCTGATTCCTGATTGAACTTCATGCCTGAAACGCTGGAAACTACGGTGAGATATGAGTCCGGTACGGTTGAAATAATCTTTGCAGACTTGATACCGACGAGCAGTTCAAGGATGTTGTCGGAAGATGAGAGAGCATATTCTTCTCCCCTATCTGTTACCACTTTCACAGATGAGAGGTCAGTACCCTGCTCAGCGTTGAATGTCAGAGTGTTGATGGCCTTCTCAATCTTAACGGCTAACTGAGTGTAGCCTAATGCTACAGTAAGAGAGGTAAAATTACTCCATGTCGCACCACCGTCAGATGAGTATTTTGCGGTGTACTCAAACTCATTGCCTTCAAGAGCCTTCACTGTGATATCACCCAATTTAGGTGCGGCGACTGTAGCGGATGTACGGGTAGCGGGAATATTGTCCACACAAGCCTCCACTTTCAGATCCTCGTCAATCGTATATTCAACATCGATCGTAGGACTATCGATATGGCGATAAACAATCACCGTAGCGCCATCCTCGATATCCATCGGGAGAGTATAAACTCCGTTTACAGGCTCAACAATCTGATTGTTGACAAACACAGTGCCCTGATAAGTGACGCCGCTCTTTGAAAAGTCAATATCACGGATGACAAGCGGCAGGTCCTCATCATTATATTTCACTGTGGATGTCAGAGGTGTTGTACTGCTATTTGTTAACGAAGTATTTGATTCGTATGGACTACCTTCATTCAGATAGATGGCTGCCTTAGTGTTGAAAGAATATCCTACATTTGCAGATACATTTTTGGTAGAGTATCGTTTGATCTTGATTGATTTATCACGGTTATACAGTTCACCATAAACTTCAAGTTCCATACCATCTTCGAACCCTTTCAGTGTCGCGGTGCTACTATCATAGTCAAGCGCTTTACCGGTTGCCATATCCACTATTCGTGTCACCTTGTAAGGAGTGTTAGAATAAGACTGGATCTTTACAAGAGCAGTTTTACCATAAATGGTAGTGAGGTCCGGTTCACCGGTCATCGCATCCGTAACTATATGATTTCCATTTACAGTCACATAACCACTAAGTTCTGAATTAAGATAGAATCGTAAAGATGATGATTCATACTCAACCGATACATTTTTGTCAGAGTTTTGCGCGGGATCAGCATATATGACAATCTCTCCATCCGCATTAGGGAAAATTTCTTCGGGATTTGATCCATAATAATCTTCAAGCACCACCTTCTTTATGTTTTTTGACTCATCTTCGGGTCGTATTTTAACTTTTGAGAATGAATAAACACTACCCGTGTTATTAGTCCAGTCATAAGGATTTACAAGGGCTTCAGGATTGGAGTCAATCTGGTAATAATAAGGTATATCTGATTTTTGGAAATTCCATTGATAAGAATTTTCATATTCAACGGTGAAAATCAGATTGACCTCATAAGAACCATCGGTAGGCTTTTCTATCTTAATTTCCTCCATTGATTCAATTTCTCTGAAGAAGCCACCCTCAACCAGATTATATCTTGAATAATAAGTACCACCGTCCTCCATTCCGGATCCCGCAAGATTCTTGATAACAATCGGGAACTCGCTTTCATCAAGATTAAATGATTTCGCGAAGCCACTTTCGGTAGTTGTCCATGACGGGGTATTTGGGGTTGCGATGCTGTAATCACGCTTGGCGTTGTTATCTCCCACGCGCAGACGTCGATTTGTATTATACGGCACAGGAACCATTTCTCCTTCATATTCCATGAATCCTCCACCGAGTGTATATCCGTTAGGAACATATAGCAGTTGTGTTGCAACTTCCAGATTGCCATTGTTGTCATAATACATACCGGTTTCAGGATTATAACTGTAACTGCTGGAATTCTGCGGAGTTACACGGATGTTTATGGTGTAGGGTTTTTCGTTGTCCGCTGAATGAAGATCTACAGTCATACCGTTTCTAACCGTAATGATATGCTCGGCGTCATTAAATGCGAACCCGGTTGTCGGCGACGCAGTCACGTAGGACAGAACGTAGGAATTTCTTGGGTCAACCACCTTCAGACGATAGTCTGTTGTTGCGGTAGCCCCTTCGATATAAGGAAGCAGAATGGTAGTTGTTTTTCCGGTCAACTTAAATTTCTCACCGGTAGAGAGTTCGGTGATCTCAAAATTCTCGTAATTTAAACCAAAGTTGACAGTGAGCACAGCACTCGGGCGGAGGGTAAGTCGGCATGAATTTGAAACCATATAGGTGAATTTACCCTCGGAAGCGGCAACGTATGTGTCATTGCCGGTCTGCAGCATCAGGTTGGAAGCATTTGAAGCGGGAGTGAATTCCAGAACCGATCCAGGAAGAACCATAACAGATTCAGGGTTCTGAACTGCTTTGCCGTCAACTTTCAGTGTACAGCCTACGCCGGACATATTGGAGAAATCGACGGTTACCTGCGAAATCTGACGGTTGAAGATTCGAATATCTTTACCTGCTTCAGGGAGTTCAGCGAAATAATATCCACCGGTCAGAGGGGTCTGCTTTTCGCCATCCACATAAACCGAGCCGTTAGTAGCCTGGATAGCGATGGGGAAGTCGGCGGGGTTGACCTTAACGGTCTGGAGACCACGGCTCAGATAAACCTGTTTCTCGTTCAGTCCGTTGGGGTCAAGAGTAATGGCCATTGCCGAAGCGTTACCGGGGTCAACGGTCACTACAAAATCACGTGTACGTTCGTAAGGCACGCAGGTTACCTCATATACGGCATCCATCCCCTCGTTATTGATGGTGATGTTCCCCTTTTCCACGGGATAAACTTTCTCACCAACCTTAATCTGAGTTATCTGATAACCAGGATAGGAGCGGAATGTCAGAGGGAGGTTTACATCATAGCCATAAGTCATAGAGGAAGTCGTTGCAGTCAAAGGGAAACTTATTCCGTCAGTTGTGCTGACCGCAATGTTTTTATAGTTGTCGCAAACCACATTAAAACGAACCGGGTTGTTTACCAAGGCATTGAGCACCACTTCCTGTGTTGTTGAGCCGTCACCTTCAATGAACACCTGTGTTTTTGTGGTGAATTCCGTTCCGTTAAGAGTACGTGAGTTTACCACGAACTGAGTTTTAACCTCGTCAGCAAGAGTATAATCAAGGTTATTACCATTCTTTACATTAAAGATCTTGCCATCAGACCATAAAGATTTATCAATTTCAACTCCGCCAACACTGAGGGATTGAATCTTTGCCTGCAAGTAATCATCGTTCGTTTCATTACCGCCATCCTGCTTGATTTTAAATGACACGGGAATCTGCAGATCAGGCCATACGGTAGAAACATTTACCACATGTGTCTTTAAATTTTCATCAAGAGTCATACTATAGTTAAATGTCTCCGCTACCGATAATGTTGCAGTAGAAACCCAACCGTAATTACGTTTCAAAGGATTTCCGTCAAGTTCAACACTATATACTTTCGGGGTTTTACCATAACCTGTTACCTGTGCGATGTCCCATGTTTTTTCAGTTTTTGGGTCATACTTGATGGTAAGTTTACCGTCCTGAAAAGCATCGCTCTTATATAGTGTATATATTCCACTTGTGTGATTTACAACAAAAATTCGCGATGGATTATCAGCATTGATTTCGAGTGTTCCACAACGGACATTGTCAATATAATCGCACTCTATTTCGATTAATTCATCCGTATTCAGCGATGAGGCTGAAATTGTACATGATTTAGGATTGTAACTGATACTTTTGCCGGTTACTGAGTTTGTAATAGAAGCAAAGCCATGCTCCGATGATGTATTCAGTGTAAACTTTACCGGATTTTCGGTCGCCTTAACATAGTAATAGTGTTTCTTGGCAACACTATCCCATATTCTGGAGGCATAATTTAACTGTTGAGTTTTGGTACTGTAAAAAACTGCATTACGTGCGTCAAACTCCGTTACGCCCGCACCGCTAACGGCGAAGATATAAGCATCTTCGGGAACACCTACAGCGGAGGGGGACTGTGCGTAACTATCTAATCCACAGACACTTACCCCCCCCGTTTTGAGAAAGACAGCGAGGACGCACATCATCACCGCCGTCAACTTCCTGATTGAATTTCTCATAATAGGAAAAGTTTAGAATTGAATAATATTGGTTTATTTTAGTTTGATTTTACTCGCTCTGAACAGTGTATTTCGATTATGATTAAAACTTGGTTTGGCAAATTTATATATTTACATCTTTTGACGCAAATAATTGATTGTAAAAAATATATTTAGTGGTGTTAAATAATCTTAATTATGTTTCTTTTAACATGAAAAAGAGGGTATATCAAAATAGGCACAGCCTCGCCGTATACGGGATTATGCGGCTGCTCCCTGGAGCAGCCCCACAGTGTTGGTGAGACGGAGTGAGGGTTTATATAGGTTGATTATCAGGGTAGTGGTTCGTGGATTTGATTGAGATTCTTAAACACACGGATTTTTTAACTCGCTTCGCTTTGTTCCCACGAATTTTTACGGATTTTCACGGATCTTTTTCGTAATCATACACACGGATAACTTGCTGCGCTCGTATGCACGGATGGGAAAGATTTGCACGGATTTTGCCGTGAATAATTCCGTGAAAATCCATTTCAATTCGTGGTTGCGAGCGTAGCATCGCTATGAATCTGTGTGTATGCGCAATAAAAATCTGTGAAAATCCGTCCCAATCCGTGACCGCAAGCGAAGCGACGCTAACATTCCGTGTGTTTGATTTCATTCAAAATCAAATTATATATCCCGGGGTGATTCACTCGGCGTACCTAATCGGCACGCCCTTTGCTGGGGCTGCCTTACCGGGCACGCCTCCACTCCGTTCCGGCGTACC
>JAAVGE010000064.1 GCA_014800385.1 Bacteroidales bacterium
GTTGTGCGCCCGAGGTGTAGAGGTCTACCACTGACGCGCTACCCAGTTCAAACCTTCGGTGGACGGCATTGTAGGAGATCTGCTCCGCTTCCAGACGCTTCATCGCGGCATCCAGTTCAATGGAGGCACTACGCAGATCCAGTTCGGCGTCGGCTGTTTCGCGTGCTACCTCATAGCGGGTCTTCTCCAGTTTCACCCGGCTTTCCTCCAGATTGATTTTGGCGCGTTTCAGGCGGTTTGTAGTAGCCATACCGGTGAACAGAGGTATCGACACCGAGAACCCTACGTACTCACCCATATTATCGTGCCACTGCCTGCTGAAGCCTCCTGCTGAGTAGGCATCCGACCCGAACATACGGTAATAGGAGGTTGATATTCCGCCGCTTAATGAAATCTTCGGAGAGAAGGCACCGCGTGCTGCACGCAGTTCATATTCACTCTGGCGGAGCGCAAGACGCGCCTCGGCGATACGCGGGTTGACAGCACCGGTGGAGGTGTCGAGATGCGGAATGTCAAAGATAAGGTCGAGGGGTTCACCGTCAGGAATCATACCCATGTTACCCTTCAACTGCGAATAGGCTTTGGCGAGCAATCCGTTCTGGTTGGCGAGTTCATAGCGGTCCGTGGCAAGGAGTGCCTCCATCTGAGCCACATCCGCCCCGCTCTTCACTCCGAGAGCCTCTGCCCTCACCGTTGCCACTAAGTCAAGGGAGTCACGTTCCAGTTGCATCTGCATCTGCTCCACCATAGCCTTGCAATATGAAACATTGTAGAACGCCTTTATCACCTCGAACGATATGCGGTCACGCTCAATCTCCATATCCGTCATACGGCGGCGACGGGCAACGTCGGCAACCTTAAGGTTATTGATGCGCACCAGTCCGTCAAACAAAGGAACGGAGAGCGACAGGCCGAACCCTGTGGCAAGAGTCTGCTTATTGTCGTAAGTGTTCGTTTCCGGATCAATGTTACGACCGAAACTCACATTTCCGCTTGACGACAAACTGACGTAAGGCATCAGTTCGGCGGCCGTGATGCGCTTGTCGGCAGTGGCTTTCGACACCTCCAGGCGACTGATGATATTGTCATGGGCATGTTCGGCGGCATACTCCAGACAATCATTCAGTGTCATCTGCCCGTACATTACCGCGGCAGTGAGCAACGCTGTTGATATGAGAGTTATTCGTTTCATGGAGGCAAAGTTAGCGTGTAAAACCCTCTGACAAGAAAAGAAAATACCGAAACCGTCAAAAAGCGTTGCGATTTGTCTAAAAATTAGACATCACGCCTAAAAATTAGACAATTATTGCACCCGTATCCTTTCCATATTCATTGTTATACATTATCTTTGCAATACACATTATCATATTGATTAAGTAGATGTTGAAAATACTTGTTATTGACGATAACCCGGCGGTAAGATCCACCCTGCGTCTTATCCTTGCCGATGAGTTTGATGAGATAGTGACCACGGGCGACCCGCGTCTTATCCCGGCGATGTTGCGCAACAGTGATATTGACGGGGTGCTTCTTGACATGAACTACAATTCAAACCGTCTGGACGGGAGCGACGGTCTGTTCTGGCTTGAGCGTATCAAGGAGATGGCTGATGCTCCGGCTGTGGTTGTCATCACCGCTTTCGGCGAGGTCAGTCTGGCTGTGGAGGCAATGAAGATTGGGGCGGAGGATTTCGTTACCAAGCCGTGGGATAACGATGAACTGGTCACCAAACTGCGTGGCGCCATAGAGCGAAACCGACAGGCCCGGCGTAACACCGCCGCCCTTTCCGATGCCGTGAAGATAGGCAAACGCGAATCAGAGCGGCAGCAGATGACCCTTGAACAGGTCAAACTGAAACATGTCAGGGATGTGATAGATCAGTGTGACGGCAACCTCAGTGCTGCCGCTGAACGACTCGGCATCAACCGTCAGACACTCTATAATCTATTGAAGAAGTCATGAAACATTTCCGACTGAATTTCATACTTCTGACTGCACTGATGACAGGGATGACAGCCCTCTCAACATGGCTTGCCGCAACGGGTCTCTATCCACAGGCTATATTGTCAGGAATAGTGGTGGTTATAGCCGCTTTAGCGCTATGGCGGTCTGTAGGGAAACTGAAACTCACGGTGTGGACTTTCGCGCGATCCATGGAGGTTAACGACACTTCAATCTCTTTTGCCGAGCGTACGGATGACCCCATGCTGACTGACACGCTGGCTACCTTCAACAGGTGCCTGAAACGGTATCATGCCGCCACAATGGATTTGGAAACACGCAAACAATATTATGACCGCATCCTCATTGTTATGACCCACGAAATGGGGAATGCCATCACTCCGGTCATTGCGTTGTGCGACAATATCAGCAAGCACCCCGAGCGTTGGCAGGGTGAGAAACTGGCGGAGGCTATTGACCTGATTGCCAGTCGCAGCCGTGGCATAAACCGCTTTCTCAAAGCATATTACAACCTCACGCATATCCCTGACCCAACACTGGCGACGATGGATGCCGCAACTTTTCTCATGCGGATACGCCGACTCACCGAAGCCGAACTGCAGTCACGCGGTTTGCCGGAGGAGATATGCCGGTTCATCACAGCGGATGCCGTGAATCTCACTTTAGACCCTGACCTGATGAGTCAGGTGATGGTGAATCTGGTCAGAAACGCTCTGGATGCCGTGGCTGATACGGAGAACCCGCAAGTGGTCGTAACCGTCTCTGTATCAGAGAATCGTCCATGTATCACTGTTGAAGATAATGGCACCGGCATAGACCCGTCGCTCCGTGAAACCCTCTTTCAGCCTTTCATCACCACCAAGCCTGATGGTACCGGTGTGGGGCTGTATCTCAGTCGGCAGATAGTGCGTCGTCACGGGGGCGAACTGCGTGTCAGCGGTCCTGCGGGGAAAGGTACTACTGTTGTGGTGCAACTTTGACAATAAAAACAGCGACTACAGACTAAAAACAGTGGCTACAGACTGTTTTTACCGAATTTTATATTATCTTTGTGAGCAAGATACATTGAACTGATCACATCATGAAACGATTCTCACTTTTCCTGTTGCTTACAACTGTTCTGGGATTATCATTTGCAGCCAACGCACAACTGTTGCAGAAGGCGGAGCAGATAATCCACACCACGTTCAGCGACACCCCTGCCGACACACTGGCCTCCACTGATGATGCCTCGCGACTTCATGAAATGGAGATGCTTGTTCAGGAGATGAAACTGCGCGAGATTGAGTTGCGTTCTGAACTTGATGCTGCCCTCAGCACACACAATGCGGCTGACTCAATCCGCATGGCTGACCAACGGATGCGTATCGACTCATTGCGCGAACACACAGCAGGTGTGCCCGTGGTGGTTGAAGGGGACACGCTTTTCTATCTCTACGCCAACCGCGGAGGCTACAGCCCACGTGACCGTGCCTCAATGATAAGTGAGAATATCATGAAAATTGTCAAAGACCGCTCGCTCCATGCCGACACCATCCATGCTCTGGAAACTGACGGTTACACCGACATTATGTTCGGCGACAGGGTAATTCTGAGTCTGACCGATAACGATGCACTGTGGCAGAACACCACCCGGAAGGAACTGGCTCAGACCTATCTTCCGCTGCTTGACAACCGTATACGCGAACTGCGGGAAGGGATTTCGCTGAAGGGGATACTGATCCGCGCGGCTCTGTTCATCCTTGTCCTGGTTCTGCAATATCTGCTGTTCAGACTAACCAACTACCTCTTCCGCAAACTGCGTGTTATGATACTCCGTTTCCGGGAGCAGCACCTGCATCCGATCTTTATCCGTGACTATGAACTCCTCAACAAGGAGCAGCAGGGAAAGATACTCATATTCCTCAGTAACATTGTCCGTTACATTGTTCTGTTCTTCCAGTTGACCATAAGCGTGCCAATCCTGTTCGCCATCTTCCCTCAGACAGAACAACTTGCGCTGAAAATCTTCCTCTACATTCTGGAGCCGATAAAAATGGTTGCCACATCAGTGGTCGAATATATCCCCAATCTGTTCATAATCACTGTTATATGGCTCTGCATCAGATACCTCATCAAAGGGTTGCGCTACATTTCGCGCGAGATCGAACAGGAGAAACTGAAAATCAATGGCTTTTATCCCGACTGGGCCCGCCCGACATTCAACATTGTCCGCTTCCTGCTCTATGCGTTCATGATAGCGATGATCTATCCTTATCTTCCCGGCTCTGATTCCGGAGTATTTCAGGGTATATCTGTGTTCGTCGGTCTGATAATCTCCTTAGGCTCAAGTACGGTCATCGGCAATATCATCGCCGGACTGGTGATAACCTACATGCGTCCCTTCAAATTAGGTGACCGCATACGCCTGAATGACACCACCGGCAACGTGATTGAGAAAACGCCGTTCGTCACACGTCTGCGTACCACCAAAAACGAGGTTGTCACCATCCCCAACTCCTTCATCATGTCGTCACACACGGTGAACTTCAGCGAATCGGCGCGTCAGTTCGGGCTTATTATCCACACTACCGTAACCATCGGCTATGACGCACCGTGGCGTCAGGTTCATCAGTTGCTCATCAATGCCGCACGCTTGACACCCGGTGTTCTCGAGCATCCCAAGCCTTTCGTTCTGGAGACCGAACTGCAGGACTATTATCCTTGCTATCAGATCAATGCCTATATCAAGGAGGCTGACAAGTATGGCGACATCATGTCGGCACTTCATCAGAACATTCAGGACATCTTCAACGAGGCAGGTGTGGAGATAATGTCCCCCCACTACTATGCCAAACGTGACGGGAGTGAATCGACCATTCCGCAGGAGTATCGCAACACTGACTGAAACATTACAACCTCCCCGGACTGTTCTTAGATAATTTTTTCTGCAATATTACAGAAATTCTGTTTTTCCGGAATATAATTAGTAATTTCACAGCATAGAAATAAAAACAGTATAAACATATTAAAATTTAACTACCATGGCAATAAATCTTCAAAAAGGACAGAGAATAGAAATAGGTCTGCAGAGTGTAGGTGTAGGCTTAGGCTGGGATCCCAACACCAGCACAGGATTTGACTTTGACCTGGATGCCTCGGCTTTCATGCTTGGCGAAAACGGCAAACTTCCTATGGATGAGTTCTTCGTGTTCTACAACAATCAGCAGTCGCCTGACGGCGCCGTGGAATCATCGGGCGATGACCTGACCGGTGGCAACAGCGATGGCGGTGACGACGAAACGCTTACCGTCGATCTCTCCAAAGTTGATCCCCGTATCAAGGAGATTATCTTCACCGTAACCATTCACGAAGCCGAGCAGCGTCGCCAGAACTTCGGGCAGGTCCACAACTCATACATCCGCATCTACAACGCCTTGACAAACGAGGAGATAGCCAAATATGACCTTGACGAGGACTTCTCCATTGAAACCGCTGTTGAATTCGGACGACTTTACAAACGCAACGGACAGTGGAAGTTTGAAGCAATGGGTAACGGCTACAAAGGAGGACTGCAGTATTTTGTAGACAAATATGTAGGGTAACCGGTTAACCTCTCTTCTCATGGCAATAGAACTGCGAAAATCGGGTGACCGCCACCGCATCAATCTTGCAAAGACCAAGGCCTTTCCCGGTGAGATTAAGATAAATCTCGACTGGAGCAAAGGGGGGTTCATGAAAAAAATGTTCGGTGGTGCCATCGACCTTGACCTGGGATGTTTCTATGAAATGAAGGATGGTTCAAAGCGCCTCATCGACGGGCTTCAGTTCTCGCACGGTCGGGGAGGACGCCGCGACCAACAGACCAATCAGGGATGTTACACCCAAAAGCCTTTCATCTGGCATCAGGGTGATGACCGCGGAGGCAACTCCGAGTCAGGCGAAACAATCCTGGTGAATCCTGCCGGCGCTTCAGAAATAAAACGTATCATCGTCTACACATTCATCTTTGATGGTGTGGCTCAGTGGTCACAGACCGATGCCGTGGTGAAGGTATCGGTGCCCGGAAACGAGGATATAATAGTGAAGATGGGCGACCAGAATTCCAACAAACGGTTCTGCGCCATAGCAGCCATAGAGATAGGCGATGACAACACTCTGGAAGTGCGCAAACTGGTCACTTTCCATGACAATCACTCCGATTGTGACAAAATGTACGGATGGGGATTCAACTATTCCCCCGGTTCAAAAGATTAACTAATAACACTATACACTAATGGCAATACGTCTTGAAAAAGGTCAACGAATAAACCTTGAAAAAAATAACGGCACACGGCTGACAAACTTCTGCGTGGGATGCAACTGGGGAGCAATCGTAACCCGCGGATTCCTCGGATTGGGTAAATCGGTTCATGATGTCGACCTCGACCTCTCCTGTCTGATGGTAAATGCTGACGGGAAAATGGTTGACCACATCTACTCTCCCCTCTATAAACTCAGTTTCTTAGGCAGTTACGGCATGCCTGCAGGTAAGACCGATTCACGCGAGTTCGCCCTGCATCACAGCGGTGACGACCTGCAGGGTGACACTAACGGCGATGATGGTCTGGACAACGAAATCATAACCGTGGACCTTAACCGCATCAGCCCCGAGGTGGAACAGATATTCTTCTTCCTCAACAACTGCGGCAGCGAGGATTTTTCACAAATTCCCTACGCATCAATCAGAATGTATGAGGGTACGCCTACCCGTGTCAACGAGGTGTTCGCATCATACGATGTAGCCGCCCAGCCTCAGTATCGCAACATGACCGCTCTGATAATGGGCAAACTCTACCGCCGCAACGGACAGTGGAAATTCTCTGCCATAGGCGATGCTTTCCCCGACCGTAACCTTTGTGAGACAATCCGCCGAATATTAACCAATTACGCAAAATAATCCAACAACTATGAGACGACTTCCCGTATATCTCCTTCTCGACTGCTCCGGATCAATGTTCGGCGAGCCGATCGAGGCAGTGAAAAACGGCGTACAGGTGCTGGTGTCCACACTCCGTCAGGACCCATACGCTCTGGAAACAGCCTACCTCAGTATCATCACTTTCGACAGCACTGCACAGCAGGTGACACCCCTGACCGAACTCTCCGCCTTTCAGCAGCCTAACCTCCAGGCAAACGGCTGCACTGCATTGGGCGAGGCACTGAGTCTTCTCACCAAGTGTGCCGAACGTGAAGTAACCAAAACCACCCACGATCAGAAAGGTGACTGGAAACCGCTGGTATTCATCATGACCGATGGTGAACCTACCGACGACATCAATCGTGGCATAGCCGATTTCAAGAAAGGGAAATGGGGCACAGTTGTGGCATGTGCAGCCGGTGCAGGGGCTAACACCAATCTGCTCAAACAAATCACCGAATGTGTGGTTTCACTCGACACCGCCGACAGCGCCACCATCAAGGCCTTCTTCAAATGGGTATCCGCTTCAGTCAGTTCAGGCAGCATGAAAGTAGAGGAAACAGGTGCCGAACCTATGACCATGAGCGAACTTCCGCCCCCTCCTCCCGAAGTAAATATCGTACTCTGACACCATGAGGGTGTGTCAAAATAGGCGAAGCCTCACCGTATACAGGATTATGCGCTGAGAGTGTAGGGATGCTCCACGGAGCACTGCTGTCCCAAGAAAAATTTAACATGTGAAACATGTTCTTGTATAGATAGTTTGTAGTAGCAAATTGTCAGATA
>JAAVGE010000065.1 GCA_014800385.1 Bacteroidales bacterium
CCGGTCATGAATTTAACTTCGTAATCGATATTTGTCAATTTGGCTAATTCCAAAATCCTGTTCTTAGGTATAAATTTCAGAATATCATCAATAGTGTAGTTTTCCATATTCAAATGATTTTAAAGTCTTTATTTGTTAGAATAACACTTAGAAAATCATATTGATTAAAGAATATTTGATATTTTGACCAAGATTAGGAGCATCCCTACACTCTTGACAATCAACGCATTAGCCCTGTAGGGCTGCTCCATGGAGCAGCCGCATAATCCTGCATATGGCGAGGCTGCACCTATTTTGACATACCTTCTTTTTTGTGCTTTCCGTCATAATTCACATCTGTTAAATCCATGTTATGCCAGGCTCATTTTCAGCAGGTTAAGTATGACAGGAAATGTGAATTATCCGGTTTTCGGTGAAACCATGTACGACAATTCAATGTCGGAAACGGCTGCCGTGATTGTAATTTTGCAATCAAAAAAAGGATGAACACACACAGAAAAACAATTCAACTTATTCTCGCAACCTTTATCTCAGTTGCCGGACTTGTTCTTATCGGCGCCGGATTCGTGGTGCCTCCTGTTGGGAGTATCGATGCCTCGGTACTTACCGCTTTCGGCGAAATACTGACCTTTGCCGGAGCACTTTTCGGAATGGACTATCATTACAAAAACAAATGACTATGAAACAGATTGACAAAATTATCCTGCACTGTTCCGCTACCCCCGCGGGGCGCAATGTAACGGTGAGCGATATTGACCGCTGGCACCGTCAGCGTGGTTTCGCATCTATCGGCTATCATTATGTGATTTATCTCGACGGCTCTGTCCATCCCGGACGACCGGAAACTCAGCAGGGGGCACACTGCAAAGGGCAGAATGCACGAAGCATCGGCGTATGTTACATCGGAGGGTGTGACAAAGATATGAAACCGGCTGATACACGTACCCCGGAGCAACGCAAGGCTCTGACCGAACTGGTGTCGGAACTAAGGAAACGTTATCCCGGAGCAACCGTACACGGTCACAATGAATTTGCGGCCAAGGGCTGTCCGTCGTTTAATGTCGCAAAGGAGTTCGGGGTATGAAGGTAGCGGTATTCCTATCAATACTCATCCTGCTCGGATCGTGCGCAACCCGACGAAAGAACATGACCACCGTCAACCATCAATCCGATTCGGTTGTTGCGACACACACCATCCATGAGGCACAGATCACCGACTCCACTCAATCCGAGCAACTCGTCATAATCGATTCGGTCACAACGGCCGACGGAGTGAAAGTGTATGGAGTGAAACTCCGGCAGCGAACCCGACAGGTGACGCACGAAACCGAAACCTCCTGCAAGGACTCCGTGGCGATTGCAAGGGAGACGGCCGGCAGAGAGACCGTCGAGGAGCATCCTATGGGTACAGGTTCAACAATGCCGAACGGACTGATTATAATCTGTCTGATACTCCTTGCAGGTGCAGTCTATCACAAGTTCATCTCCCCGCTCTTTTGAGCCGAGGCAATACGGTCGAGTTGCTCAGGGGTAAGCACACTATGCTGCCTGCGGCAACGCAGGGCATTCATCTCCAGCGGTTTAAGCCTGCGTGCGGAGGTGAATTGCGGATGGGGTATGGTTTTAGGCTTTTTCATTTTCCGAATCATTATTTTGTTCTATCAATGGCATTATGGCATTGAGCGCGAGCATCACGGTGAGGTAGGTGACACCAAGCACAAAGAAGTTGATGGACAACGGAAAGATGTCACGAAGCCATCCTCCGAAGAAATAACTGAAGAACAGCAACCAGAGCGAACCCTGAACACACACGCAGAGCGTACACCAATGGTGTGCCCGGAACCGCTGATACCATAGACTCCATGCTGTAAAAGGCAAACAACAGAGGTTACACAGGGCAAGCCACGGCAACATGCCGGGGAACAGCAACAGCGTAATCAGACTGACCGAAAAGTAGGCAAACCCTACCTCGCTCCAACCGAAAATACCGAAGAATTTTGAAGCGGATGTGGCAAGAATATTGTCGCATCCGCCTGCTTGCAACACCCCGCATACCCTGTCGGCCGCAGGATTATGGATATTCACCGACTTCTGCACCAGCAGATAGGTGAAATACAGTCCCGCCAGGTCTATGAGGGTGATAAATATTGTGGACAGATGGGTGTAGATTCCGTTAACGATAAACAGATATGAGAAAAGTAAAACGGCACAGAAGGTCAGTATCCACTTTTTGGCATGGACAAAAAATTCCACTCCGGCATGCCGACGGTAGTCAGGCTCGGATGCATCTTCATGCGGAAAGGATAACAGAACGTTGCCATCCCACGCCTTCAGGAATCGCTCCGTCTCAACTGTTTCGTTGACACCTTCCGAGAGATAACTGACCGAGGAGGGTGAAACCTGAGTCACCACCACCTCGCCGACAGCCGTATTGGCCAGAAAAGGTGGAGTGATTTTAAAAATCTCCTCCTTATCCTCCAGCATGTAGCCCTCGGAATCAATGCCATACTCCTCAAGCAGTTTTGACAGACCGAACATTGTTTTGAACGGCATCTTCCCGATACGCCCGAGGGTATAGTCATGAGTGAATGGTACCCCGAGCGACGTCAGATAATCCGTGATTACCGAGCCATCTTTTCTCATAACCGTAACTGCTTACATAAATGACTGAATCTTATCAAGAAGCACCTGACCATCCATCTCGCCGCTTTCGCGCCATACCGGTTTGCCGTCGCGGTAGATGATAAATGTTGGGGTAGAGGTAATTTTCTCCACGTCGGCCAGTTCTTCGTTATTATCCAGGTCAAGGGTATAGACATTCACGGTGCCGCTGAGCAACTCCGTAATCTGTTTCACCACCGGCATCATACGGCGGCAGTGCGGACACCAGTCCGCATAAAATTCCACAAGCACCACAGGGGTGGAATTGATTGCTTCTGTGTAGGTCATAGTATTAAGGTTTTCTTATAAAACATTTAATTCTTCATTTTGGTTGTCGGAATTTTCGCGTATTCAATAGTGACCAACCCATGGGCATCCTGCATGACACCGGTTTTGCGTAACTTCTCCGGATAGAGTCCTTAGAGTCCTTAGAGACCTTAAAGACCCTAAGGACCCTAAGGACCCTAAGGACCTTATCAAATAACCAGAAAGGCGCACCCATCACGGGCACACCTTTCCTCATCATCAATTTTTCCACTTTATAAGAAAAATCTAATCAATAATTCATTTCACAAATATCTATGTTTTTCATTTTCACTTATCTAATCGGATGGCATCACTGCCATTATTCTTTTTTGGTTCGTTTTTCTGACTTTTGTGTATTTTTTTCAGCGCGTTTTTTTGCCACAGAATCTTTTTTCTTCTTACGGCATTCCTCACGCTTTTTCACCTCTTCACGCTTACGTTCCATGATTTTTCGTTCGTAGCGAAACATTTTCTCTATTTTAGAGGGGGAGAGAACCGTTTTGAACTGCTTGTAGTATTTCTCGCGGATGTCAATCATCTTGTGACCCATCTTGAAGCCGTTATGCAGATTCTCTTCAACCTGCTTGTCTGTGAGGGGTGTTTTCTTACCGTTGACAACTGCAGGTTCGTTCCATTTATATTTTGCACGCACGGCCTCCATCTCGGTTCGGTAATCGGAATATATTTTGTTGAATTTCACTGCCGAGTCACCCTTTATCTTCAGTTTTTCCACGAGCCAGTTCGCCTCCTTTACAGTCTGCGGACCTGACTCGGGCGACATACACTCGGCCTTGGAATTAAATGTGCATAATGCGAGGATGATAACTGTCAGAAATGATATCAATGTTTTCATGTGATTAATGTTAATTTTAATAGTCTGTGATAATAAACTCCGAATAGGTGTCAAGGTCATCCAGAGCGATTGAGTCGCTGAGGTCAGCATCGCTCAGTGAGGCGATGTAGGAGTCAAGGTCAGGCGTTGAATTGTCACCTCTAAGCAGGAACATCCCTAAGGAAGCGATGACAGCCACCGAGGCTGCCGCCGAAACCAGCAGCGGCACTATGCGCCCGCGACGTTTCGCTCCGGCAATCTCCAGCAGTTGCTTCTCCTGCCTGTCGAAATAGCCTTGCGGCACGGTGAACGGGGTTGACCGCTGACGCAGATCGTCAATATTTATTTCTTTTTTATCCATTGTCTGTCAGGATTAATAGTTAATTGAGAGAGGGTTATTGGTGGTTGATTATATAATCCGTAATTTTTTGTCGTGCGATATGATATGTTGTTTTCAACGTGTTGACGGAAGTGTCACAGATTCGGGAAATCTCCTCGTAGGGCAACTCGTTGTAGTAACGCAGTTCAAACACCATGCGCTGTTTCTCGGACAGCGTGAGCAGTGCTTTCTGAAAGGTGACACCCATGGCGTTGTCGTAGTCGACATATTCCCCCTGCATGAGGTTCTGCGAAAGGTCTTCGGTCAATTCCGCCTCGTTGTGATAGCGCGAGGATAGGAAACGGGCCGTTTCGTTGACCGCTATACGGTAGAGCCACGGGCGGACAGCCTTTTCGTCGCGCAGGGAATCCATTGAGCGATAGGCTCTTATGAACACCTCCTGCACCACATCGTCGGCATCGTGGTGCGACACCACCTGCCTGCGGACAAACCAGTAGATTGGCTCACGAAACCGTTTGACAATCTCCGTAAATCTGTCCGCCGAATGTGACTGAGGTTTATTCCTGTTGAAAAGCAGCATTTCCGTCGGTTGTTTGTAGTTAAGACCCGCCGCGATGCCCGAAGTTTATTCCATCCTGAATTTTTCTACAAAAAAATACGCCCCCACGAAGAATGGAAGCGTATGGTTAGAGTTATTAACTATTCTCAGAGACTGTTTAAATTTATGTGCGAATGACTTAGAAGATATTTAAACAGTTTCTCAGAGCGAGAGCACAATATTCTTTTCCTTGGCCAGTTTGCGCAGGTGCAGAAGAGCGTAGCGCATTCGACCCAGAGCAGTGTTGATGCTCACGTTTGTTGTGTCGGCAATCTCCTTGAAACTCATGTTTCGGTAAAACCTCATTTCAATCACCTGCCTCTGTGCTTCAGGAAGTTCGCGCACCAGATCACGCACATCTTCCAGAATCTGCGACTCAACCATGAAATCCTCTATATTATTATCAGCCAAATCCTTACGATTCAACACATCGATCTCATCATTGTCAATCGACACCAGCGTCTGAGTTTTGTTCTGGCGGAAATGGTCTATGATTATGTTGCGTGCGATGCGTGTCATCCAAGCCGCGAACTTACCTGCTTCGGCGTATCGTCCCTGCTGGATGGTGGAAATGATTTTAACAAAAGTTTCCTGGAATATGTCGTCGGCAAGTTCGGGCGACTTCACGATATGAAGGATATACGCAAAGAGTTTATCCTTGTGTCGGTGAAGAAGCGTATCGAAAGCCTGGTTGTTACCTTTAGCATAAGCGGCAATGAGATGCTCATCTGAAAGCCGTGTCAAATTCTGCATTACTTATGTTATTTAAAATTAGAGTAATGTTCCGCTATAGGCAATTTTTATTTAAGGATTAATAAAATATTTAGTTTCGTTTTACGTTACAAAATTACTAAATTTTTTCCATTTCACAAATCCCCCGTAGGAAAAAACACCCGATTTAAGATATATTATATATAATAATGTGATTTGTGAAAAAAAATTATCCCTCCCACACAATATCCCGCCGATTCCGCCGTTAATAAAATGTGCCGCCTTTAGAGCGACACACATATTCATCCATTCATCCATCCACTTACACTTAATTGCCTATGAAGCAAAACATTACTCAAAAAGAAAACAAAGAACAAAAAGTGAAAAACTCCCGTCAAACAGTTTCTCCCAAACAGTCCACACTTGACTTTATCATGCAGTTCGCCCGTTCATGCCGCCCCGTGGCTACCACAATGCCCGCCGGACTGAACATAATTTCGGCTAACTAAGATCCTGAAGTTGTCTAACAGCAGATCTATCCGCATAACCGATAAAAAAATTTTGTGGAGCAAAAAAAAATCACTACCTTTGCATCCGCAATTTAAAACCAAATTATAATTTTAACAAACATGAAGTACGAAACCGTTTTCATTTTAACTCCCGTTTTGTCTGATGTTCAGATGAAGGAAGCGGTAGACAAATTCACCAAAGTACTCGCCGACAACGGTGCTACAGTGGTGAATGAAGAACTCTGGGGTCTGCGCAAACTCGCCTATCCCATCGAGAAAAAAAGCACCGGATTCTATGTGCTCGTAGAATTTGAAGGCGCTCCCACAGTAGTCAAGAAACTTGAAACCGCTTATCGCCGTGACGAACGTGTGATCCGTTTCCTCACTTTCCGTCTTGACAAGTATGCTGCTGAATACGCTGCAAAACGTCGTAGCCTCAAAGCAGAAAAGAAAGAAGAAGTAGTTGTAGAAAACAAGGAGGACTAAACCATGGCACAGCAATCTGAAATCCGTTATCTCACTCCCATGTCAGTGGACGTGAAAAAGAAAAAATATTGCCGTTTCAAACGCAGCGGTATCAAATATGTAGACTACAAGGATCCCGAATTCCTCAAGAAATTCCTCAACGAACAGGGCAAAATCCTTCCCCGTCGTATCACCGGAACTTCTCTGAAATTCCAGCGCCGTGTGGCTCAGGCCGTTAAACGTGCTCGTCACCTCGCTATCCTCCCCTACGTAACTGACCTGATGAAATAACCCCTTAAAGCACTGTAATTTATGAAAATCATTCTCAAAGAAGACGTTCATAACCTTGGATACAAGGATGACGTGGTGGAAGTAAAGGACGGTTACGGTCGTAACTACCTCATCCCCACCGGCAAAGCCGTAATCGCTTCTGAATCAGCGCTTAAGGTACTGGCTGAAAACCAGCGTCAGCGCGCTCACAAACTTGCTAAGATCAAAGAAGACGCTCAGAATCTGGCTGCTTCTCTGGAAGGCGTTGCTCTCACTATCGGCGCCAAAACCAGCGCTACCGGAACTATCTTCGGTTCTGTTAACGCTATCCAGATCGCTGAAGCACTCGAAAAACTCGGCTTCAACATCGACCGCAAAGTTATCGAAATCAAACAGTCTGTTAAAGAAGTGGGCAACTACAACGCAATCCTTAAACTTCACAAGGATGTAACCGTTGAACTTCCCTTCGAAGTGGTTGCTGAATAATCCTGAACCAACAGACTTTTCCGGTTAACACCGGAGATAAACCCTAAAAGGTGCGTCATTCTTTTTGACGCACCTTTTTTTATTGATACCTATTCTTGATGCCTTATTGACAGTAGGGGAGATAATTTATTGACAGTAGAACAGGAGAAACAGTAGAATGACACTATAAGACATACTGCTCCATGGGGCTGTGTCAAAAATTAATGCAGCCCTATTTTTTACGTGTTGTACGTTCATGAACAGTGAGGCGTATTCGGCGGATGCTCCATGGAGCATCCCTACACTCTTGACAATCAACGTATTAGCCATGTAGGGCTGCTCCATGGAGCAGCCGCATAATCCTGTACACGGCGAGGCTGCGCCTATTTTGACACACCCTCGAGTGAAGAAACCCATGCGCAAAGACTCCATCCGACCATCCTATTCTACCACTTCCATACCCCCTAAATTATCTTGCCTACTGTTTCTCCTGTTCTACTGTCCAAAATTTTGCGCAATCAGAGTAGGCCCGACCTTTTACTACGGTCGTTTGTTAAACAGCGAAAGTATCCACAGGAACACAATCGCTCCTATTGTAGCCGTTACAAGACTGCCGATGATTCCGGTAAAATCAAATCCTACCATGCCGAGCAGCCAACCGCCAAGAACACTGCCGATTATACCTACTACCATATTGACAAGGCAGCCGTAACCGCTACCCTGCATAAGTCGTCCGGCTATTGCACCGGCACAAATACCAATTAAAATAAACCATACAAATTCCATAATACTTAAATTTTGTTGTTATAACTTTATAACAATATTTAATACCGCATGGTTTAGTCAAAAAAAAGGGACACTCCCCGTAAGGAGCATCCCTGACAAATTTGTATCATTCGGAGTATCAGTCGTTTTCAGGACGGAGTTGACGCACCGTGGCGGCAGCCTGCCACATTTCGCTTTCACGAAGTTGACGGAGTTCCTCGTTGAGTTTCTCACGATAGTCGGGCTGCGAGTTGGAGTCGATCGACTTCTGTGCTTCAGCACCACTCTTCACACTGTCATAGAGTTCCTTGACTACCGGCTTGATGGCATCATGGAACGGTCCCATCCAGTCGAGGGCACCGCGCTGTGCTGTAGTCGAACAGTTGGCATACATCCAGTCCATACCTTTCGCTGCGAACAGAGGCATCAGCGACTGTGTCAGTTCCTCAACCGTTTCGTTGAACGCCTCCGAAGGGGTGTGTCCGTTTTCACGAAGCACCTCATACTGAGCCAGGAACAGACCCTGGATGGCACCCATAAGCGATCCGCGCTCGCCGGTAAGGTCCGAGATAGCCTCACGGTGGAATGTGGTTTCAAACAGGTAGCCCGATCCGATGCCGATGCCGAGAGCCAATGTACGTTCGAGCGCCTTACCGGTGAAGTCCTGATATACGGCAAACGATGAGTTCACGCCGCGACCTTCCAGGAACATAGAACGGAGCGATGCACCCGAACCTTTGGGAGCAACCATAACCACGTCGATGTCAGTGGGGGGAACAACCCCTGTGCGGTCGCTCCATGTGATGGCGAAACCGTGTGAGAAATAGAGTGTTTTACCCTCGGTGAGGTGTTTTTTTATGGTGGGCCACACGCTCATTACAGCAGCGTCAGACAGCAGACACATGATAACAGTGCCTCGCTTGCATGCTTCCTCAATACTGAAAAGAGTTTCACCGGGAACCCATCCGTCTTTCACGGCCTTGTCGAAAGTCTTTCCTTCACGCTGACCGACAATCACGTTGAATCCGTTGTCGCGCAGGTTCTGACTCTGACCGGGACCCTGTACACCGTAGCCGATAACCGCTATGGTGTCGTTTTTCAATATCTCGCGTGCTTTTTCCAGGGGAAATTCCTGGCGTGTAACGACGGTTTCTTCAACACCGCCAAAGTTAAGTATTGCCATATTCTTATAATATTTTCTGTTACTACTGCAAATTTACACATTTAAGCCCGATTATGCAAAAGATTATAATATTTTATATTCTCGCTTACACAAAATAATCTCCGAGTAGCCATTATTCCTCATTTTTTCGTAACTTTGCCCATATAATTATGAAAGTATTGAAATTCGGAGGCACATCGGTGGGTACCCCGCAGAGCCTTCAACAGGTTAAGAAAATAGTGGAGTCGCAGACGCAGCCCGTAGTGGTGGTTGTGTCCGCTCTGGGTGGCATAACCGACCGCTTGATTGCCACGGCACGAATGGCTGCCGAGGGGAATCCCGGCTACGAGGAACTTTACCGTGAGATTGCCGAGCGCCACCGCAACATGATTGCCACATTGTTTTCGTCGGATGATGCACTGAAAGTCAGCATTAAGGTTGAGCCTATGCTTGACGAATTAGGCAACATTTTCCGGGGCATCTTCCTCATTGGCGACCTTTCGGAACGCACGCTTGACATTGTTGTAAGTTATGGCGAACGAATATCCTCACTGATTACAGCCGCTCTGACCGGAGCACGCCACGCCGATTCATGCTCTTTCATCCGCACACGCCGCAAGGGGGGTGTAAGCATCCTCGACCAGCAGACCACATCACGCCTGGTTGCCGAGCATTTCGCCGGCGACCTGCCGCAGGTGACCGTTGTCGGCGGATTCATCTCACGCGGTGAAAACGGCGAGATAACCAATCTCGGGCGAGGCGGCTCGGACTATACCGCGGCCCTGCTCGCAGCAGAGTTAGGGGCGGAGGAACTCCAGATATGGACCGACGTGGACGGTTTCATGACCGCTGATCCGCGTGTCATCGACAAGGCCTACGTCATTGACAACCTCTCGTTTGTAGAGGCTATGGAACTCTGCAACTTTGGTGCGAAAGTGGTGTACCCTCCCACCATCTACCCCGTTTTTCACAGCAACATCCCTGTTCTGATAAAGAATACTTTCAATCCGTCGGCTCCCGGCACGCTCGTCACAAAGGAGTCTACAGCCTCCGACAAACCTATCAAGGGTATATCATCCATCAACGACACCTGCCTGATCACCGTGACCGGACTCGGCATGGTGGGTATAGTCGGCATCAACGCACGGATATTCAGCACTCTGGCCGATGCCGGGGTGAGCGTATTCCTGGTGTCGCAGACCGCCAGTGAGAACAACACCTCGTTTGCCGTCAGAAATGCCGACGCGGAAACTGCCGTCAGTGTGTTGTGCGAGGAGTTCGCCAAGGAGTTGGTCGAAGGGCAGATCTCATCCATTACCCCGCGCCACAACATGGCCACCGTGGCCGTTGTCGGTGAAAACATGCGCAACACTCCCGGTGTGGCCGGCAAACTCTATAACACGCTGGGTAAGAACGGCATAAATGTGGTGGCATCGGCTCAGGGAGCATCCGAAATAAACATATCGTTCGTGGTGGACCTCGATGACCTCGACAAAACGCTCCATGTCATCCACGACTCACTGTTCCTTTCTGAAACTCAGGTGCTTAACCTCTTTATTGCCGGAATAGGACAGGTGGGTCAGCACCTGTTGCGACAGATAAAACGCCAGCAGACCAAACTTCTGGAAACTAAACGTCTGGAGATAAGGGTGGTAGGGATAGCCAATTCCCGCAAGGCCCTGTTCTGTCAGGATGGGATAGATATCGACAATTTCCGCGAGACGCTCGAACATGAGGGTGTCGAAATCACCCCCGCGAAATTGTGCGAGCATATCATCAGCATGGACATGTACAATTCCGTATTCGTTGACTGCACGGCGTCAAAAGATATTGCCGGACTTTACCCCGACCTGCTACGCCACAACATCAACGTGGTGGCTGCCAACAAGATAGCCGCATCAGGCGACTTCGCGACATATCGTGCCATGAAAGATGAGGCACAGCGCCGCGACATCAAGTTCCTCTTTGAAACCAACGTTGGCGCCGGTCTCCCCATCATCAGCACAATCAACAACTTCATCAACTCCGGTGACTCGATCATCCGTATCGATGCCGTGGTGTCAGGCACCATGAACTTCATCCTCGACCGTGTGGAAAAGGGTGTACCCTTCTCCGAAGCCGTACGCAGCGCCATGGAGGAAGGATATTGCGAACCGGACCCCCGTATTGACCTCAGCGGCAGCGATGTGGTACGCAAAATAACGATACTCGCCCGCGAAGCCGGTTACCGCCTCGAGCAGACCGACGTATGTGTCACCCCTTTGCTCCCGGAAACGCTTTTTGACGGTACCCCCGAATCGTTTATCGGTGCGCTCCCCGATTGCGACACCCGGTTTGCACAGATAGCAGCCGAAGCCGCCTCGAAAGGAGAACGTCTGCGCTACATGGCAACACTTAATCCCGACGGCTCAGCATCCGTGGGACTTCGCTCCATAGGCCCCGGTCACCCGTTCTACGAACTGGAAAGTTGCAACAACATCATTGCAATCACCACCGACCGCTATCTCGAATACCCCATAATAATAAAGGGTTACGGAGCCGGAGCAGAAGTTACGGCCGCCGGAGTCTTTGCAGATATAATAAACATCGCGAACATACGTTAATTAGGTAGACTAACCTACTTACGACCATGAGATACAAACCCGTCAGAGGAAACAGCGCGAGCATAGGAATGATGGAAGCGGTACTAAACTGCTTCACCCGCGACGGTGCCCTGTACCTGCCGGAACACTTCCCGGTTATCCCGCGCGCGTTCTTCAATAATATATCCGACATGAACCTCCGGGAAATAGGCTATGTCGTAGCCAACATCCTGTTTGGCGACGACCTCCCCTCGGAGTTCATCAAAAATGTCACTGACAAGGCTCTCTCCTACCCTATTCCGTTCACCCGTACCGACAGCAACCGGTTCACGCTTGACCTCACCCAGGGCCCGACCCGAAACTATAACGACATCGGCGCACGTGTGCTGGCCGAGATGTTCAAGCAAAACCCGAACCGTAGCCACTTCAACATGCTGGTCACCGCCTCAACCGGAACCCTTTCGGCCATTGCCGAGGCATTTCATGACATCCCAGATGTCACCACCTACGCCATCTACCCCTCGGGGCAACTCAGCCATGACCGCCGCGACCACCTGCTGCGCTACGGACAGAGCGTGAGACCGGTGGAAGTCAGCGGAACACTGCGCGACTGCCGGGCCATGGTGCGTGACCTGTTCATGGACCACGACCTGCGGGGCGACCTGAGGCTGATATCAGGCAACTCGGCCAACATAGCCATACTGCTCCCGCGTGTGATATATTTCTTCTACGCCTACGCCCAACTGCGCCGCCTTGGTCTGCCGCTTGACAAAGTGGTCATAGCGATTCCTACACGCAACTTCGGTAACCTCACATCAGCGCTTATCGCCAACCGAATGGGACTCCCCGTGAGCCGTTTCATGGCAATATGTCCCGATGGCGAAACACCCGAATTCATCAGCGACACACGTCTGGCATCAATCCGTGGCACCGCCACCGCCGCACAGATCTACTCCCCCGCCAACCACCCCCTCTCGACCGATGAGATATGCATCAGCCTGCTGGCCGAACGACCGCTCGACCCCTCAGCAGGCCACATCTCGCACCGAGGCATAACCCACATCTCTCCCACCGCCAACGCCCTCAAACGTATAATCACCAAATAAAACAGAAGTATGAAAAAACGTGACATCAAAAAAGAGATCCGCCGCACCTGCGGAACAGTGGCATGCGAAGCAATCTTCGCCGCAAGTCTGATTAACGGAGTTAACAAAGAAGCCATGCAGAAGCCCATCATCGACGCTGCAGTGCTCCAGGAAAGCAGCCTGAAAAAAATCTCTGTGGCGTTTGACAAAACTCCCCGCGACTTCTCATCCCGCAAAGAATACAACAAAGCACGCCGCCAATACTTCAAAAAAGTGTTCGGTGCAATCCGCAACGAATTCGGCGCCACCCTCCAGGAAATCGTAACTGAAATGAACGGCGCAATGCCCAAAAAATGAATATCTACGGAAAAATACTCAAACTCTTCGGATGGTCAGTGACAGTCTCCGTCCCTGACTATCCGAAAGCCATCATCTGCGTGGCTCCACACACCTCTAACTGGGATTTCATCCTGGGCAAACTCGCATACGCCTCAGTAGGACGCCACGGCGGTTTCCTCATGAAAGAATCATGGTTCTTCTGGCCCCTCGGACCGATATTCCGCTCCATAGGCGGGGTCCCGGTGCCACGTCGCAAAAAAAACTACTCGTTGGTCAACCTGCTGATTGAACGTTTCCGAACCGAGAAACATCTGGTGCTTGCCATTACCCCTGAAGGGACACGCAAACCCACCTCACGATGGCACACCGGATTCCTCGAAATAGCACGCCGGGCAAACGTCCCCCTCATCCTCGCCGCCATCGACTTCGGCTCCCGACAGGTTCTGCTCCAAAAAGAATTCCACCCATCAGGCAACAACGAGGAGGATCTCCGAGAAATAAAAAAATACTACTCCCAATTCACCGGCAAACACCCTGCCAACTTCCTGACTGACTGATGACCGACCGAACTCTCAACGTTGCCCTGCTGTCGCTCGACATTGCTCAAAGCGACCCCCACGCCAACCTCAGCAACACCGAGGCGATGCTCCGTGACATCGACCCCGGCACTGACCTGGTGGTACTTCCGGAACTCTTCTCAACAGGCTACTGCAACAGCCGTGACACCATCTGCGAACTCGCCGAGACAATCTCTGGAAACACCGTCACACGCATAAAACAATGGGCGTCGGAACACAACTGCGCCTTCGCCGGAAGTTTCCTCTGCCGCGTTGGCGACTCCTTCTTCAACCGTGCCTTCTTCATTGAACCCGGCGGCGATGAAACCTACTACGACAAACGTCACCTCTTCTCGCTGAGCCAGGAAAACACCCTCTACACCCACGGCACATCACCCTTCCGCACAGTCCGTTACCGCGGATGGAACATCAGCATGATCGTATGCTACGACCTCCGTTTCCCCGCATGGTCACGCAACATCGGCGGCAACTACGACCTGCTTATCGTTCCGGCCAACTGGGGCAAATCACGCCAATACGCCTGGCAGCACCTGCTGATAGCACGCGCCATCGAAAACCAAGCCTACGTCATCGGCATAAACCGCTCAGGCACAGACGACTACGGAACCTACGACAACACTTCCGTCATCATCGATCCAAAAGGCTATCCCCTTGAATCAACCGAAACAAACCGCATCATCAAGCAAACACTCCATCTCAGCCGGGTCAAGGAAATACGCTCCTACCTCCCCGCACTCAGCGATGCCGACAACTTCACAATCCACACCTGAGGGATTATCCCGAAAACCGGCAGAAAGCACCCGATTCCACACATTTAAGCATTTTAAACATAGGTAATTGTGCTTAATTGCAAAAAAAATCGTAACTTTGCAGAATAATCGTCACATTGAGCCTATTACCAACGGCTCCTTGACTCAAGAAAGCCACTGATGAGTAAACAGAAAATCCTTTACATTTCGCAAGAAATAACCCCCTATCTCCCCAAAGACAGTCTGTCTGATCTGGGTCAGCAACTGCCTCAAGCCATCCAGGAATATGGCTATGAGGTTCGCACATTCATGCCCAAATACGGTATCATCAACGAACGACGCAACCAACTTCACGAGGTGATCCGTCTGTCGGGAATGAACATCGTCATCGACGACACCGATCATCCGCTCATCATAAAAGTAGCCACACTCCAGCCCTCCAGAATGCAGGTCTATTTCATTGACAACGATGACTATTTCGACCAGCACGGAATTGACGGCCTGGAAATCAACGTACACCCCTCCGACAACGACGAACGCTGCATATTCTTCACCCGCGGCGTCATGGAAACAGTCAAAAAACTCCGTTGGGAACCGGCAATAATCAACTGCCTGGGATGGATAACTGCCCTCGCTCCACTCTACATCAAAACACGCTTCATCGAGGATCCCGCCTTCCGCTCTTCCAAGATAATCTATACCCTCTTCAACGACCCCATCCCCGAAAACTTCGACCCGCGCTTCGTTGAAAAAATGATTATGGACGGCTTCAGCAAAGAACAAATCAACTCCCTGATCACCCCCGACGGACAGGTTGACAACCTCGCACTCAACAAACTAGCCATCGACTACGCCGATGCAATCGTAGTATCCTCCGAAGGCGTTGACCCCGCCCTCATCGACTACGCCATCGCCTCAGGCAAACCATTCCTGCCCTATCCCGACGATGGCAACTACGAACAATACGCAACATTCTACGCCTCTCTCTAATCACAAACCCGCCAACCCTCACAATGAAATACACCAAGATATTTTCCGCCGCCCTACTGCTGCTGACACTTATCTGCACCGCCGGATGTGATGACACCACCGGCACCATCGGCGGATCACTCATCCAGGATCAAATGGAGGTAGTGATGGACTCAACCTACACCATCACAGGACGTTCCGTTGCCAACAACAAAATACAGTCACGCACCGTAACCCAACTCTTAGGCAACATCGATGCCGAAGGCTACGGAGCCCTGTCGTCAAACTACGTCACCCAGTTCATGTCAGCATCAGTTATCGACACCGTCAACGTGTCGGCAGCCGACATCGACTCGCTCCAACTGGTCCTCAACATCCCCAACGGAGATTTTATCGGCGACTCAATCGTACCCATGGGTCTGAAAGTCTACCCCCTGACAAAACAACTCCCCTCACCCATCTACTCCGACTTTGACCCCACCGGCTACTACGACCCCAACACACTGTTAGCCAACAAAATATACACCTACTCAAACGTAGGTGAAAACGACACCGTACAGGGCTACACCAGCCGCTACGTATATGCGACACTCCCCAAATCGCTCGCTGTAGGCCTGTTCGAAGCATACAAAAAGAACCCCGCCAACTTCGCCCTACCCTCAAACTTCGTCAAAAACGTATTCCCCGGCATCTACGTAGAATCATCCTACGGCTCAGGACGAGTAGTACGCATCGGACAAACCTCAATGCGACTACACTACCGCAAACACACCACCACCTCCGACGGACGCGACTCAACCTACGCCAACGTAGGCTTCTACTTCGCCACCAAGCCGGAAGTCATCTCCGACAACCTCATCAAATACAACATGGCACAGGAACTCACCGACATGCTCAACCAGGGCAAAAACATCATCGTAGCCCCTGCCGGACGTGACATAGAAATAGAATTCCCCGCCGTACAGATGATGGAATCATACCGCAAAAACTCAGGAAAACTTTCCGTTCTGAACACCCTCTCATTCTGTATCCCCGTTGAAGAAATTGAAAACAACTACGGCATCACACCTCCTCCCACCGTAATGATGATCCTCTCCAAAGACAAAGACAAATTCTTCATCGACAACGAGTTGACCGACGACGTGACATCATTCATAGCACAATATGACGAAACAAACCGTTGCTACACATTCTCTGAAATGCGTAACTACATCAAGGATATGCTCGACAAAGAAACAGTCACACCCGAAGACTACACCTTCACAATCACACCCGTGTCACTGGTGACCACAACCGAAGCATCAACCTCCTACTACTATTACACCTCAGCCGAACGTGTCAATGCCGTTGTCCCCTTCATCAACACCCCCGCAATGGCCATTCTTGAACTGGACAAATCAAAAATAGTTTTCACCTTCAGCAAACAGGTGTCATCAAACAACTGATCCACAACGATCGAACCAGCCGCAATAGCTTAGTCGGTAGAGCATCTCATTCGTAACGAGAAGGTCGTGGGTTCGAGTCCCACTCGCGGCTCAAAATTAACCCCCTAACACGTTGATGCTAAGGGGTTTTTACTTTTCCAGGCATAAGCCTGGCATAAAACTTATATGACTTATAAGATTTATAAGATTTATAAGATTTATAAGATTTATAAGACTTATAAGACTTATAAGCCTATAACACTCAAAACTCAGTAAAGGCAAATGGGAGAAGTGCTTTAACGGAGGGGATGATATAAATATCTTTATCTCCGACTAAAAGAACCTCCACGTTGTGTTGGGCGAGGGTTTCATATTCAACCAGAGCCTGGCGACAGGCTCCGCAGGGCGACGCCGGTATGGTGAGCCATCGATCGTCGGTGCCCCGGGCCGCTATGGCTATGGCAGTGAATTTTGCTTCGGGATAACGGGCGTGGGCATAGTAACATGCGGAACGCTCGGCACAGGTGCCGGAAGGATAGGCTGCATTCTCCTGGTTGGACCCTACCACAATCTCTCCGTTGTCAAGCGCAATGGCTGCACCTACCTTAAATTTGCTGTATGGTGCATACGCACGGAATGTTGCCGCCTTCGCCTCATCCACAAGTTTTTTCTGCAGCGGAGTGAGTTCATCGTAGTCGGCTATCTGATAATTTGTCGTTACGTTTAATTCCTTCATGGTCAATCTTTTCCGGTTATAATTTGTTTGATGCCGTGCAGACGGTTCAGTGCCTCCATCGGCGTGAGATTATTAATATCAAGGTTAAGTATCTGGTCACGTATCTGCGTCAGTACAGGGTCATCAAGTTGGAAAAACGACAACTGTACCCCACCGTCGGTATAGGGCTGCTGTATGGCCGATACGGATTCGGCGGGCGACGAGGCATTGGCTTTTTCCATCTGGTGGAGCACCTGAGTGGCACGCGCGACAATCGATTTGGGCATGCCGGCCAGTTTTGCCACGTGAATACCGAAACTGTGTTCGCTTCCACCACGTGCCAACTTTCTCATAAACACCACTTTACCATCAATTTCCTTGACCGACACATTGAAGTTTACCACCCGCGGGTTGGATTTCTCCATCTCGTTGAGTTCATGATAGTGAGTGGCGAAAAGGGTTTTCGGGTGCAAGTTACCATAGTTGTGGATATGCTCCACGATGGACCATGCTATTGAAATACCGTCGTAGGTCGATGTGCCGCGTCCCAATTCATCAAACAGAATCAGACTGCGCTGACTCATATTATTTAGAATTGAGGCTGCCTCGGTCATCTCTACCATAAATGTGGATTCCCCTTGCGAGAGGTTGTCGCTGGCACCGACACGGGTGAAAATTTTATCGACCACCCCTATGCGGGCAGAGTCAGCAGCCACGAAACATCCTATCTGTGCCATCAGCACATTCAATGCAACCGAACGGAGCAGCGCCGATTTACCTGACATGTTCGGTCCGGTAATCATCATCACCTGTGTTTTTTCATTGTCAAGGTCCACGGTATTGGCTATATATGGAGTACCCGCAGGTAACTGCCTTTCAATCACCGGGTGACGGCCCTCAACAATGTTAAGCGTCAGTGAGTCATCGACCACCGGGCGACAATAATGATTCTCCATCGCCACACGTGTGAATGCCGAGAGCACATCCAATCGTGCCACCAACTGCGCATCCATCTGTATGGTGGCGGTGAAATTACTGATATAGGCGATCAGTTCGCTATAAAGTTGCGCCTCTATCGAGGCTATTTTCTCCTCTGCACCGAGGATTTTCTCCTCATATTCCTTCAGTTCAGGCGTGATATATCGCTCGGCGTTCACCAGTGTCTGCTTACGTATCCATGACTCCGGCACCTTATCCTTATGGGTGTTTGTCACCTCGATGTAGTAGCCGAACACATTGTTATATCCAATTTTCAGCGAGGGGATACCGGTCAACTCAATCTCACGCTGCTGAATGGCGCGCAGGTAGTCCTTCCCCTTGAAGGCAATCTCGCGCAGTTCATCCAGTTCGGCGCTGACCCCGGGGCGTATGACATTACCATTTTTCACCGCTGCCGGCGGGTCATCCACAATCTCGCAACTGATTTTCTCACGTACCTCCTCACAGGGATTCATCTGCTCACCGATGGCACGCAACACCGGAAGATCGGCCTGCCGACACAGTTCCTTGACGGGAAGAATGGCACGCAGGGCATTGCGCAACTGCACAACCTCACGTGGTGTGATACGTGCAAACGAGACTTTAGAGGTGAGACGTTCTATGTCACCTACCTGCTCCAGATTTTCACATATTTCATCGCGCTGTTCAGGATTACGGAAGAAATATTCCACCACGTCGAGGCGCTGATTGATGGCTGTTACATCCTTAAGCGGGAAACTTATCCATCGGCGCAGCAGACGTGCTCCAACCGGAGTCACCGTGCGGTCAATCACGCTCAGCAGGCTCTTCCCCTCATGGTTGAAACTCTCCAGCAGTTCAAGGTTACGCACCGTGAACCGATCCATTCTGACATACTTGTTCTGCTCTATCCGGTTCAGGCTGCTGATATGCGAGGTGTTGGTGTGACGGGTGATGTCCAGATAGTGCAGAATAGCACCTGAGGCTATAATTGCCGAAGGCATATTTCCCACTCCGAACCCTTTCAGAGTGGAAGTCTCGAACTGTTTGAGCAGACGTTCACGTGCAGTGTCATCAGTAAAAATCCAGTCATCCAGTTCGTAGGTCAGATAGCGTGAGGTCAGAATCTGATCGAGTTTCTGGCGGCTCCCCCTTATTGTCAGCAGTTCCTTGGGGGCAAAACTGGCGAGCAGTTTGTCGACGTATTCCTCCTTACCCTCGGTGGTAAGAAATTCACCGGTTGAAATATCCAGAAACGCCACCCCAACATTGCTCTTACCTAAATGAATGGCAGCAAGGAAGTTATTCTCGCGATGGTCAAGGACATTGTCATTGAGCGTCACACCCGGAGTAACCAGTTCGGTAATTCCGCGCTTCACCAGTTTCTTGGTCAGTTTGGGATCCTCAAGTTGTTCACATATCGCCACACGCCGTCCGGCACGCACCAGTTTGGGGAGATATGTGTCAAGAGCGTGGTGGGGAAATCCCGCCAGTTCCACTGACGATGCGGCACCGTTGGCACGCCGGGTCAGCGTTATTCCGAGTATTTCCGACGCCGAAACAGCATCATCGGAGAATGTTTCATAGAAGTCGCCCACACGAAACAGCAGTATGGCATCGGGATGTTTCTGCTTCATCTCCAGATACTGCTTCATCAGCGGGGTTTCCACTATCTTCTTTGCCATCTGATTATCAGAATTTTATAAGGGTTATTTCACAACCACATAGCCTCGGTCGGACAGTGCCTTGCGTATTTCGGCTATATGTTCGTGATTACGGGTTTCAAGTTCAATACGGATTGTACATCCGTTAATCTGGGTGTGACTCCCCACACGTTCATGTGTCACGGAGATAACGTTACCTCCATATTCTGCAATAACGTTACATACGCCGGAAAGTTGTCCCGGTTTATCGGCAAGGTCAATGGTGAGGGTTGACAGACGTCCGTCCACGGTCAGTCCTCGGGTAATGACACGGTTCAGCATGTTCACGTCGATGTTACCTCCCGATACCATGCACACAACCTTCTGTCCCTCAACGGGTATCTTGCCGGCCATGACGGCAGCCAACGGAACCGCCCCTGCACCCTCCGACACAAGTTTCTGTTTCTCAACCAGATAGAGTATCGCGGTAGCAATTTCATCATCAGTGACGGTTACCACTTCATCGACATATTTCTGGCAGATGTCAAAGGTGTTCACACCCGGCTCTTTCACCGCAATTCCGTCGGCTATGGTGGAAACCGAGTCAAGGTGCATGATATGGTTCTTCTTGAGTGACTCTTCCATGGAGGGAGCACCGGCAGCCTGCACACCATAAATCTTGATGTCGGGTCGCAGGGTCTTGACAGTGAAGGCGATACCGGAGATAAGTCCACCTCCGCCAATCGGAACCACTATGGCATCGACGTCAGGCATCTCCTCGATAATCTCCAACCCTATCGTGCCTTGTCCCGCTATCACCTTGGGGTCATCAAAGGGATGCACGAAGGTGTAGCCATGCTTGTCGCGCAGTTCTATCGCTTTGGCGTAGGCATCATCATATACACCGGGCACCAGACACACCTCGGCTCCATAACGTTTGGTAGCCTCGATTTTGGAGATAGGGGCTCCGGCAGGAAGGCATATAAGCGCCTTAATACCGTTATGTGTCGCTCCTAATGCCACACCCTGGGCATGATTGCCTGCTGAACAGGCTATTACGCCACGCTCCTTTTCCTCGGGTGTGAGTTGCGAAATCTTGTAATATGCACCGCGGAGTTTGAACGACCCGGTGTGCTGCAGACATTCCGGTTTCAGAAAAATTTCAGCGTCTTCACGAACCTTACAGGGAACGAGATGGGGATGACGCGCCACATCTTTCAGCACCTTTGCCGCATTATATACTTCATCAATAGTTAACATGACTATAATTACTTTGATTGTTCCTGAATCTGTTTATGCATCGCTGCCGCGGCATGTCGGCCATCACCCATGGCAAGGATAACGGTTGCTCCGCCACGAACAATGTCGCCGCCGGCGAAGAGAATATGAAGCGACGAGCGCAGGTTGTCGTCAACGGCTATTGTTCCGCGCTGTGTCACATCCAGTCCCGCGAAATTTGCAGGGATAAGGGGATTGGGCGATACTCCGACGCTGACAATGACCAGGTCCACCTCAATCTCATCGATCGCACCCGGCACAGGCACAGGGGAACGACGTCCGGAGGCATCCGGCTCACCAAGTTCCATTCGTTGCACTCTCATGGCACGGACGGCACCCCGCTCATTTGCCAGATATTCAACGGGGTTGCAGAGGGTGAGGAATTCCACCCCTTCCTGACGGGCATGATGCACCTCCTCGACACGCGCCGGCATCTCTGCCTCTGAACGGCGATATACAATCATAGCCTTTTCAGCACCCATGCGACGTGCGGTGCGCACGGAGTCCATGGCAGTGTTTCCGCCACCTATGACGGCTATTCGTTTCCCCATCGGCGCCGGGGTGTCGCCACCGTGTCCGGCTCCCATCAGATTTATTCGGGTCAGATATTCATTTGAGGAGAGTACTCCGATCAGGTTCTCCCCGGGAATACCCATGAAGCGGGGCAGTCCGGCTCCGGAAGCCACGAATATACCCTCATATCCCTCGCTGAGAAGGTCGTCATAACTGAGGGTTTTGCCAACCACACAGTCTTTGATAAATTTCACACCGAGATCAGCCAGCGCATCAATTTCACGCTCAACGATACTGTTGGGGAGGCGGAACTCAGGTATACCATATTTCAGCACGCCTCCGATCTGATGGAGCGCTTCATAAACGGTAACATCATAACCGCGTTTTATCATATCACCGGCAAACGAAAGCCCTGCCGGACCGGACCCTACCACAGCCACCTTGTGACCATTTGCAATCGGTTTTTCCGGCTTCTTATCCGACACTCCGTTGTCGGCCGCGAAGCGTTCCAGATAGCCTATCGCCACCGGCTCTTTCTTCATTTTGTTGTAGATGCAGCGTGATTCACACTGTTTCTCCTGCGGACACACTCGACCGCATACCGCCGGAAGCGCACTGGTTTCCTTCAGTACGGCCAACGCCTCACCAACCTGCTGACGCTCGATATTTTTGATAAATCCGGGTATATTGATACCCACCGGACATCCGGTAACACACTGCGGATCAGGGCAGTCCAGACATCGTGAAGCCTCGGCGAACGCCTGTGCGGCAGTCAGACCGCAGTTCACCTCCTCGTTGCAGGTGACGCGATAGTCCGGTGCCAGTTCGGTCATCTTCACCCTCGGTTGGGATGAACGTTCCTTAGCGGTTTTCTCTTTTCTCAGTGCCTCGCGCCAGTCGGCCTGACGGGGGGCTATGCTATCTTCAAACATAATCAATTCAAATTTTGGCTGGGGTGTAGGCACGCAGGCGCGACATCATTTCGTTGAAATCTACCTTATGTGCATCAAATTCCGGACCGTCGACACAAACAAAACGGGTCTTGCCGTCGACAGTGATTCGACACGCGCCACACATACCCGTACCGTCGACCATAATGGTGTTAAGCGAACAAATTGTGGGAACGGAGTAACGGCGGGTCAGTTCGGCAACGAATTTCATCATTATCGCTGGTCCTATGGTAACCACCATATCCACATTCTCGCGGTTGATGACATCCTCGACGCCCTGTGTCACAAGACCTTTATTTCCATACGACCCGTCATCCGTCATTATAATAACCTCATCGCTGTAGCGGCGCACCTCCGATTCGAGGATAATAAGATCCTTTGTGCGGGCAGCCAAAACGGAAACAACCCTGTTGCCCGCCTCTTTCATGGCACGGATAATGGGGAGAAGCGGTGCCACCCCTACTCCACCGCCGGCGCATACCACCGTTCCGTAGTCAGCGATCTTGGTTGCACGTCCTAACGGTCCAACCACATCAGTGAGCGAGTCACCGGGCTCCAGGGCACAGATTTTGCGGGTTGAGTCCCCCACAGCCTGAATGATCAGGGTGATTGTTCCGGCTGACACATCAGCCTCAGCGATAGTCAGCGGTATACGCTCACCCTTCTCGCCACAGATAACAATCACGAAATGTCCCGGTTTACGGGAACGGGCAATAAGGGGGGCTTCCACCACCAATTTCACCACATTTTCCGAGAACCGTTCCTTTGCAAGTATTTTGTTCATTATGATCAGTTTATTTATCTTACAAAGATACGGTTTCCCAACTGGATATGAAAGCAATTCGCGGAAAAAATTTCTGCCCCATTACATCACATTGACAAGAATGAAAAACCGACACAAGAAAACATAGAAGTAGTCTAAACTTTTTTCAGGAGGGTGTGTCAAAATAGGCGAAGCCTCTCCTTATACAGGATTATGCGGCTGCTCCATGGAGCAGCCCTACAGGACTAACACATTGATTGTCAAGAGTGTGCGGATGCTCCATGGAGCATCCGCCGAATATACATGAAGCAAACCTTACCGGGCTTGGGGGCGTGCCGAATAGGTACGCCGAGTGAATCAACCCGGGATAAAATATAAAATTTGATTTTGAAGGAAATTAAACACACGGATCTTTAACGTCGCTTCGCTTGCGGTCACGGATTGGGACGGATTTTCACAGATTTTTATTCCGCATACACACAGATTCATAGCGATGCTACGCTCGCAACC
>JAAVGE010000066.1 GCA_014800385.1 Bacteroidales bacterium
ATTGCTACTGCCCCCGCTGCCCCTCGACTTGCATGTGTTAAGCCTGTCGCTAGCGTTCATCCTGAGCCAGGATCAAACTCTTCGTTGTTGTTATCTTGTTTTCTCTTTTTTCAAAGTTAAACGCAAGACATTGTTTTAATGTTTTGCTTTTGCAAAACCGAAGCATTTGTCCGGCCGGTTGCGCTGACTTATTTAAGAATTGACTTGAGACTTATTGCTCTTGTACTACTCTTGTCTATTGTAAATCTTTCAATGTTCTCGTGGAAACTTTCGGTGTTGACCGAAAACTTTGCAAAGTTACGAACAATTTTTGAATTGTGCAAATCTTTGTGAGATTTTTAACATTTCTTAATCATCTTTTCTCGCTTTGCTTTGTTTAAGACCTCCGTCCCAAAAGCGAGTGCAAAGTTACGCGCTTTTTTTCATTCCACCAAATATTTTCGCAATTATTTTTAAATTATTTTTACCCCATTTTTGCAATCTCCTGATTGAAAAGATGTTATAAAACATATTTTTTGGACATATTTTTGACCGGTTTACGCTCTTCATCCTCTCCATTGCCCTCCCCTACCCCTTTCCGGCATCAAAAATTTTCTAAAATTATTTTTCCTGCCGGTCAATTTTCCGATAATTAACGCTGAATTTATCGCTGTTTTAACTTTTGCAGTGCGATATTTTGTTTGTTTTTTCTCAGATTTTTTTTGAAGGACAGGTAAAATTTTTCACCCCACCGGTAGATTCGAAGATCAATCTGATCATTTCAGCACGCCTCGCCACTATTTTTCTGCTGCATGCAGGAATTTTTTGTCCGCGTGTTAAAATTTTAGTACTTTTGCATACACATATATTATATATAGACCAACATGACACATAACTACGATTATCTGATCATCGGCTCCGGCATTGCCGGGATGAGTTTTGCTCTGAAAGTAGCCGGTTCTGCAAGAGTAGCCCTGATATGCAAGAGTTCACTTGAGGAGGCAAACACCGCGCTGGCGCAGGGCGGGGTTGCTTCAGTAACCAACCTGGAGGTGGACAATTTTGAAAAACATATCCATGACACCATGGTTGCCGGCGACTGGCTCAGCGATCCCGCGGCCGTGAAAAAAGTTGTCGAAGGGGCACCCGAACAGATAAAAGAGTTGATTAAGTGGGGTGTCAACTTCGACAAGAAGGATGACGGCACCTTTGACCTGCACCGCGAAGGGGGACACTCCGAGTTCCGTATTCTGCATCATGCCGACAACACGGGTTTTGAAATTCAGCGTGGGCTTATCGAAGCGGTGAAGAAACATCCCAACATTGATATTTACGAAAATCATTTTGCCATTGAAATCATCACCCAGCACCATCTGGGCAAGATCGTGACCCGCCGCACACCGGACAAACGCTGCTACGGTGCATACGTTTTAAATCAGGAGACAGGTCAGGTCGACACCTTTCTGGCAAAAATAACGCTCATGGCAACGGGTGGCGTAGGAGCCGTTTACCAGACCACCACCAATCCGTTGGTGGCCACCGGCGACGGCATTGCGATGGTTTACCGTGCAAAAGGTGAAGTTTCAGACATGGAGTTCATCCAGTTTCATCCGACCGCACTTTTCCACCCCGGCGACCGCCCGTCGTTCTTAATCACCGAGGCAATGCGTGGCTACGGAGCCGTGTTGCGAAACCTTCGCGGTGAGGAATTCATGCATAAATATGACCCGCGTCTGTCACTGGCGCCACGCGACATTGTGGCCCGTGCCATTGATTCCGAGATGAAACAAAACGGCGATGACCACGTGTTTCTCGACGTTACACATAAAGATCCAGAGGAGACCAAACGCCACTTCCCGAACATATATCAGCACTGTCTGAGCCTGGGTATAGATATCACGAAGGATTATATCCCCGTTGCACCGGCAGCACATTACCTGTGCGGAGGAATAAAGGTTGACACCAACGGTGAGTCAACCATCAAGCACCTTTATGCCGTGGGCGAATGTTCTTGTACAGGTCTGCATGGCGGCAACCGTCTTGCCTCAAACTCTCTGATAGAGGCAGTTGTATATGCCGATGCTGCCGCCCGCCACGCCAAACAGGCTATCCATGGCTGCCACCTCCGCACCGACGTGCCGGAATGGAACGATGAAGGCACACGTCACCCCGAAGAGATGGTACTGATAACACAGAGCATCAAAGAGGTAAACCAGATCATGGGTACCTACGTGGGTATAGTCCGTTCAAACCTCCGTCTGGACCGTGCATGGAATCGCCTTGACATCCTCTATGAAGAAACCGAGAAACTGTTCAAGTGCTCGAAAGCCTCACGCGAGATTTGCGAACTGCGCAACATCATCAATGTAGGCTATCTGATTATGCGTCAGGCCAAAGAGCGCCATGAGTCGCGCGGGTTGCACTTCACGATCGACTATCCACCCAAAAACAAACCTGCCGAGAACCTTTGACCCCGTCAACGTGTTTTCTTTGATGAATGACAAATGTCCGCCACATACTCCTTTTCATTCTGTCAGCGCTGGCTATAACCGCTGTCGCTGCTCCACAGTATGATACCGACGAATTAATGGCACAACTTGACTCCATCGGTACCGGTCGACAGAATGTTTTCCGGGGTAAATACCACACTGTTACTCCGGAGGGGGATACCGTGCTCGTTCTGGTGATGAATAACATAACCGTGCTTCCACCCCTGAAATTCAAAAATAAGAAGGAGGAGGAGTTTTATTGGCGCACGGTGCGGGATGTCAGACGAACACTGCCCTACGCTAAACTGATATGCGAAACCCTCACCGAGACATACGAGTATATCGAGACCCTTCCCACTGAGAAAGAGCGTGAGGATCACCTGAAAAGGATGGAAAAAGAGGTGTTCAACCAGTATAAGCCTATCCTGAAGCAATTCACAAAAAATCAGGCGCGGTTGCTGGTAAAACTGATTCAAAGAGAGACCAACCAGTCAAGTTACAATATACTGAAGGCGTTCTTAGGCACCTTCCGCGCCGGGTTCTGGCAGACCTTCGGCCGATTCTTCGGCGTGAACCTCAAAGGAGAGTATCATCCGGAAAAGAACCGGCAGGATGCCATAATCGAGCAGGTGTGTGTGGCGATAGAACAAGGACAATTATAGAGAGTGTTTGAATATATGAAATCATCATCAATAGCCATTTTTGCATCCGGTAGCGGTTCAAATGCCGAAAACATAATCCGCTATTGCCAATCCACCCACGACTGCAGAATAACCGTGGCTCTGGTTATCTGCAACCGCCCGAACGCCGGGGTAGTAGCACGTGCCGAGGCACTGAATATTCCGGTGAAAGTTATGACACGTGATGAAATTAACAACCCGTCAATAATAATCCCGACCCTTGAAGAATATGGCGTTGATGCCATTGTTCTGGCAGGATTTCTGCTGATGATTCCGGGATTTCTCATCGACAGGTTCGCCGGACGTATCATCAACATCCACCCCTCGCTGCTTCCCAAATATGGAGGTAAGGGGATGTACGGACGTCATATTCATGAAGCCGTCGTAGCAGCAGGCGAGAAAGAGACCGGAATAACGATCCACCATGTCAGTGGCGAGTGTGACGGAGGGGAAATAATATTCCAGACCTCAGTCGAACTCTCCTCCACAGACTCTGCCGAAGATGTGGAACGGAAAATCCACCAACTGGAATATCTCCACTACCCTCAGGTAATCGCCGACACATTATAATATATAATATAACGGCTCCCGGATAATCCTTAACGATTGAACCGGGAGCCGCAAAAATTTTTTATTGACAATCAGTCGGTATAGAGAGCCTTCATGATTTTATCAATGTTATCATCAGCAATATTCAGTGCTGTTGAAAGCATCACCCCAACCATGGTTTCATTAACAGAGCGGTCGTCGACACTCGCCGAGCAGCGCACTGCCAGTTCTCCATCCTCGGGGTCACAATATATCGCGCCGAACAGCACCTCATAATTAATCATGTTCAGCACAGGCATAATCTTATTGATTTTGTTCACAGGTATGGCATGGCTCGGGTAAACAAAGACGCTGAACCACTCCTTTTCCTCGTTAAACACAATCCGGACCTTCACACGGTCGTTATCCAGAGTGAAGCCCATGGAGAAGCATGATTTCTCCTCCTCAAAATCATATTTATACTCGCGGCTATCCAAAAACCCGCGTATCGTTGCCGCTATCAGCCCGTCGTTATTATTCATTTCCATTGCTTTTTCTTTTTCAGCAAAGATACACCAAAAAGAGCACTTCTCAAAGTCAACACTTGAAAATTTTTCATATATTTGCAGAGTAAAACCATATCACGATGAAAAAATATCTGATTATAACCATCCTGTTTCTATCCTCCCTGAACCTGCTGGGAGGAAATTTCCGCGACGATGTGAAATTTTTTGATGAGAAAAATGACACTACACGCATCACTAACATATTGATTGAAGCCGAAAAAATAAGCAAACCCGGCGACAGAATTTCCGCCATTGCTCACAAATTCATTGATGTACCCTACGTGGCCGGAACCTTGGAGGATAGTGTGGAGCGCACCACTGTCAACCTTGACCAACTCGACTGTACCACATTTGTCGAAACCGTGATGGCTTTGGCTTATACCGCAGGCGAGCGACGCACCTCATGGCGCGACTTCGTTTATAACCTGCGCCGGATGCGCTATCGTGGGGGCGAAGTCAAGGGGTATCCCTCACGTCTTCACTATATCTCGGACTGGGTGGTCGACAACTCCCATCGCGGCAACTTCACCGAAGTCACCGACCGTATACCGCAAAACCGGTCCGTCATAAAAACCCTGAATTTCATGACCCGCAACCGCAAACTCTATCCTGCCCTTGCCGATTCAGCCAACTTTGCAAAGATGAAAGAGGTTGAACAGGGCTACATAAACCATCAGTTCCCCGTGGTGAAAACAAATTCATTGGGAAATAAAGCGGTCAGCCAGTCGCTGCGTGAGGGAGATATCGTGGCTCTGGTCACCTCAAACAAGAATCTCGATGTGTCACACCTCGGGATAATAACCATTGTGAACGGTAAGCCCCACCTGCTCCACGCCTCGGCATCACTCAAAAAAGTCACCGTCACCACTGTGCCGCTTATTGACTTCCTGCGCAAAAATCCGTCCCTGACGGGGATCCGTGTGTTCCGTCTGAACGAATAATCCCCATTAAATTCCACCGGCGTCGCTCCCGATAAATGCCGGCAAACATTAAGGAGGCTGTGCCTAAAAATCTTGAATTTTTGATTTTTTGGCTCAGCCTCCTTTGATATAGGAAGTCTGGGGTTGACAATGAGGACGTAAGGAATATCTTGTATTAATCCCTATTCGGGACCACACACCGTCCTCATCTTGTCAGATTTATCAGAATCAGTTTATTTGACCACAACTTTCACGGGTTTGGAATCAGGAACACATACAAGATAGACTCCCGAGCGAAGTGGTTTGCCCGCTCCTACCTCAACACCCGCAACATCAAAGATGTGAGTACCTTCCGGGGCAATAATCCTGTTACCTTCAACACTTACCACATTCCCGTCAGCCACAGCGTCCACTACTGATTCACCAGTTACAGTGATAAAGCACTTGCCGCGCGCACCACTCTCGGCGGTAGCATAAATAGTAGCCGTTCCGGCGCTGACGGCAGTGACCAAACCGGACTCGTTCACTTCAGCCACCGATGGATTGGAAGAACTCCACACTATTCCTGATGCCGGTTCCCCTGATACGAGTGTGGCTGAGAGTTGAAGGGTTTTCCCTTCTGACAATGTATTGGATTCAATGTTGCATTTTATAGCCATGGCTACATCCACGGGAAGGTCATCCACAACATTTGCAAAAGCGCTCCAGAACTCATGTGCCTCATATACATCCTTGTAGCCTTCCGGAACGTGAAGAGTTGCCTTGTCCAGAATTTCCGGTTCAAATGTAAGCGCACCAATTTCAGGGGCAAACATAGCGTAAGAATTTACGGTTGCTATCTGCTTGCAGTTGATGAACACACTGTCGCCGATGGTCTTAACATTGGCACCTATAGTCACATTCTTCATTGCGACGCAACCGTCAAACGCACAGTTGTCAACTGAAGCAAAATTCAGATCGGAGTTACCTCCTGCCGCACGTGACGAACGGATGACTTTGCCTATAACTGCCTGAAGCATGGAGGTACAGTCCTTGAACGCATGTTTACCTATCTCCCCAACTGTTTCAGGGATATTGATCTCTTTCAGTCCCTCGCAGCCGGAGAAGGAACCGTTACCGATTTTCTCCACAATCTCAGGAATCACCACCTCTATCAGCGATGCCATTCCAGCAAAAGCATAGTCTTTAACCTCCTCGGTTTCCTCAGGCAATTCGATTACCTCAGCGCTCTGACCGGCAATAATAAGTTCCGCTCCATAATAAAGCGGATTTGATGATTCATTCCCAAAAGAGATGTTCAGCCAGTGGTCAAGACTGTCAACATGAACTTTTTTCAGAGCAACACAATCAGAGAAGGCTCTTATGTATATAGAGTCAAGCGCCGCCGGAATTTTTATTTCCTCCAGACTTGAACAAAGCATAAACATGTTGGCATTTAGCCTCTCCAAACTATCAGGGAGTACTACTGACTTAAGATTCTTGCATCTATAGAAAATTGAAGATCCTATGGTTTTCACACCCTCCGGAATAACTATGGATTCCAATCCGCTTTCAGCAAACGCACCGGTTCCTATTGAAGTCAGTCCTTCAGGAAGTTTTATTGATCGCAAAGATTCACAGCCATTGAACACATTACTGTCGAGAACTTTTATGTTTTGCGGGATATTTACTGTTTCCAGAGCCTTGTCTCCCCAGAACGCACTGCGACCAATACTCGTGATATGCTCAGGAATGTATAAACTCTTTAGTTTATAACAGTCCGAAAGCATCGTCGGTGGAATTTCCGTTAATCCGGCAGGGAAAGTGAATTGTTCCAGCGACTCGCAATAGTCAAAAGCACCTCTTCCTATTTTTGTTATCCCGTCATGTAATTTTATTGAAAGAAGTGATTTACAGTGATAGAAAGCGCGATCTCTGATCTCCGTTAGACTTTCTGGGATAGTGACTGTGGTCAGAGACTCACAATTGTGAAATACATTCATTCCCAGGTAGTATAGTCCATCAGGCAAATTGACTGACTTTAAATAAACACAGCCCTGGAAGGCCCTGTCTCCTATGCTTTTTACGGTTTCAGGAATCTCAACTGTCTGTATTCCATTATTTTGGAAACACTCATCAAGGAGTCCTGTCACTATATAAACTCTTCCATTATACTTTACTTCTGATGGAATGACTATATTGGTGTCATTCGTATTATAAGCACCACTTACCTTCGCCTCGCCGGTTTTATCATCATATTCATAAAGCAAGGCAGACGGATCGGACTCTTCAATTTTCTCAAAATTTGTCAATCCTTCGGTCGATTTATAGAGCGTTTCCTTTCAAATGGAAAATCATCTGATTTTTGAAATGCAGGGTTTGGGGATGGTTCGCTTGCGATATCACCGGCAGAGAGGGTGTGTGTCACAAGCATCGCAAATAAAAGCACTAAAAAGCATTGTCTTTTCATGGGAACATAACAAATTGTTTTACGCTCCGGCGACACCCAGAACCGGACTTATAAAATAAAAAACGTGAGGCTGTCTAACAAGTTTAGGCGGCCTCTTTCTCTTTATTGCGCAGGCAAAAAAAATAAGGCTTTCATGCTGAATTTCAGCGGGAAAGCCTTTGTTATGTCTGGGATTTTTAGTAAATTTGGGTTGCACTTAAACCACTAATAATCAAAACATAACATGGCAAAGTTA
>JAAVGE010000067.1 GCA_014800385.1 Bacteroidales bacterium
AGGTTGCCAAGATTTTTTGCGAGATTTTCCATGTCGTGGCTTATTTTCTCGTTGGTTATACGTGCGTAGATTTGAGTGGTCTGGATATTCGTATGCCCGAGCATCTTGCTGACAGACTCGATGGGAACACCTTTTCCGAGCGTCATCGTCGTGGCGAAGGTATGCCGGGCGAGGTGAAAGGTTATGTTCTTATTGATACCACAGATGTCCGCAATCTCTTTCAGGTAGCAGTTCATCTTCTGATTGGTAATGATCGGCAGAAGCTGTCCGTCAAGGAACTGCCCCTCGTACTTCTTTAGAATTTTCAGGGCAGGGGGGAGAAGTGGTACGGTGACTTTGGTGTTAGTTTTCTGTCGATGTGTAACAATCCACAGACGACCGTCGAACATCTTTTGGATATTATCGACCCGAAGATGTGCAAGATCTATATAAGCCAGCCCTGTGAAGCAGGCAAAGATAAAGATGTCTCTTACTTGCTCCAGTCTTTTTGAAGCAAACTCCTTATCCATCATTTTTGCCAACTCATCTTCCGACAGAAAACCTCTGTCAACTCTTTCAACGGCAATTCTGTATCCGTTGAACGGATCTTCGAATATAAGGCCAGCACGGATACCTTTATTGATTACCTGCTTGAAAAACTTCATGCACTTATATACAGTGTTCTGGCTGTACTTGTATTCAGTACGGAGGAAAAATTCCAGATCCGTTATGAATGTCGGTTTGATTTCTCGTAGAGGTATGTCAGTGATGTTATACTTCTTTTTTATAAACTCTACGACACGGCGGTACATTCGCTCGTATTTCTTGTAGGTGGGATCAGCCTTGCTTAATCCGACCAGCTTCTTGGTATCTTCAAGATGCTGTAGATACAGAGTTACTAACGATTCTTCCTTTGCAGTTACGCCGGTATAAGCATTTTTTACCATCTCGGCTGTAACATAGCCATGTCTGTTCAGAAGATCATAGTAATGTTCTTTTAGGACATGACGCATATCCTCAATTCTCTTGTTGAACTCAGCTATTTTAGAGGAACGTCCAATAGCTTTTGAAGCTGACGAATCCCATAACTCCGGCTCAATTGTAAGGGTGGAGTTTATCCGCTCATATTCGCCGTCAACAGTGACTTTTATCATAATGGCACATTTGCCCTCTTTATTCACTTGGTTTCGACGAATTAAGAACAGAACTTTGAATGTGCTCTTTTTCATCTTTTACGTTTGGATTTAGTGTCATCATATTCCGCATGGTTAGCGGTGGATGTCATGATAACGAGTTTAACATACTGATGGATTGGACACATTCGAGACAAGTAAAGTCATATCAAGGACATAGCACTCATTTAGTATTTAAGGACTAATTTCGGACAAGCATAATATATTGGAAATGACCCGTTACTGTAGCCTTATCGGACATCGTGTCCGGAATCAAAAAATTTCCATATATTACCACCCTTAAAAAAGTCGTATATTTTCCGACTTTTGTCCGAGTTACGTCTGTATATATTATTGAGCATTAGAATTTTATACCACTTTTAGGCACTATTTAGGCACTAAAACGATTTTCAAAATCTTAGTGCCTGGTTAGTGCCCAAACTCGGTCTGGAGTGGTCTTTTTTTGGTCTTATTTCGGTCCTGAAACGAAAGGATTAGATACAAAAAACCTCGGAACTACTTGATAGTCCGAGGTTTCTTTGTAGCCAAAGCGCCCAAAGGGCGATAAGTCTTCTTTAGTCCGAAGAAGTTCGGTAGTACATAGTGGAGATGGAGGGATTTGAACCCTCGTCCAAACGTGGAACTAATGAGTTTTCTACATGCTTATTCGATTATTGGTTTTCGAGAATCAACAGGCAAACGACAGCCAATTGAATCCTTATTCGCTAAAATTTCAGATGCACCACGCGAAAGGGTGTATCCTATTCCCGATTTATCTGCACCGTCGGATCGATGTGTCTCGGGTCTACGACCATCGGACGATGTCTTGTCGCCACAACTGTTGTGGCGATTAAGTTAATCTACTATACTTCGATTAAGCAGCAAGAGCGTAGTTATTTTCGCCATTTAAAATTGTCAATGTCCATGTTTAAAGAGAACGGCCATTATGTCTCTGCATGCTTGCTCACCACCTCTACACGCTGTCAAAACCGGTCATCCCCGATGTTTTTCGCATAGCGAGTGATTTGCAAAATTAATAATTTTGATTGAATTAACAATATAACATACCTTATATTTAATGTTTATTAACATAGTAGTAAACTTTTGGAATCAATACTTTTATTTCTCAGAAAGTATTTGTATTTTTGTAGGTAATGACGGGGGTGCTCCCCCACTCTAACTTATGTGAGATATGAAGCATTATAATTTTGACAAAATATTGGAACGACGCGGATCAGGCGATATAAAATATGATGATCTGGAGGCTCGTTTCGGTCGATCTGATCTTTACCCTCTCTGGGTTGCCGATATGGACTTTGAGGTTGCTCCGGAAATTCTCAAGGCTATAGAAGAACGCATCAAAAAGGGGGAATTTGGTTACGCAAAAGTAAATGACTCATATTGGCATACGGTTATGAGTTGGATTAAGAGTCATTTTGGTGTAAATGTTTCACGCGATGAAATATCGTTTATCCCGGGAATAGTCCGTGGTATAGCGTATGCAATAAATTACTTCACCGAGAAAGGTGACAGGATATTGATTCAACCTCCGGTGTATCATCCGTTTCGCCTCGTAGCCGAAGGTAATGATCGTCAGGTTGTTACCAATCCGTTGATATTAAACAATGATGGCTCTTACTCAATGGATCTGGACGGATTAGAGAAAGTCGTAAGCGAGAAACGTCCGAAAATAATGATTCTTTGCAATCCCCACAATCCGGGCGGTCTACGGTGGAAACTTGATACTCTGCGTGAGGTTGCATCGATTGCGGCAAAGCATAACATGATTGTCATCTCAGATGAAATACATGCTGATCTTATCCTGTCGGGAGAACCTCATCACTGTTATTTTCAGGCAGGAGGTGATGCAGAACGAACAGGAATCGTGTTCGGGGCTCCGTCAAAAACGTTTAATATCCCCGGTCTGGTCAGTTCATGGTCTGTCATAAAGAATCCTGAATTACGCGAAGGTTTCTACAAATGGATGAGTGTCAACGAGTTCAATGATGCTCCGTTCACAGCGGTAATCCCCACTGAGGCAGCCTACACTCATGGCGAGCAATGGCGCATTGAACTGATAAAGTATCTGAATGAAAACATTGATTTCGTTGAAGAATTCTTTAAGAAGTATATTCCTAAAATTAGAGTGCTTCGTCCGGAAGCCTCTTTCCTCGTATGGCTTGATTGCAGGAAAATGGATATGTCTCAAGAAGAGTTGGCTGATTTTTTCATAAACAAGGCTCATTTGGCATTGAACGATGGATCGATGTTTGGCAAGGAGGGTACCGGATTCATGCGAATGAATATTGCAACTTCGCGTGATTACCTGAAAGAGGCTCTTGAATCTCTTAAACGTGCTTATGATCAATTATAATCTGAAATATACACAATCCTCCGACAACATCACAATCACGCTCCCACTTTCAAAAAGTGAGAGCAACCGCTTGTTGTTAATTGCGGCTTTGGCAGGCGTTGCTCCATCGACTCTTGATGTAAGCAAGTGCGATGATACCGATGCTATGATTTATGGTCTGACTACTTCAGACCATTATATTAACATTGGAGCAGCCGGAACCGCAATGAGATTTCTTACTGCCTATTTCTCAAATAGTTATAGCAATAAAAGTGAAGTAATACTTGATGGGTCCGAGAGAATGAGACAACGTCCCATCAAGCCGTTGGTGGATGCTCTCCAACAGTTGGGAGGAACAATTTCGTACAAGGCGGACGAAGGATTTCCCCCTTTGATTATTAAAGGGGAAAAACTTCATGGAGGTGAGATTTGGATGGATGCATCCGTAAGTTCTCAATATATTTCCGCTCTTATGATGATAGCACCGACCTTTATGAGCCCTCTCCAAATAAGGTTCAAGGAGCCTCCGGTTTCTTTGCCTTATATCAAGATGACAGCGGCCATGATGAGGCAATGCAATGCTCGGGTTGAAGTGCAGGAAAATGGAGTAAAGGTATTTCCTGGAGAATACAAATTGAATGATATGGCAGTAGAGCCGGACTGGTCTGCCGCATCCTATTGGTTTGAAATAGTTGCCCTGAGTGGCAGAACGGTTCATTTGCCCGGTCTGAAACGCGATTCCCTTCAGGGAGATTCCGGCATAATTGAGATTTTCCGTCAAATGGGTGTCAACGCATGCTTTACCAATAATGGCTTAACACTCTCCCCTTACCCGGTTGATGATTCACCGCTCAATGTTGATCTTGAAAATATGCCTGATGTGGCTCAGACTGTCGCCGTCACTGCTGCCATGCTTGGAAAGCCGTTTGAAATCAAAGGATTGTCAACCTTGCCATCCAAGGAAACTGACCGGCTCATGGCTTTAAAACGGGAACTGGAAAAATTAGGTGTATCAACCGAGATAACTTCCGATTCAATACGCTGGGACGGTAAGGTTTCCCCCATTGACCGTAAGGTTGTTATTGACACATATAAGGACCACAGAATGGCGATGGCTTTCGCCCCGGCTGCTATCAAGCACGATAATATTACCATTAACGACATTGAGGTCGTTTCCAAGTCATATCCCGACTATTGGAAAGACCTCTCCAAATTTGGCTTTTCCTACAATTTATGATAGTTTCATTAATCATATTAGCATCGTTATTTGGTGTTGGAGTTCCGCTGTATGTACTTCACCAATGGGAAAACAAAAGAAGAATTAATAAAGGTCTTCCAACTGAAGATGTCAGCAAGCCAACTCAGGAGTGCTGCGGAATGCACATGACGTGCGAAAAAGATTCCTTGCTTGTAGCGGCCTCACCGGAAATTGTTTACTACGATGATGAAGAACTGGATATTTTCAAGGGAAGAGAGGCGGATCAGTATACTGATGCAGAAACCGAAATATTCAGGGATATTCTGTTCACGATGCTTCCCGAAGATATCGCAGGATGGGCACGCTCTCTGCAACTACGCGGAATAGCGATGCCCGAAATAGTAAAAGATGAATTGCTGATGATTGTCACAGAAGCCCGCAATAAAAAAACAAAGGTATGATTGAACTGTTGGGATACCCCTTTTTCCGTAATGCTCTGATTGGATTGATTATCATTAATATAGCGGCAGCAATGATTGGAACATATATCATTTCACGCCGTTTGGTTGCCATCTCCGGAGGTATAACACACGCATGTTTCGGCGGACTCGGGCTCGGTTATTTTCTCGGTCTGAACCCGATTGCTATGGCTGCGGCTTTCGCTGTAGCATCCTCGTTGGGAGTAGAAACCTTATCAACCCGCTATCGGCTCAGAGAAGATAGTGCTATTGCCGTTATCTGGGCCGTTGGAATGGCCATAGGTGTCATATTCGTGTTCCTAACTCCGGGCTATGTCCCTGAACTGAACAGTTTCCTTTTTGGTAATATTCTGACAGTCAGCACAAATGATCTGCTGATTTTTGCCGGTTATACACTTGTTCTCGCTTTATTCTTTGCATTGTTTTTCAAGAAAATTGTTGCAGTAGCCTTTGACAGGGATTTCGCAAAAGTATCGGGACTACCTGTTACGTTAATCACAACAATAATGACCGTTCTTGTGGCACTTTGCATCGTCCTCACAATAAAACTGGTTGGTATAATGCTTTTGATGTCGATGCTTTCACTACCACAATTAATAGCAGAACTCTTTACCAAACGTTTCAAACATCTGATATTTATTTCAGGAGCAATAGGAATAACCGGGTCTCTTGCAGGTTTATTCCTGTCCGCGTATATAAATGTCCCCTGCTCTGCTCTTATAGTGACCGTGTATGCCGCACTGTTCATAATTGGAAAAATAACAACCGAATGTTTCAACCGCTGAAAAACAAACCTATCCGAAGAGTGATGGCGATACTGGCAACAGTATTGTTCGGGCTCACTGTGTTTCATCTGGCACGTCCCGCAGCAACAGCGGCCACACCATCATTGAAAAAGTATCCGGTCAGAGGTATTGACCTGTCACGCTATAACAAAATCAAGAGTTTTGACAGTGTGGCAGCCAACGTGGATTTCATCTTTCTCAGAGCCTCGCATGGTATTCAGCGTGATGCAACCTTTTCAACACTCTATAACAAATCGGTTGACGCTAAAGTACCTGTAGGAGCATATCATTATTTCAGATTTGATGTTGACGGAGAGGCGCAGGCAAACAATTTCATAAGAGCCATTAAAGGAAAGCAATTCGAGTTACCGATAGTCATTGATGTGGAACAACACGGTAATTCAAAGAAAGTAAAGAACAAGACCATTGTGGCACGCCTCAAAACCATGGTTGGGATAATGGAAAAAAACGGGTATAAGATTATGTTTTACACAAATAAACATGGCTATACTAATTATATTAAACCAAATTTCCCTTCCTATCCTTTATGGATCTGTTCATTCACCGACCCTCCGACGGATGCAAATTGGGTGTTCTGGCAATACAGCCACACCGGCAAAGTCAAAGGATTGAAGGGTGATGTTGATCTTGATACATATAACGGATCAAAAAAGCAGTTTAAGAAGAAGTATCCAAAACGAAAAAGAAAATGAGGCTGAGCAAAGATGAACTGAAGGCTCATGGAGCAATTTTGCTTGCAAACATGATATGGGGTGGATTATCTCCTGTAACCAAACTTATTCTTCAAAATGGCACTCTATCCGGTCTGCAGTTGTCAGCAATCCGTATTATCGGTGGCACGATAGTATTTTTAATAATGGGTGTACTGCTCCCTAAATCAGTGGCACCTAATGAAACAATCAGGAAAAATGACTGGATTAAACTCCTTGCCGCATCTCTGCTTATAATCACATTCAACCAAGCATTATATATTGTCGGCATAAGTTATACATCACCTATTGATTCATCGGTAATGTCCACCCTTACCCCCTTGTTTACAATGATTTGTGCAGCCATTTTCATAGGTATGCCAATCACATGGCTGAAGGCTCTCGGGGTTGGACTCGGGCTGACCGGAGCATTACTCATGGTATTCGGTCAGTCTGCAGGCGGGGCTGCCGCTTCCAATCCTGTATTAGGCGATTCGCTGTGTCTTGTAGCACAATTATGTGCCGCGCTGTATTACGTGTTGTTTCGCGACCTTATCAGCCGCTACTCAGCATTTACCTTGATGAAATGGATGTTTATTATGTCATCCTGCACATTTGGAGTTGCAATGTTACCTGAATTATTGAAAGTTGACTTTGCGCTTATTCCCGCAAAAGTCTGGCTATCAATTATCTATATTGTTCTGTTTGCCACATTCCTGGCCTACCTGACAATACCCTATGCTCAGAAACATCTTAAACCGACGGCAGTCGCCATGTACAACTATTTTCAGCCGGTTACGTCCGCCCTGTTGGCATCAATTATGGGATTGGCAACTTTTGGCTTCATCAAGATCGCTGCTACGCTGCTGATCTTTGTCGGTGTATGGTTCGTAACAAGTTCAAAAGGAACAAAAAACACCCTGAGAAATTAATATCCCAGAGTGTTTTCGATTCTTACGAATTTCAGAGTTACTGCTATTTCTTGAGAGTGTAATTCAAACCGGGTGTAACCTGAAGTTGATCGTTTGTCATTGTAATTGCAGAGTCAGAATCAATAACAAAGTACACAGGAGTTGCAGCGGCACCTGTCTGTGATTTGTCTGCTTCAAGTTTGATATATTTTTTATCTCCCTTTTGCTCTACTTTGAAATCGCCTTCTGTCACGAATGTGCTGATGTCGCTGTAACCGATAGCGGCAGTTGTGTCAGCCTGGATATAGGTCTGTACAAATGTATAATCTCCATCTTTACCGCTGTCATCATAATCAAGGAGGAGCGTGCAGCGTATTCCTTCGGTATCCGCAGCAGGGATTACACCGGTATATACTTCATCGACATCAGATTTTGCGCATGAACCTTTGTCAGAACAATTTCCTGAACATGCAGCCATTGAGAGGAGTGCTAAACCGGCTGCTGAAAATAAAATAGTTTTCTTCATAGTTGTTTAAATTTCAATTATTTTTCTATTCTAACAATCCGTAAGTGTAAAAGGTTCAAGATATTAGACCCCTTATCGTAATTGGTGCTTATTTTAAATTGAATATGTCGCAATTTTTTGCTATATTTGTAATAAAGATGGAACCACGGAAATATATAGCCATAGACCTGAAATCATTTTACGCCTCGGTGGAGTGTGTTGAACGGAATCTTGATCCGCTTGACACATGCCTGGTTGTAGCCGATTCCTCCCGAACTGAAAAAACAATATGCCTGGCTGTCTCTCCCGCTCTTAAATCATTCGGACTTGGTGGTCGCCCCAGGCTGTTTGAAGTAATTCAACGTGTAAGAGAAGTAAACCGTGAGCGTAGGGCCGGACATATATCATCTACCTCATTTAAAGAACTGAGTTTAGACCGTTCGCTTGCCGTAGATTACCTGGTGGCTCCTCCTCGTATGGCCCATTACATAGAATATAGTACCCGAATATATCAGATTTATCTCCGATATATCGCTCCTGAGGATATACATGTTTATTCCATTGATGAAGTGTTTATCGATGCCACGGAATATTTAGGATTATACAATATGTCTGCTCATGATCTGGCCATGAAAATGATTCGCGAAGTTCTGGCAGAGACAGGCATAACTGCTACAGCCGGGATAGGGACAAATCTTTATCTGGCTAAGATTGCGATGGATATAAAGGCAAAGAAGATGCGTCCGGATGAAGATGGTGTTCGTATAGCGGAACTTGATGAACTCTCCTATCGGCAAGAACTGTGGACTCATGCTCCTATAACGGACTTCTGGCGCGTAGGACGCGGCATAGCCAAACGCCTTGCCGGCTTCGGTCTGCTGACGATGGGAGATGTAGCGCGCTGCTCCCTGACCCATCAGGAGTTTTTATATAAGCAGTTCGGTGTTAACGCTGAATTGCTGATTGATCATGCCTGGGGTGTTGAACCGGTAGAAATGAAGCACATAAAGGGATATAAGCCTGAAACACATTCAATCTCTACCGGGCAGGTCCTGTCATCGCCCTACCCCGCCGATAAAGCCAAAATAGTGACTCTTGAAATCGTTGACTCTTCTGCGCTCACTTTGATTGATAAGAAGCAGGTTACTTCGCAAATTGTCCTGGAGGTCGGTTATGATGCGGAATCTCTTACCAGACCGGAAATCCGTGACCGTTATGACGGGAAGGTAACTAAAGATTTCTATGGCCGGTTGATCCCTTTTCATGCTCATGGCACGGTAAACTTTGATTCACCTACATCCTCGGCCCGTATAATGATGAAGAAGGTCGGGGAATTATATGACCGAATTGTTAAGCCCTATCTGTTGATTCGTAGGATAACATTGTCTATCAACAAACTCCGGTCTGAAAGCGATATATGCAATAATGAGGGCATTGTTCAACTATCTCTCTTTGAAGAAGAACGGACGGATCAGGTATCAGATGAACAGTTGATAAAAGAGCGAAAAAGTCAGGAGGCTATATTAAAAATAAAGAAAATGTTCGGAAAGAATGCAATTCTTCGAGGTCTCAACTACGAAGACGGTGCTACACAAAAAGACAGGAACAAACAAATAGGAGGACATAAAGCCTGATGGGACGATACGATGATATAATGAATTTAAGCCGTCCTGAACCTATCCGGGAACGGATGTCCCTTAACGCCAGGGGAGCACAGTTCGCACCATTTGCTGCGCTAACGGGACATGATGAGGCTTTATTGGAAACAGCGAGAACTACTTCTGTATTCCGTGAGCCCGGAGAACATGATCTCAAAGAGATGTCCGCTAAACTATCCTTTATGATGATGAGAAACATCAATATGATGGTGGAGATAACTTATTTTGTACCCGACGAGCGTAAATCCGGTGGTAAATACCTGACTATGCGTGGTGAAATAAGAAGAATTGATGAGTATGATAAGCGATTGATTCTGAAAGATTCCACATCTATCAGCCTTAAAATGATTACATCTCTTAGAATTCTCGATAACCACGAGTTGTAACCTAAAATCAAAACAATTCCCCTCCGTTGTAAATTATGCCGTTTTTCAATATATCACCTTCAATATAAATTAACTGTCCACCGGTCAATTCCTTTCGCAGCAATTCCTCATCAACTACATGATATTTAAGAGCGGTAGAAGTAGGATAATTGCTGAAAAACGGGGCATTATGAATGTATAACCGAATAGCGTTTATCTGAGGAGACTGTCTGACGTGGCGATAATAATAGGCTACTTTGTCTGCGATGAGTGGTAAGATTTTGATACCTACTGATCCATCCCTCACTTTCATTACGGCTATTATATGCCACTTCCTTGTAAGTCTTATTGTTTTTACGCTTGCCTTTGCGGTTTTCGTAGAGATGGTAATATTCCTGTTGAATTCCTTATTTATTTTAGTCATTAAACTCCTGAATACTTTACCATGTGGCGAAGTATCATTAACACCCTCAAAATTGATTAAATAGTGAATCATCTCATGAATTATAACATCTTCAAGAGCATGCTCATCCATGTCAAAACATTTACTGAATGAGAAATGGCGTGACACAAGGAGTTTAGAACCGTCTGACAGATGTTTATATTTCGTGCAGAACATCCCCACAGATGACTTTGAACGAGACAACTTGACAGGAATACGAGGCAGACGCCCTTTAAAAATCAATTTATTAAACTTGTCAAAGCGGTTATTTACAAATTCGATGGAGAAAAACATCTGGCAAACTTCTATAGTTTATTTAAGAAATAAGGGTGCGTCAAGAAATCTCGGCGCACCCATTAAATTTATTCAGTAAAGTTGCTGATATCAAGCGTTTTTCACTTTGTCAACAATTGCTTTGAAAGCAGCGGGATTGTTGAGAGCGAGGTCAGCGAGGACTTTACGGTTGATTTCAATACCTGCTTTGTGGATAAGACCCATCAGTTTAGAGTATGAAAGATCCTCAAGACGGGCAGCAGCGTTGATACGCTGAATCCAGAGAGCGCGGAAGTTGCGTTTTTTGTCTTTACGGTCACGGTAAGCATAAGTCAAACCTTTTTCCCAGGTGTTCTTTGCTACTGTCCAGACATTACGACGGCAACCGAAGTAACCGCGAGTGAGTTTTAAGATTTTTTTACGGCGTGCTCTTGAGGCAACGTGGTTTACTGATCTTGGCATTTTTTTTCAGTTTGTGAATGTCAGCGGCAATTGCTCTTTAGGGCTGAACATTCGGTTAATAAAATGAAATTTAAATCACGAATTAAATGAAACCTGATAAAGAAAACTTTATTTGAGGGCAAGTAATGCCTTTACATTGCCTTCGTCAACCTTAGCGATAAGAGCGAAGTGAGTGAGGTTTCTTTTCTGCTTTTTAGTTTTCTTGGTCAGGATGTGACTCTTAAAAGCATGTTTTCTTTTGATTCTTCCTGATCCGGTAAGGGCGAACCTCTTTTTGGCACCGGAGTTAGTTTTAATCTTGGGCATTTTTTTGTTTTTAAAATTATTAATTCGAGTTATTATCTGTTGGACCGACTCGCAGTCCGTTGATAGTCAATTATTATTTTTTTTTGGGCGAAAGCATGATGATCATACGCTTTCCTTCCAGCAACGGCATCTGTTCTACCTTTCCATATTCCTCAAGGTCGTTGGCAAAGCGAAGCAAAAGAACCTCGCCCTGTTCCTTAAAGAGGATGGAGCGACCTTTAAAGAATACGTAGGCCTTAACTTTTGAGCCTTCCTGAAGGAAACTGATGGCGTGCTTGAGTTTGAAGTTGTAGTCGTGGTCATCTGTCTGCGGTCCGAAACGGATCTCCTTGACAACAACTTTTGTAGCCTTAGCCTTCTGTTCCTTCTGACGTTTCTTTTGCTGATAGAGGAACTTCTGATAGTCCAGTACACGGCACACAGGGGGCTGAGCGGTGGGAGAGATTTCAATCAGATCCAAGCCCAGATCATCTGCAATGCGCAATGCTTCCTGAATAGTGTATACACCATTCTCAACGTTGTCACCGACCAGTCGAACCTCACGGGCGCGGATGCGTTCATTAATCACATAGGCGTCACGGTCGTTCTTCTTGTTGTCGACACGTCGACCTTGGGGGCCCCCGTTATTTCGTTGGGGCTGGGGGGTATTTACAGGTTTTTTCTCCATTCAGGAATTTATTCGTTAGTCATTGCTTTTATTTCAGCATTCAAATTTTCTGCAAAGGTAGTAATTTTCATCGAACCTTTATCACCTTCACCCTGTTTTCTTACAGAAATTTCACCATTTTCTGCTTCTTTTTCTCCAACAATGAGCATATAGGGCACTCTTTTGAGTTCGTTGTCGCGAATTTTCTTGCCTATTTTCTCATTGCGGTCATCTACTTCAACACGGATGTCGTCTTTTTCAAGTTCACGTTTTACTTCGTATGCATAGTCATTGAACTTCTCGCTGATGGGTAGGATTACAGCCTGTTCGGGTGCAAGCCAGAGCGGGAATCGGCCGGCAGTATGTTCAAGCAGAACAGCCACGAAACGTTCCATTGAACCGAAGGGCGCACGGTGAATCATCACCGGACGGTGCTTCTGGTTGTCTGAACCGGTATATTCCAACTGGAATCGCTCAGGAAGGTTATAGTCCACCTGAATAGTTCCTAACTGCCAACGGCGGCCGATGGCATCTTTTACCATGAAGTCAAGTTTGGGACCGTAAAATGCTGCTTCTCCCAGTTCTTTGCGTGCCTTCAAGCCTTTTTCTTCACAAGCCTCGATGATAGCAGATTCTGCCAGATGCCAATTTTCGTCGCTACCAATATATTTTTCTTTGTTATTGGGGTCGCGAAGTGAAATTTGAGCCTCGAAGTTCTCAAATTTCAGAGCCTTGAAGATAAAGAATATGATATCCATAACCTTAAGGAACTCTTCCTTGATCTGGTCAGGAGCACAGAAGATATGCGCATCATCCTGAGTAAAGCCTCGAACACGTGTCAGACCGTGAAGTTCACCACTCTGCTCATAACGGTAAACAGTACCGAATTCAGCAAGACGCAGAGGGAGTTCTCGGTAACTGCGGGGGAATGCGCGGAATATTTCGCAGTGGTGAGGGCAGTTCATAGGTTTGAGCAGATATTCTTCACCTTCTTCGGGAGTGTGTATGGGTTGGAATGAGTCCTTACCATATTTTGCATAGTGACCGGAAGTCACGTAAAGCATCTTGTTACCGATATGTGGGGTGATTACCTGCTGATAACCATACTTCTTCTGAATTTTGCGGAGGAACTGTTCCAGACGGTCGCGAAGAGCGGCACCTTTGGGAAGCCAGAGAGGCAGACCGGCACCAACATTCTGCGAGAATGCGAAAAGTTCCATCTCTTTACCAAGTTTGCGGTGGTCACGTTTCTTCGCTTCTTCCATCAGCACAAGATACTCATCAAGCATCTTTTTCTTGGGGAAGGTAATACCGTAAACACGCACCAACTGATTGCGCTTCTCGTCGCCACGCCAGTATGCGCCGGCCAGAGAGGTAATCTTCACTGCCTTGATGGGTGCAGTGTTGGGGATATGAGGACCACGACAAAGGTCAGTGAACGAACCCTGAGTATAGGTGGTGATATGACCATCTTCAAGTTCGCTGATCAATTCACACTTATATTCCTCGCCACGATCGCCAAAGAGTTTCAGTGCATCAGCCTTACTGATGTCTGCACGTTTGATTTCCTCCTTGCGCTGAGCGAGTTCAAGCATTTTTTTCTCAATTTTGGGGAACTCAGCAGCGGTAATCACATTGTCACCCGGATCTATATCATAATAGAAACCGTTTTCAATAGCCGGACCGATACCGAATTTCACTCCGGGATAAAGTTCCTGAAGCGCCTCTGCAAGGAGGTGTGCGGAACTGTGCCAGAAAGCATGTTTGCCTTCGGGGTCATCCCATTTAAACAGTTTTATTGTAGAGTCCTCGGTGATGGGGCGAGTAAGGTCCCATTCTTGTTCATTTACCGATGCTGCCAGGACGTCACGAGCCAACTGTGAACTCAAACTTTCGGCAATTTGCAGAGGGGTTATACCCTTTTCAAACTGCTTGACGTCACCATTAGGGAAAGTGATGTTTATCATTAAAATATTTTGTTTTTTCCAATTATGCCACATACAACGTGGCCGTTTAACAAAGATAGTTGCAAATTTACATATTTTTTTTGGGTTAATCACCAAACTTTCAGCATAATTTTCTCATATTTTTCACAACTTAAAATTTCTTAACGCTATCATGCTGCATTTCTCAGTAAAAAATTGTAATTTTGACTGTTATTTTTTGTAATTTTGACTGTTATTTTTTGGTAATCAGCAATTACGATATAATCATCTATTGGAAATAAATGATGAAAACGGAATTTTACCCTGCCGCCATACCATTGCCGATTATCGCTCTATTTATAAAATATTTAATGTGTATCAATCATGGCTACACTTCTAACTCGACTCATGTTTTCAGCACTCCCGTTGCTGACTTTTTCAATTCCTTTCTCAGTCAGATCTCAGGATATAGCCGAAGCAGAGATGCTGATGAAAACGGGAGAACCGGAAAAAGCGTTGAGCACCTTGAAAAGTCTCGCTAAGGCGAAACCTAAAGATGGTAAAATACATTTATTGATGGGTGACTGTTATGTTGCTCTTGACAGCAGTGCGTCCGCAATTTCAGCATACAAAGAAGCACAGAAAAAAGGTGAGAACGATGCTTGGCTGTCACTTGCACGTCTGGCTTTGACTGAATATCGTCTGGATGACGCGGATGGTGATATTGAATTGTATCGCAAGGGATTAAAAAAATCAAGAAAGCAGTTGCCGGATAATTCCGCCGAGTTGGAATCAATGATTACCCGTACGCGCAACATGCTTGACCGTGTTGAAAAAATCACAATCATTGACAGTATCAGCGTTGACAAAGAGGACTTTTTCAAATATTATAAATTGTCACGCGATTGCGGACATCTGTTGGCGCCCAGTCAAATTCAATCGGAATTTTCTGTTGCCGAACCATCGGTGGTGTATGTGTCACCCGATGGTGTGGAGATGATATGGGCAATGGATGACTCCTCCATGAAAACTAATCTGGTGTGCTCCTCACAACTTTATGGTGGAGAATGGGAAAAACCTATATCCCTTGGGGAGCAACTCAATGAAGGCGGAGATGCGAATTACCCTTATCTGATGAATGACGGGGTAACTCTCTACTTTGCAAATGATGGAGAGAACTCAATAGGTGGATACGACATTTTTATTACCCGAAGGAATGACGAGGGTAAGTTTTTCCAGCCACAGAATCTGGGAATGCCCTACAACTCGCCGTACAATGACTATATGCTTGCAATTGATGAACAGAATGGTGTAGGCTGGTGGGCAACCGATAGAAATAAAATACCGGGTAAGGTAACAATCTACACTTTCATCCCTTCGGAGATGCGTGTTAACTACGAAGTTGATGATCCTGACCTTGCATCCTATGCGCGTATTGACTCATATAAAAAAACTTGGGCTGAAGGAAAAGATTACACTAAACTCCTGAACCGTATCAGTAAGAGAATGGAGGCTGATGTTGAACAACCGGCTCCGGAGTTTGTCATAAGCATACCCGGAAAAGGGGTATATACCTCATATAAGAAGTTCCGTTCAGCAGACGGAGCGCGACTCATGAAGGAATACATGGAAAAACTTGAGGACTACAACACTACCTGTGCCACGCTCAACACCTATCGACAGAAATATTCCGATGGAAACCGCCAGATAGCATACGAAATAAAGCGTATGGAAAATGAGAAGATCTCCCTAATCGAAGAGTTGAAAAATTTGAAGAATAAAGTAATAAAGGCAGAATCATAATGACCACATTTCTTTTAGCGATAGCCGTACTTATAGGCGGCTATTTCGTTTACGGTTTTTTTGCAGAAAAAATATTCGGTGTTGAACCGGATCGCCAGACACCGGCGGTAACCATGAATGATGGTGTTGATTTCATCATTATGCCCACATGGAAGGTGTTCCTTATACAGTTTCTGAATATTGCCGGGCTGGGACCTGTTTTCGGTGCCATTATGGGTATCATGTTCGGTCCCGCCGCATTCCTCTGGATTGTTTTCGGTACAATCTTCGCCGGTGCCGTGCACGATTTCATCTCGGCAATGATTTCATTAAGATTCAAGGGAAACTCACTCCCCGAGATTGTAGGCCATGAATTAGGAAGCACTGTCAGAAACATCATGCGAGTGTTCTCCATAGTGCTTCTCATTCTGGTCGGAGTGGTATTTGTACTGACGCCGGCCGACCTTATTGCCGGTATGACCCCGGACTGGATGGACCGTATGTTTTGGGTTGCACTCATATTTATATATTATATAGCAGCGACACTTCTACCCATTGACAAACTTATCGGTAATCTATATCCTATTTTCGGATTTGCGTTACTGTTCATGGCTGTTGGGATTCTCGGTGTACTTATTTACGGAGCCATAACTAACACTATAACCATCCCTGACGGATTAACCGACGGACTCCACAGCCGATTTACCGGTGATGCAGCGGCCTCCCACCCCATCTTCCCCATGATGTTCGTATCTATTGCCTGCGGTGCCATATCCGGATTCCATGCCACACAATCACCAATGATGGCCCGATGTCTCAAAAACGAGAAACTGGCACGTCCTGTATTCTATGGTGCCATGGTAACAGAAGGATTTGTAGCACTTATATGGGCAGCCGGTGCCATAGCCTTCGTAGGGGGATATGACCAGATGGGCGAATATATGACCACACACCAACCCGGTGACCTCGTGCACGACCTTTCGTTTGAATGGCTCGGCTCCTTTGGCGGTCTGCTTGCCATGATAGGTGTCATTGCTGCTCCTATATCAACAGGCGATACAGCGCTCCGCAGCGCGCGTCTCATTGTGGCTGACTTCATGAAAGTCAGCCAGAAAAAATTCCTATCACGCCTGGCCATCTCCCTCCCGATCTTTGCTATCGTGTTTGCACTGATGTTCCTCGATTTCAATGTCCTTTGGCGATATTTTGCGTGGAGCAACCAGACTCTGGCGGTATTTACACTCTGGGCTTGCACGGTCTATCTTGGAAGAAAACAAAAATTCTACTATATCACCCTCCTTCCGGCCATGTTCATGACAGCAGTCAGCATCAGTTACCTGATGTTCGCACCCCGACCTGAAGGATTGGGTATGGACTGGTATATCTCGGTTGGTTCGGGCGTGGGAGTTTCGCTATTGTTCACCATACTTTTCTTCTATTATCTCAATAGAATTAAAACCGGAAAATCCTCCAGAGTATTTGAATATTAATAACCCGGGCAATGGATATAATAGGTGAAATAGGCGATAGCCGGCACTACACACTTCATTCTCACACAGAATTTTGCGATGGGCGTGCCCAGATGGAAGCATTCGCTCGCAAGGCTGTTGAAATGAATTTTGACCTTTACGGATTTTCTCCGCATTCCCCCGTGCCTGTGACATCTTCATGCAATATGCTTGCGGGCAATGTGGAGCGATACCTCGACGAAGTCAAGCGAATCACGGAGCGTCATGGCAAGCATGTACGATTTTTCGCATCAATGGAGATAGACTACCTTGGAGATGAATGGGGCCCCTCCCACCCTTTCTTTCAGTCCATACCTCTTGACTATAGAATAGGATCTGTCCATTTTGTCCCGACTCCCGAAGGAGAACAGATTGATGTTGACGGAAGTTTTGAACGCTTCAGCCAGCGAATGCACGCCAAATTCAATAATGACATACGCTATGTCGTAGAGAAATTTTACGAGCACTCCATTCAGATGGTACAGAAAGGAGGATTTGACATAATCGGACATTTTGACAAGATTGGCGAAAACAGCAATCACTTCCGTCCCGGCATTGAAGATGAATCATGGTATCAGGCACTTGTCAGCGAACTAATCGACAACATCATATCCCATAAAATAATCGTTGAAATCAACACCAAAGTATTTGCTGAACGAGGACGACTCTTCCCCGCGGTCAGATACTGGGAAAAACTTATCCGGAATAATGTACCGATAGTTGTCAATAGTGATGCTCACGTTCCGGCCCTTATAAATGCTTCCAGGAATGAGGCATTTACCATGCTTGACAACATAAAACAGCAGATTTCACACTGATTTAGTTAATTTTTTATGATTTTTTATAAAAAGATTTGCTCAATTCAAAATAAATCTATAACTTTGTCCGTGTGTTTTTCATAGTATTAGATTAAGATAAAGGTTTAGACGAGGGTATGTCGTGAGACAAGCCCTCTTTTTTTATCATGATAATATTTTGTTCCGTCAGTGACCAAGCGGTTTGTATTCAGATTTTTAGGCTTAAAAACACTCTTAAAGCCCCTGTTTTTGAACTATTTTCGTGTATATCTGAAAAAACCGCTATTTTTTACTAAATTTTTTATGAAAAATTGTTGAATATTAAAATATTACTATTATATTTGCCGGAAATATTCACAATATTAAAATTTACCAATCATGAATAAAAGCGAACTCATCAATGCTATCGCCGAAAAAGGTCAACTCACCAAGGCTGATGCAAAACGCGCACTTGAGGCTGCCATCGAAGCAGTAACCGAATCTCTTGCTAAAGACGACAAAGTAACTCTTGTTGGTTTCGGAACTTTCTCAGTTGCTAAAAAAGAAGAACGTACCGGCATCAATCCCCGTACTAAAGAATCTATCGTTATCCCCGCTCGTAAAGCCATCAAATTCAAAGCCGGCAGCGAACTGGTTGATAAAATCAAATAAAGGATACACCGATAAAAAACGGGTTGCAATTTCTGAATTGAATTTGCAACCCGTTTTTTTTCTGCTGGTGTAAAAAAAAGGAGGTAACGAATTTCTTCATTCCTCCCCTTTTCAGAAACGGTTTCTGTATTACAGATTTATCGCATCAACAGATTTTTCATTAGTTAATGCTATTTCAATCACTTCGGGAATGGTGTCAACATAATTGAATGTCATTCCTTCAAGATACTTCTCGGGAATTTCGAGGATATCTTTCTTGTTTCGGCTGCACAAAACGATCTCGTTGATTCCTGCTCGTTTAGCAGCAAGAATCTTTTCACGTATACCACCTACGGGCAGCACTTTGCCACGCAGCGTTATCTCTCCGGTCATCGCCAAACGCTGTTTAACCTTCTTCTGAGTGAACGCTGAAACAATTGCGGTAACCATAGTCACTCCGGCCGATGGACCATCCTTAGGTATTGTGCCTTCCGGAACATGAACATGCAGATTATATTTCTCAAAAAGTTCAGGAGAGATATTGAATTTATCCGCATGAGCCTTAACATACTGCAATGCTATAACTGCCGATTCCTTCATCACATCTCCTAAATTTCCTGTCAAGGTTAGTTTTTCCCCTTTTCCGGGTGCAAGCGAAGCCTCCACATAGAGGATTTCACCACCTACCTCAGTCCAGGCGAGACCGGCTACAACTCCTGCATAGTCGTTGTTTTCGTACTGCTCTTTAGAGACCTTTTCAACCCCTAATAATTTTACGATGTCGGCAGGCTCAAGAGTAACCTCTTTAACGCCTGTACGCATTTTTGCAAGTACAAGTTTACGGATTACTGATGAAATATTCTTTTCAAGTTGTCGAACACCACTCTCGGATGTATAAGATTCGATTATTTTCTTTATAGCATCGTCAGTGAATTTTACCTCATCGACCGACATATTGCTCTCCGACAGTTTCTTAGGGATAAGATGACGTTTGGCTATCTCCATCTTTTCCTCAAGCAGGTAGCCGGGAATTTCAATTATCTCCATACGGTCAAGAAGAGGACGCGACAGAGTTGACAGGGTGTTGGCTGTTGCAATAAAAAGCACATCAGACAAGTCATAGTCAACATCAACATAATTGTCATGGAAATGGCAGTTCTGCTCCGGATCAAGAACTTCGAGAAGTGCCGCAGCAGGGTCTCCTTTGTAATCCTTTCCAATCTTATCTACCTCATCAAGAAGCAGAACAGGGTTGGTGGTAGCGCATTTTTTCAGTGCGTCAATAACACGACCCGGTGCAGCCCCGATATAGGTTCTGCGATGCCCACGTAACTCCGCCTCGTCATGCAGACCTCCAAGGGAAATTCGCTGGTATTCGCGTCCTAAGGCCGATGCAATCGACTTTCCAAGCGATGTCTTTCCAACACCGGGTGCACCTACAAGGCATATAATAGGAGAACGCCCCTCAGGATTATTCATCAGTAAGGCTATCTGTTCCAGGATACGCTCTTTCACTTTCTCCAAACCATAGTGATCCGCCTCGAGAATTGATTCCGCCTCATCAAAATCCTTAAGATAGTCCGAGGGGGTATTCCATGGCAAATCCAGCAATGTTTCCAGATAGGTATATATGACAGAATAATCCGGAGTAGACGGATTCAATCTGCGCATCTTTTCCAGTTCTTTATTGAATGCCTTGGCAACATGCTCGGGGAAATTCTTTTCTTCGGCACGTTGGGCAAGAACGGTTGCATCATCTTCGTCGCCATAGAGTTCGGTTCGGATTGACTCCATCTGTTGCTGAAGAAATGCAGCGCGTTTCTGCTCGTTCATCGCCTGTTTGGTTTTCTCATGAATATTTTGTGTGATGGTACTGAACTCCACACACATATTCAATTCCAAAAGAAGATTATTAGCACGGTCACGCAAGTTTCCGATTGACAACAGATCAACTTTAGTCGGAACCTCCATGGGGAAGTTTGTTGCGACCATATTGATTATCATTTCCGGGGACTCCATGTTGTTAAGGTTGAAGATAAACTCCTGTCCCCCGTCACCCGCATTACGTTTAATCAAATCTATAGCGGTGTCGCGTATTGATGCAACCATTCGGTTGTACATATCAAGTTTAACCCGAGGCTTACGATCCTTCACAACCGTAACATCTGCCGAAAGCGTACCAGGTATTCCATTACCGGTACCGACACCGTTCACATGAATTTTATCGCGCGCCACAACAATGATAGCCTTTGATCCATCGGGAAGAGGAAGCATCTGAAGCACTTCCACTATCACGCCTACACTATAAAGGTCGGCAACAGAAGGATGTTCCGTTTCAGGATTCAACTGACACACCACACCTACGGGCACATGATGCTCCATTGCATATTCAGCAAGCCGCAATGATGACTCGCGTCCTATATTAATAGGTATTGTCACTCCGGGGAAAAGCACCAGATTTCTTGTAGGGAGTATCGGGAGGTCTGTTGGATCCAGTGGTTTCAGTTGACTTTTGGAAACATCAATCTGCCCCATTTGAACAACCTTTGTACCTTTTGTTTCGTCGTTTGAAAAATCGCTCATATATATTATAAGTGTGTATTATCAATTGGCATTACCGTCAATTCACCGTAAAAGAAATGCTGTACGATGGCGGCGTAATCACCAACATAACAAATTTTATGCCAAAGTTACGAAGAATTGCCGGATAATTTCATCTGTTCCTGCGATTTTACTTAATTTTTTATCAGTTTTAGGCGGTTGAGAAATATTCTTTGCGTCCGTCAGAGCCCTAACTCGCTGAAAATTCGCGAGTAACACATTGATGATTTACAATTATGTTATGTAACATATTAATAATTTATTCCTATTCCAATAATTATGCCTACATTTAGCAAACTTTTAACAACCTGACATAACTAACTTGAAAATTAAACTAAAACTAATACATCATGAAGTTCTATCAGACCAACGAAATTAAGAATATAGCCTTGCTCGGAAGCAAAGGCTCAGGGAAAACCACACTCGCAGAAGCAATGCTCTATGAGTGTGGAGTTATAAAACGTCGTGGCACGATTGACGGAAAGAATACTGTCAGCGACTATTTCCCCGTTGAAAAGGAGTACGGTTATTCCGTTTTCTCTACAGTGTTCTATGCAGAATTTCTGGGAAAGAAATTAAATGTCATAGACTGTCCGGGGGCTGATGACTTTGTGGGAAATGCCATTACAGCACTTAATGTGACCGACACAGGTGTCATTCTGATTGACGCCCAATACGGAGTGGAAGTAGGCACACAGAATATTTTCCGCACCACTGCGAAACTCAAGAAACCTGTTATATTCGCACTGAATCAGTTGGACGGAGAAAAAGCCGACTATGAGAATGTTATAGAACAGATGAAGGATATTTTTGGATCCAAAGTTGTGCCTATTCAATATCCCCTGTCATGCGGCCCGGGCTTCAATGCCATGATTGACGTTCTGCTGATGAAAAAATATTCATGGGGTCCTGACGGTGGCGTGCCCACTATTGAGGATATTCCCGCTGAGGAAATGGACAAAGCCAAGGAACTTCACCAACATCTGGTTGAAGCAGCAGCAGAAAACGATGAAACGCTGATGGAAAAATTCTTTGAGCAGGGTCATCTTACCGAGGATGAAATGCGCGAAGGTATCCGCAAGGGGCTTATCAGCCGCTCTATCTATCCGGTGTTCTGCGTTAGCGCCCTCAAGGATATGGGTGTTCGCCGCATGATGGAATTCCTCGGAAATGTCGTTCCCTTTGTTGAAGAGATGCCGGCACCTGTCGACACAGAAGGTAACGAAGTAAACCCCGATTCAAACGGTCCTCTCTCTATATTCATGTTCAAGACAACTGTAGAACCCCACATCGGTGAAGTTCAATACTTTAAGGTAATGTCAGGAACATTGACTGCCGGAGTCGACCTTGACAATGTAAGCCGCGGAAGCAAGGAACGCATTGCACAGATCTATTGCGTTTGCGGTCAGATTAAAACGCAGGTTGACAAACTCTGCGCCGGTGATATCGGTGCAACTGTTAAACTTAAAGATGCAAAAACCGGTAATACTCTTGACGAAAAGGGTTGTGAAATAGCATTTGATTTCATTAAATATCCCGCACCCAAATATCAGCGTGCCATCCGCCCTGTTACAGAAAGTGATGCTGAAAAACTCAGTGCTATACTCACACGCATGCATGAGGAGGATCCTACATGGGAAATAGTTCAGTCAAAAGAACTGAAACAGACCATTCTTTCCGGTCAGGGTGAATTCCACCTGCGCACTCTTAAATGGCGTGTTGAAAATAACGACAAACTCCCCATTATCTTTGAAGAACCCAAAATTCCTTATCGCGAAACCATTACTAAGGCAGCCCGTGCCGACTATCGTCATAAGAAACAATCCGGTGGAGCCGGTCAGTTCGGCGAGGTTCATCTGATTATTGAGCCTTACTACGAAGGTATGCCGGCACCTGACTCTTATCGTTTCGGCAATCAGGAATTCAAAATGAACGTACGTGATACACAGGAAATACCTCTGGATTGGGGTGGCAAACTGGTTATCTGCAACTGTATTGTCGGCGGTGCTATCGATGCTCGATTCATTCCGGCTATTGTCAAAGGGTTGATGGAACGTATGGAACAAGGACCATTGACAGGGTCATACGCACGCGACGTTCGCGTCTGCATTTATGACGGTAAGATGCACCCGGTTGACTCAAACGAAATTTCATTCAAACTCGCAGG
>JAAVGE010000068.1 GCA_014800385.1 Bacteroidales bacterium
CGAATGATTTTGAGGATATTTTTGGATGAGTTTTGCAAGTTGAGGAGGGAGCGATGCGGGCATCGTGACCGACGAGACTTGGCAAAAATCGCCAAAAAGATCCTTAAAAGCAGAGTATAGAAAAATATTTCTCATAAATTTAAACAGTTTCTTAAAAGGGGTTATTTGATGCGGAACATATAGCCCAGAGTTATGGCTAAACTGATGTTTCGCGAGGCGCTGAAGGTGTCTTTTTTTGTCGATGAGTAGATGTTACCCAGACCGTAGTAGAACCTTGCCTCAAGCATCACCGAATGGCGGCGGCGGATGATACCTTCACATCCTAATCCGGCAGTGATGCCGTAGTCAAACTTGTTTTTCACCGGCATCGACATCTGCTCGGTCATGCGGAAGGTGGTCGGGAAGTCAGGGTCTGACTTAGGATTGGCGTAATCAAAGTTGGAAGATATGCTGCTCCCTACCATATAACTTATCTGCGGACCGAGGTTAACAAATCCCTTGAAATTACGTCCTCCAAAAAAGATATGGGTCATTACCGGGAGGTCGATGTAGGTCAGCGTACGGGAATAGTTCAGCGGTGACTCCTCGAATTTTTCAGCCCACCCGCGTTGTGCCAGATTGAGTTCGGCGATAAGCCCAACGTGGCGTTCCTCGGCATAACGGACTGCCACACCCATGGTCAGTCCCTGTGTGAACTTCTGCTTGACGGAGGGTGAGAATGACATTTCCGACATTGTCACGCCGGCATGGCCTCCTACATGAACATGTGATTCATAATGTGTCTGTCCATTAAGCAGGCTTACCCAGGGCAGAAGCATCAAAAGCAAGAATAATTTTTTCATAGGCGAGTCTTGGAGAGAGTTCCTCCCGGGCGATATTCAATCAAATAGAGGTTTTCGTTGACCAGACCGCCGTCGGTCACTTCTTCAAGCGAGTAGCCCATCTGCACACCGTCGTAGTCCATTGAACTGTCACTGAAACTACCCTCGTTGTTGCGCAACGAAGTGATGACGAATTTAGCGGTGTCATACCCTATGAGGGCCTGCATGGGGACAGCCTCCTCCATCTCCTCGCCGTAAAGGCTGCGGTAACGTGCAGCCATGGTTTTTACTTCGGGGAAGTCGGGAAGCGAGAGGTAGCGGGAATAGATTGTTGTGTTGAGTTGATGAAGAAGGTCAAGGTTGTCGCCGCGGAACATGATATATTCCGGATAGCCGTAAAGCACCACGTTGTTATGGTTCATGGAGGCGTTACGCAGGTTTTTCAGAGCCGGGGCAAACTTGGTGAATTCCTGACGGCTACCGCTACCGGGCACAAAGACGTATGACAGTGAGTCGGGATTCAGATCCTCGAGGTTATCACGTCCGAGAAAATTCTTGAAGTTCACCTCTTTATATTCGCGTCCCAATGAGTTGAGACGTGATTTCAGCGAGTCGGTAAACTCAATTTTCTCCCCGCTGCCGCCGACGCGTGAGATAAACACCGGCACACGATCGGCATACTGCTCGATAAACGATTCCACTGCCTTGCGATACATTGCAGGATGAGGTATATTAGCCTGAATAACCGACGGGTTGGTCAGATAACTGTCATCCTTTACGGCGAAGATGTTAAGCAGATAGGAATTGTCGTTTTCCTGAGCCCGTTCAGCCATCATTTTCAGATGTTGCTGATTGTCGGGTGCTATGATGAGGTTTACATTTTTCAGTTCGGGGAGGGTGAGAAGCGCGCTGACCGTGGAGTCGGAACCCTGAGTGTCGTAAGCCGATACAGTCACCGGAGTTCCTGCATGGCTCATCTCCTCGAGACCCATCATGAAACCTCGGTAGAATTCAGTGTAAAGTGCGCCGGTTCGTGATTCGCCGGGGTTGTCAAGCATAAAAGGTAGCATCACGGCAACCGAAAGGGGTTGTTGTTGAACGATGTCGCTCTGCTGAATCATCACCTCACCCGGTTCACCGAAAGGGTATGCCGGAGAAGTGTTAGCGGTTTCCTCCTGCACACATTCCTCAACGGATTTTTCGGCATCGACGTCATAAACAGGGAGTTCCTCCTGAACGGGAGCAGGGGAAGGTACGGCCGAGAATTTGCCTATACGTTTTTCTGAAGGCTCAAGAGATTGATTGATCGGCACATAAATCATTTCGCCGACCTGAAGATGCATGAAATCGGTATCGGGATTAACCTGGCGAATCGCTTCCGGTGTCATGCCGTTCTCCAAGGCAATCCTCTCCAGCGTGTCACCTACCTTCACGAGATAAGGGAAACATCCGGCAGGGATAGCCTTCTGCTGCTTAGGAGCCACTTCATGCGTATCCACGGCAGATGCTTTGTCCTCAGCCTTATATAAAGGTATGGTCAGGGTCATCCCCTTGATGCCGGTTGTGGCACCGGGGTTAAACTCAATGAGCCTGTCCATGGGCACCTTGAACAGGTTAGCCACACCATAGATCGATTCATTATTCCCTACACTGTATTCGGTGACATAGTAACCTTTCAGAACCTTTGCATCGAATGTAACAGGGAAAGTTATAACAGTGCCTGGGATGACACCGTCGGCAACCTGAGGGTTGTATTCAACCAGTTGCGAACGGCTCACTCCGATTTTTTCAGCAAGCGTTCCGAGTTTGTCACCCTTAACGGTGGTGTAGTAGTAAACGAGTTTACCGTGTACATCTTTCACAGGCAGATTCAATGCCGACGCAGAGGCGACCGAGAGGAGCATCAATCCTGCGCTGAATATGTTTATAAAGATTTTCTTCATAACAACGTTCATTTGAAGTGGCAAAGTTACAAAAAATTTCAGAAACTGTTTCTCAATTTCCCTTAAGACTATATAAATTTAAACAGTTTCTAAATCAGTTATAATGTGAGCAGCAGTGGTTTCGGCTGCATCGGTGTCACCCAAAAGGGCTCTTAACTCTCCATAACCTCTGATCTGCTCTTCGCGCCCTTTTCCTCCCGGAAGCAACTGTTCGAGATGCTTACGTATATTTTCCGGAGTACACTGGTGCAGCAGCAGTTCAGGCACTATCATTTTATCCATAATCAGGTTAGGGAGCGATACATACTTCACCTTCAGGATATGCTTGAAAATATTGTAGACCAACCGGGATCCAACTGCGCGGTAAGTAACAATCTGAGGTGTGCCTATCAGAGCCGCCTCCAGGGTTGCCGTACCGCTGGTCACAAGGGCTGCCGCCGAGTGATATTCCAGGGAGAAGGTGTCACTGCACAAAGCCACTCCGGGGGCAATTTCAGCATATAAATCTGTGGATATGGATGGTGCGGCCGCAATCACGGGTTGATAGTCGGCATACCCTTTCACGGCTGATAACATCACCGGCAGATTCTTCTTTATTTCCGACACGCGACTGCCGGGGACAAGTGCTATAATAGGACGTGAATCCAAGCCGAAAGTGTGGCGGAAACTTTCCCCGTCGGTCATCGAGGTGAGTTTTCTGTCGACCTCATTTTTTGAGGGGTTACCGACATAGGTCACGTCATATCCTTTTCCACGGAAATATTCCACCTCAAACGGGAGGATGGAGTAGACCCTGCGCACCAGTTTTTTGATGGTTTTGACACGATGTTCCTTCCAGGCCCACACCTTCGGGGAGATGTAGTAATAAACCGGTATCCCCTTTTTCGCAGCGAACTCGGCCAGTTTAAGATTAAACGAAGGGTAGTCCACCAGAATCAGGGCATCGGGTTGGAACTGCTCTATGCCACGTTTGGCAGCATTGAGGTTACCCAACACCGTTTTCAGGTTCATCAACACATCGACAAACCCCATGAAAGCCATCTGCCGGTAATGCACCAGCGGCTTCTTTCCGGCTTTACTTTCCATGAGGTCACCCCCGAGAAAGCAGAATTCCGCCGAGGGGTCATGCTTTCTGAGGGCACCTATAAGTTCCGAGGCGTGGAGGTCGCCCGAGGCTTCTCCTGCCGACAAAAAATATTTCATAAGGGTGTTACGGTCATGCATTCAATGAGTGCATGATTGGTTTTCAGATTCATATTTTCATCCGAGGGTTGGAATTCAATGGTCACAGTGTGCTGACCTTTATCCAGATTCAGATGGAGCGGGTTTGTCTGACCCCAGTCGTTCCAGTTTCCGACACCACGGTGAGGCATCACAATCTTGCCCGCCGGCTTGCCATCGACAAGAACCGTGCGGATAGCACACTTATTCTCAGTGTTAACCGGTCCGTTGCCATTGGCGTAGGTAAATCGGATTGAATATTCTCCGTTTTCATCAACTGTAAAGGGGATATTCACAGGAGCAGAATTGTGGTCCAGTTCAACAAAACCATGTTTGAAACCGGCCAGCGGAGTGGTGGGTTTATATGCCACTTCGGGGGAAGTCATAGTGGTTTTTGCGCCGGGGATGGTGACAATCATTTTCTGAGTGACGTTTCTGGGTTCGGAAGCAAATGATTCTGTTCCGTCGGAAGCGACACCGATCACCTGATACTCACCCTTCTTGACGGGGTAACGGGTCTGGCGTGTCTCTGCAATAGGTTCTCCGTTGTGCAGGACTGTGTAATAGTGGATATATTCGATGGGGTTCCAGTTCAGATAGCCATCCTCAACCCATGTGATGGGTGTGAGAGGTGCCTTTTTGTTAGGCTGACGGTTCACCTTAAGGTTGTTGGTGAATGTATCGGAGAGCGTGATTTCCACATTATACACCTCACCGGCTTTCACCGACTTGGCGCTGATGAAAGGTTTGGCTTTTTTCCCGTTTATGGTGCATGAGACCACTTTGTCGCCATAACCGTTAACGGTGATATTTACTTTTGCACCGCGATACGGGAAATTGTCGAGCGTACGTGACCCTGCAAGCGCCTGAGGCACGAAGGGAGCGAAGTGCAGTCCATCGGTTTCAAACTCCACACCGAAAAGGATACGTGTGGTTATCGCTATGTTACCTGCCAGACACCACAGCATGTTAGATGAGTTAAGTTCAGTTGCAATGTCACCGTTGTCAAGGTTCAGATTCTCCTTGTTTGTGCAGAAGAGGGCAGCGGGACGGAACACCGAGCCGATGGCATCGAGCACACCCTGTTCGTTACCCGCCTTTTTATTGGCGATAGCCCAATAAGCGGCAACCCAGGGCCAGAGGGCGTTGTTGTGATATGCAGGCATATCACTTATCTGGGGGTAGAAAATGGCTGAACCGTAAGGTGTGATGGGGTTGGATTCAGTTATACGGCGTGCGCGTTCAGGGTCGGCAATGCCGTAGATTACGGCAAGCGACTCGCCCAATGTTTCGGCACGGGGATTCAGTATGGGGAAATCACGACCGTAAAGATACATTCCGTAGTATCCCTTGTCCTCCATCCAGAACTTATCGTTTATAGCCTTTTTGAGTTCATTTCCTTTGTCGGCATATTTTTCTGCGGCAGCCTTGTCGCCCAGTTCGGCAGCCATTTCAGAGAGCATGTCGAGGGCTACGGCATGCACCATAGCGGTGTTCATCGCTTCGCTGTTGTAAATGTCGGCTGTCTGCATCCATTTGGGGTAACTCTGTTCACGCCAGTCGATGAATGATGTTTCTCCCTTCACAAGTCCGGTTTCGGGGTCATAGACAGTGGCGAAATCATCCTCGAAAGAGTTGCGTATCACGGGATAGATATATTCCAGCCACTGTCTGTCTCCGGTGACCTTATATAGTTCGTAGGCGGCTACTGCCCAAATCATTCTGTCGGAACTTACAGGCCATGCCCCACCCGACCCGGTGTCCTGAATGATACGACCGTTGGAGTTGACCTTCTTCATCAGCGACACCTTGGAGGCCAGAGGCTGCATATAGGCCATAGATCCGATTATGGAGTAACTGACGTCGCGTGTCCATACTCCTGCCCACTCCTTACCGGTGCGCAACGTGGTGTCAGGCTCCACGGCGTTGACCATTTCGTCAAGAGCCATGTTGTAGAGGGCTGTGTGCAACTTATTGTCGGTAGTCAGTTTAGGATAGGCTGATATGTCGTTTTTGAGAGTCCACTGTTTTTCAACCGGCATGAAATAATGCGGTTGCGCTGAATAGTCCGAAACAATTTTTTCAGGTGATACGGCGTATGCCTTGAACTCCCCCTGAACGATAGAGTCGCCTGTCCAGCGATATGCTGAATTTTCATAGATATTGCCTGCAAACGCTGTTGAAGCGGCAGAAAGACACAGAAGCGTCAATAGTTTCATAAAATATCAAGGTTATAAGGTTATAAGGTTGTAAAGTCCAAAATTAATATAATTTGTTGGAATATGCAAATATACGAAAACTTGTATTAATATAATATAGTGAACTTTTTCAACTGTTTGCACATTATTAAGAATTAAGAGACTGTTTAAATTTATGTGCGAAAAAATTCATTCATAAATTTAAACAGTTTCTAAAATAATGATTAAATTTGCGTAAAAATAAAAGTATGGCTCAAATTGGAGATAAAGTAAGATTTTTGAACAGTGTCGGCGGAGGTGTTGTCACCCGTATTGCCGGCAATATAGCATACGTAGAGGATGAGGATGGTTTTGAATCGCCTGTACTGGTAAAGGAACTGGTAGTTGTGGGTCACGCTGCCCCTGCCGAGCCTAAGAAAGGACCGGAAGCGGTAAGGATGACCTCTGCCAAGGTTACAGGAAACACCACGAAACCGGCACCATCCGTGCCGAAGGTGACCGAGGAGGAACCGCTCAACATTTCAGAGACTGCAGAGGGTGATAAACTCAACGTGGTGCTGGCCTACGAACCGCTCGACCTCAAGCAGATAAGTCACACAGGTTATGACACTTACATTGTCAATGACTCCAACTACTATCTGTACTTCACCTATCTGACCCGCGCCGATGAGGAGAAGGAGTGGACGGCACGCTACACCGGCGTTGTCGAGCCTAACATCCAGTTGTATTTGGGTGAGATCGCCCCTGAGGAGGTTTCTCTTCTGGACAACGTTGCCGTACAGTATGTTGCATTCAAGCAGGATAAGATTTTCGCAATCAAGAACCCGGGCGATGTGCATCATCATGTTGACACAACCAAGTTTTTCAAACTTCATTGCTTCCGTGATTCGGTCTATTTCGACACTCCGGTTCTGGAACTGGAGATTGTGCGCAACGATGTGCCCTACAAACGTCAGTCGCTGAAGAATCAGGAGATGCTGCGACGCGAAGAACAGCGTAAACGCAACATCGACCGCAAGCCGGTGCGCAAACCGGTGATGAAAAAGGTGCGCAAGAACGGCGACATCATTGAGGTGGACCTCCACATTGATGAACTGATTGACAACACCCGTGGTCTGTCGGCTGCGGATATGCTTAACCTTCAGGTTGACCATTTCCGTAGGGTGATGGATGAGAACCTGAAGAACCACGGTCAGAAAATAGTGTTTATACATGGAAAGGGAGAGGGTGTTCTGCGCAACGCCCTGATGAAAGAGTTGAATTACCGCTACAAAGGTCACGATGTTCAGGATGCATCATTCCGTGAATATGGCTACGGCGCAACACAAGTAACCATACGATGATTATTTATTTCAGCGGCACGGGCAACAGCCGACATGTAGCCCTTACACTCGGACAGGAACTTCGTGACAGTTCGGTCGTGGAACTGACAGGTGACTTTCTGCGTTTCCCCGAACTGTTAAGACTGGAAAGCGGTGAAGGACAACGTGTTATATGGGTATTTCCGACTTATTCGTGGGGTGTGCCCCCCGTGATGGTTGATGTAATCAAAAAAATAAAGATTGACGGAGGAGAATGGGCCGATCATTATCTTGTCACTACCTGCGGCGATGACATAGGCAAGTGTCATCAGCAGTGGCGCGAACTGATTTCAGCCCGCTGGTGGAAACCGATAGCCACTTTTTCGGTGCAGATGCCGAACACATACGTCTGCATGAAAGGTTTCGACGTTGATTCACAGCAGGTTGCCGAGGGAAAAATTCACGAGTCATCATTGCGTGTACGCTCCATCGCTGATTTCATCCGGCAACGTTTTGAGATAGATGACGTTGTTGAAGGTCGTTGGCCTAAAATCAAATCACGCTTCATTTACCCCTATTTCAAGAAGCATTACATGAGTCCGGAAGGGTTCAGGGTGCGTGAGGATGCATGTGTATCGTGTGGCAGATGTGCCCGCGAATGTCCCATGGATAACATAGAACTTAAAGGTAAATTCCCCGTGTGGGGTGCAGGATGCGCATTCTGCCTCCGGTGCTATCATGGTTGTCCTGCCCATGCCATAGAGTATGGTCAGACCACGGAGGGAAAAGGACAATATCTCTTTCCGGGTAAAAAATAACCAACAAGTAATAACGGGTGGGGCTACGGTCTCACCCTATTTTTTTACGGCACGCAATATCTCGCGTTTTCCTCCGGGAGGACCCTGCAGACGCTCCACGGTGAACCCTACTGATTGAAGACGGCGGCGTATGATCCCTTTGGCACAGTATGTTGCAAGGGCTCCTCCGGGTGTCATGCAGTCATAAAGACCCCTTATTACATCGTCATCCCACATCTCCGGCTGCTTTTCCGGAGCAAAGGCATCATAATAGATAGCATTGATATTTCCGGGCAGTTGCATGGTGAGGAAATTATCAACAATTTTCACCAGTTTGAAGTAGGGATTGATCTCGACCTCTCTCCCCCACTCCGCCTTGTTCACTGCCGAGAAGTAAGGGGTAAGCGAGTCGTAGGCAAGCGTGTCGGTCAGAGAAGTATCTAACGGATGAAGTTCAACTGAATAGTAGATTGTGGGCTTGCACTGTTTCAATGCTTCCTCGGCTGTGAGGGCAGCGTTAAGACCTGTACCGAAACCTACTTCAAAAACACGCACGGCAACAAATTCTGCGGCGGCTTTGCGCCAACAGGTGTCGATATATACATGCCGGCTTTCGGCCAATGCCCCTTTGGTGGAGTGGTAATGTTCATCCAGCGAAGGGATATAGATGGTCTGTGAGCCATCCTCTGTCGACTGGATAATCAACTCCTCCTCCATAGCACCGGTTATAGAGATTATTTAAGAAGATCGGCAGTTGAATCGAGATGATCCAATGCGTTCTGGCTTACGCGTGCCGGAACAACAGTCGCATAGTTTCTGTCAAGCCAATAGAGGTCGGTGTCCACGGCATCAGGTTCCTCGTTTATTATACTTCCTTTGAGCCAGTAGAACGGTTTACCATGGGGATCTAAAAACTCCTGAAATTCTTCGGTCCAGTGGCTTTCAGCGGCACGGACCACTTTCATCCCTTCGATATGCACTTTGGCGGGGAAATTCACGTTAAGGCATATACCTTTGGGCAGACCTTTTTCCAGTACACGTGAGGTTATCAGTTTTATGAAACGTTCGGTTTCGGAGAAGTCGGCCGATGGAGAGTGTGACAGCAGGGAGTAACCCACCGAAGGGATACCGATTGTGGTGGCTTCCATCACAGCACCCATGGTTCCTGAATATATTATGGAGTTTCCGGCATTTGAACCGTGATTGATTCCGCAGAGCATGATGTTAGGGATGCGTGGCAGAATTCTGTGATAGGACAGTTTCACGCAGTCGACCGGTGTGCCGGTGACGGCAAACATCTTTGCGGTGTTGTAATCCGGTTTCTGAATGATGCGCAGAGGGGAGTTGACGGTCATTGCGGATGACTGTCCGGAATGGGGATGTTCCGGTGCCACGACCCACACCTCGCCGAAATCCTTGACGTAGTCCACCAGGCGATGAATGCCTGGTGATTCTATGCCATCGTCATTGCTGATGAGAATAAGTGGTCTTTCCATTATCAATCAACAAGTTCCATCCCTTTCAACAATGCTTTTTCATTAGCCGGGAGAAGATGGTGATGGCGTTCGGGCAGAACCTTCTTCAATCCTTTCAGCACATCCTCAACCGACACTGATGGAGCCGCTTTGATCAGGGCACCGAGCAGAATCATGTTATAACTCTTTGCGCTACCCATTTCAATGGTTGCCTCCATTGCGTTGACGGGTACAACGGTAATATCTTTGCGCTCGGGCATGCGATGGATGCCGTATGGGTCAAAGATGAGTACACCGCCGGGGCGCACCGAATGTTCGAATTTGTCCAGACTCTGCTGGTTGAGTATGACGGCAACATCGAATGTGTCAACGATGGGTGAACTGATTTCACGGTCGCTCAGCACCACGGTCACATTGGCTGTACCGCCACGCTGTTCGGGACCGTAGGAGGGCATCCAGGTGACCTCGAGATTGTTCATCAGAGCCGCGTAAGCGAGTATCTTACCCATGGACAGGACACCCTGTCCTCCGAAACCTGCTATAATGATTTCCTGTTTCATTTCTCAGTGTTTTTAAGATCGCCGAGGGGATATTTCTCCTTCATGTGTTCCTCCATCCAGAGGTTTGACTGATGGGGTGACATTTTCCATCCTGAACTGCATGTTCCGAGGATTTCCACCACTGAGCACCCTTTCATGTTAATGGAGTTTTCAAAAGCCTTACGAATAGCCTTTTTGGCCTGACGCACGGCAGCGGGTTTATGAACCGACTGACGTGTCACGTAGCATGTTCCGTCAAGTTGGGCGAGCAGTTTGGTTATGTCAAGAGGATAGCCGTTGAGTTCCACGTTACGTCCGTAAGGGGTGGTAGCGGTTTTCATCCCTTCAAGGGTTGTAGGAGCCATCTGACCTCCGGTCATGCCGTAGATACCGTTGTTGATGAAGATTATTGCGATGTTTTCACCACGGTTGGCAGCGTGGATTGATTCAGCGGTGCCGATAGCGGCAAAGTCGCCGTCGCCCTGATAGGTGAACACCAGTCGGTCGGGGTTGAGACGTTTGGCGGCGGTAGCCAGAGCGGGAGCACGTCCGTGGGCGGCTTCAATCCAGTCAACATCAATGTATTTGTAGGCGAACACCGCGCATCCTACAGGCGCAATACCAATAGCGTTGTGTTCCAGCCCCATCTCATCGATCACCTCTGCTACCAGTTTATGAACCACACCATGGCTGCATCCGGGGCAGTAGTGCATGGTTGAATCATTCAGCAGACGCGGAGATGAGTATACTTTATTTTCCGGTTTGATTATATCTTGAATATCCATTTTGCTTTTATGACTCGTGATTCATTATCCGGTTAAGTGCGGCAGTGATTTCAGAGGGGTTGGGCACTATGCCACCCATGCGACCGAAGTGGCGTATGTCCATGTCGGGGTTAGCCACAGCCAGTCTTACATCTTCTATCATCTGTCCGGCATTGAGTTCTACAACAAGCACCCCTTTCACATGCTTTGATGCCTCATGAATGGCTTCGTAGGGGAAAGGCCAGAGAGTGATGGGGCGTATCAGACCCACCTTCACACCTTTCTCGCGTGCGTCCTCAATGGCTTTGAGGCAGATTCGGGCTATGGAGCCGAATGCCACGATAAGATATTCGGCATCCTCAACATGGTATGCCTGATAACGCACTTCATTTTTCTCGATCAGACGATATGTTTCCTGGAAACGCTCATTGTTTTTCTCCATAAGTGCCGAGTCCAGTTCAAGCGAGGTCACAACGTTGGGTTTGCGTCCGGCTGAATGTCCGGTAGCAGCCCAGGGACATTGTTCGGCAATCTCCTGCTCGGTGCGTCGGCGGCGCGGTTCGGGCAGAACCACCTTCTCCATCATCTGTCCCACGACACCGTCGGCCAGAATCATTGCCGGAGTACGGTATTTGAACGCGAGGTCAAAGCCGAGTCCTACGAAATCAGCCATTTCCTGCACCGATGATGGTGCGAGAACAATGAGGTGGTAGTCGCCATGACCTCCCCCTTTGGTAGCCTGAAAGTAGTCGCTCTGCGAGGGGTGGATGGTACCCAGACCGGGACCGCCGCGCATCACGTTGACGATGAGTGCAGGAAGTTCAGATGCGGCAAGGTAGGAAATACCCTCCTGCATCAGACTTATACCGGGACTGGATGATGAGGTCATCACGGCTTTACCGGTTGCGGCACCGCCGTAAACCATATTTATTGATGAGACTTCACTCTCGGCCTGCAGCACAACCATGCCGGTGGTTTTCCACGGCATCTCGGCCTCAAGGGTCTCCAAGACTTCAGACTGGGGTGTGATGGGATACCCGAAATAGCCGTCTACTCCGTAGAGGATGGCGGCATGGGCTATCGCCTCGTTACCCTTCATCAGTTTCACTTCTTGACTCATAATCAAATCATTACTTTATAAACTTCAATGCAGGCATCGGGGCAAACGAGGGCGCATGACGCACACCCGATACAGTTTTCGGGCGCAATCACGTGGGCATAGCGGTAACCGCGGTTGTTGACCTCCTTTTTCTGCAATTCCAGGCAGTCGGTAGGACAAGCCACAACACAGAGGTCACATCCCTTGCATCGTTCTGCATCTATGATAACAGCACCTATTGGCTTAGCCATATCTGTTGATTGTTATAGCGTTATTCTTTTCTACAAATGGATGAAACGGATCGGTATCGGCATGTCACGCAAACTGCGGTTGACCGCCGACAACGCTCTATTTCACCACAAATATAGTAAAAATTCCGGTCACTGCAATAAATTTTTGCTACATTAACTTATTGCACATGTTGCATTATGTGAGCAAAACAACCTTATTTTATTGATTTTCTATCAATTACAGCAGTTTTCTGTTGATAAAAAAATAGCAGACAGGGGATGTTCCGGATGAACATTCCCCTGTCAAAATGTGATGTATGGTAAAGAGAGGTCTACTTCCTGCGGCGTACCGAGCGCACGGCGTTGCTGCTGGAAGAGGATGATTTTTTAGGTTTGGCCTGTTTGACCTGTTTGGGCTTTTTGGTTCCGCGAGAGGAGCGTCGTGCTGCAGGTTTTTCAGTTTCTGCGGCTGCCTCTACGGTTGTTTCGCTGTTGTCATCGCGTGAGGCAACGGTAACATTATCGCCACGCTTCTCCGCCTCGCGTTTTTCACGTGCGGCGATGACCTCTTCGCGTGAGGGCACCCACAGTTTGTCGTTGAACGTTTCCAGGCGGTTCTGTATGCTGTCCTGAGCGCGTTTCAGGTCGTCGGGATCGGGATAGAGTTGCATCAGCGACTTGTTGCGGAGGTTGCGTGTTTTGTATATGTCACCTTTGTACATCGCCATCTGGAAGAAATCGTCGTAGGTGTACTTGGCGAGGTTGTTGTCGTCATCGGTGAAGATTGACTGCTGTGCCAGATAGGGACGCAACGCATCGAGTTTTATCCAGAACATGGGGTATTTCACCGCTTCGCCGCCGAAGTCGCCTGCACGATGAAGCACGGGGCATATCGCCTCGACCACGGGGCGTGCCTTGTTTTCGCGTGTATCGAATTCCCAGCGTTCGAGGATGTAATATGACAGCACTTCGTTGGCGGGGACATCGCTCTCCTCGATGGTGAATTTCGGATTTTTTTCAGTCGAGCCTTTGGCATCGGTGTAGAGGATATGGAAACGGTCGAGCATATCCTTTACCTTTATTCTGTAATCATCGTTGAAGATTTCCCTGCCGTCGAGATATTCGTAAGCGGCAACCTGGTTGTTGGCCAGCAGACGCATGATGATGCGGAACAGGTTTTCCTGCCCTTCAGCCGGCTCCTCGGGGAAATAGAGGGGCGCGTTCTTGACATCCTCAAGGTCAAGTTGACGGTAGATGACGCGCATCCACTGGAGGTCGGCATCGTGGGTGGGATCTTCCTCATATAAGGTCTGCATACGCTGTGTTACACCGGTTGTCTTGTCGGCAGTGCGTTCGTTGCGGTCACGCTTGCGAAGCACTGAGGATGACTGTGAATCGTTCTGCGCCACCGAGGGGAGTACTGATCCTGCTACCAGTGCGGCTGAGAGTAGATATTTCGATATAAGTTTCATCTGATGATAGATGTTGGTTTTACTATTTTTAAAGAGCGGAGAGATTCTTAGTTTACAATGACTTCAAGAGGAGCAAGTTCACGGGTTATTCCATCCGGTCCTACGGCCTTCACACGCGAGATGTAGAAACGTTTGCCGCGCTGCAGTCGTCGGAACGAGTCCTTCTGACGCTGTGAGAAGTTGGCTCCGTCGCTCACTTCAGGAATGGCGTTACCCATTGAGTCGAAGAACACTGTTTCAAAACTCAGCACCTTGAACGAAATGTTGAGCAGTTCGTCGTCAATGGCGGCCTCGATGCCGGGTGACTGAAGCAGGAGAGCCTTTGCCAGGGGGCGACCTCCTTTATATCGGTCGGTGTTACCCTTGCTGTCCTTGAAGGGGATGAACGGAGACGGATCGGGGAGTTTGCGTACACGGAACTTGGTTGATGCCACTTCCTGACGTCGTCCATCAATCTCTGCGGTAACAGTAACGGTTGCTTCCTGTCCTACTTTGGCGGGACGTGCTATCCATTTGTCGCCGTTTCGGGTGAGTGTCCCGTTGGTCATGGTGGCTGACACCGATCCGGTGGGTACTCCGGGAACAGATATACTCATAGGGTTATCGATTCCGGCATAAAGAACGTTCATCATTGTTGCAGATACAGTTGCCGATGGTTCAATGACGGTGTAGGATGATGTGAAGTCCTGACGTGTCACTGTACCGTCGCCACGCGGAACCTCAATATAACCGGAATAGTCGAAATTACCCACTGAGGAGGCAGCAGCCTCGAACAATCCACGGTCATTGTCAAGTTGACGTCCGTTGATGAACACCACCGGACGCTGTGTGGTGTCGACAGCAGCCATAACGATATTGGCCTGATACTTTCCGCCACGCATAACCAGTCGGCTCTGCGGGATTACGAAAGCATTGAGTTCGTTCACACGCACGTCATGCGCATCGACATTATCAAGAATGGAGGTAAGCACCTCACCTTCGGCGTAACGGATGTCGTTCTGCAGTTTGGTGAGCAGTGTGACAGCAGCCACCACCGGTTTGTTATCGAAATTCATCTCTTCCCATGAGGTGGCGCCGAGGGAGCCGTCCTTGCGAAGGGGTTGTGTGGAGAGTGCCTCCTCAACGCTGTGGCGACGAACCGAGTCAGGCATCAGTGAGGCAATGAAGTTGCGATATTCATCGATGGCGTCGCGCAGTTTCTCCCCTCCCCTGTTTGTGGGTGAGAGCATAACCACGGAGGCTGCTTCGAGGTCGTCGCGACTCTGTATGTTATCTACGTCGCCTCCGGCTCCGTCAGCCTTGATGACAATTGCAGTCTTGAAGGAGTCGACCATGGCATAGATATTTTCTGTTGCCCGGCGCACTTCAAGAGCCTTCTGATACCATGCCTCACCCTTGTCGGGGTTTTGCTTGCTGAATTCACCGAGAGTAGAGAGGATGGCTGAGTTACGCTGCTCGACATTGCCGTTCGAGCGTGTCAGTCCGTCCTCCACCTGGGTGAATCCGTCAAGTACATCGCTCGACACGTTCAGCGCAAGCATGGCGGTCAGGACGATATACATGAGGTTTATCATCTTCTGACGCGGCGTTAGGCGGTTGTTGTTTGAACTCATATTCTATAATGTGGTTGCAGTCAGGGGGACCTATCCCCCACCCTGCGTCGGTGTTATCAGATTAATTTTCCTTTGAGGGTTCGGAATCGCGGCTTGCAGTGGCACCACCCATCATGGGGTTATACATGTTGATGGTCATTGCGGTGATCATCTTTTCATAAACGGCGTTCAACTGCTGCATGTAGCGTGCCATACGTTCGGTTTCCTCGGCATAGCGTGCAGACTGTACCGAACTTTTTTCATACATGTCACGTATATCCTTGATACCACGGTTGACGCGGTCGATGGAGTCAAGTTGTGAAGATATGCTTTTGAGTTGGATTTCGTAGATGGTGTTCAGTCCACCGATGTTGCGGCTGAGGTTCTGCATTTCGTCGGCGTAGCCTGACGCTGCTTTCGAGATGGTCTCGGAGTTGTCGGTGATCGCCTTGTAACTGTTCAGGAGCACATCGCTCACCTGATTGAGTTGATTGGTTGTTTCGCGCAGATGGCTCATCTCCTGTGCTATTCCGGCCATCTGGTCGAGATAGGACTGTGTGGCAGAGGTCAATTCCGCCATCTTGGCCAACTGGTCGCTGGCAGCCGCCATCTTGGCGATGCTTTCGGAGAGCGAGCGGGTGTCATCGGCCGAGAGATTGATGTTGTCAGGCACACCTGCAGCCTTGCGGGCATGACCTTCCGACACATGGTAGCCGGCTGAAGAACCTGCTCCTGATGCTACTCCTGCACCTTCACTGCCGAAATTACCTCCGGTTATCCCCTCTGCATCGGGGTCATCCAGAGCGGGGAACACGTTTTCCCAGTTGTAGGAGCGTGGAGGACGGTCAAAAGCGGTGAGGACGAACATCAGCACCTCGGTACCCATACCGATAGATAGGAGCATGTTGCCACCGGGGAGGTGAAGGATTTTGAACAGTGCGCCCCAGATTACGATTGCGGCACCGATACTATATGCGAAGTTGAAGAAACGCTGCCCTTTGTCGCTTGATATGAAGCGGGAAACAGCATTGCGGTATCCTTTAAATTTTCCCATTATTGTGATTTTATGAGCAATTTTTACTGTGATAATGACCAGACTGATTATTTACCGGCTTTCTGACCTTTGGCGAAACCAACCTGTGAGCGTACGCAACGGAATCCGATGTAACTGCGCTGTTCATTCTGATATTCCCACATGCGTATGTCGGAACGGATGTTGTGAGCCACATCTTTCCATGAACCGCCACGTACAATCTTACGCTTCATTTTGTAGGGGTCCTCCTCAGCGGCGTTGTAGCGGTATTCGGGGTTCATGTCGGCTGTCAGGCGGTCAATACTTTCAGTGAAGGCAGTAGAAGTCCACTCGCTGACGTTACCCGCCATGTCATACAGACCGAAGTCATTGGGTGCGTATGTCCCTACGCGGGATGTGATCAGGTGACCGTCCTTGACGTAGTTTCCGTCATTAGGCTTGAAGTTGGCATAGAAGCAACCTTTGTCATCACTGAGCGTGAGGTCACCTTCCCAGGGATACATATTTTCGTTGACACCGGCACGCGCAGCGTATTCCCATTCAGCCTCGGTGGGGAGACGATAGGGCTCAACATAGACACCTTCACGACCTAAAGAGCGGCGCAGGAAGTCGGTACGCCAGTTGGCGAACGCTGTTGCCTGCTCCCAACTTACACCAACCACGGGATAGTCGTTATATCCGCCGTGTGAAAAGTAAAGTCGTACGTAGGGTTCGTTATAGGCATTGTCAAAGTCATTTATCCACGCAGTGGTGTCGGGATAGACATTGACGATGTAGGTATTGACGAAGTCATAGTCGCCGGTCAGTCCGCGGGTGATAGTCTGGCGTATGATTTCGCCATCGTCATTGATGAAGGCTGTATCCTTGGAAATGACGGGAATATCGGTGGGGACAGGTTTGTCGGTGTTGTATTCGCGACGTTTGGGATTGAGGCGATATTTGCGTTTTGCGGCATCGGTGTGGTTATACACCTCGTAGCGGTAGTTCAACTGCTCGGGGTCAAGTTCACGCGCACCGGTGATGGGGTTTGTGCGGTAGAGACTTTCAATGGCACGTGCCTCATCTTCGTTGGGGTTACGCCAGGGGATCGGTTTGTTCCAGTTCAGGTGGGGAGTGATGGGGTTACCGTCGCGGTCCTCCTCAATCTTGTATTCTTCATTACCGCCGTAGGCAGGGTCAGCCAGACGTTCGCGGATGATGGAGTCACGCACCCAGAACACGAACTGTTTATACTTGGAGTTGGTAATTTCTGTTTCATCCATCCAGAATGCATCGACCGACATTCCGCGGGGAGATGCAGCCAGATTCCACACGCTGTCGGCTTTCTGCGGACCGGTTTCCATTGAGCCGCGTGACACCAGAACCATGCCGTAGGGAGTAGGTTCGGACCATGACGATGCACTGACACCGGTCACTTCGCCTCCGGCAGAACTGTGGGTGCCGGATGCACATGAAACAGCGGCTAAGCCGAGGGCGAATGATAATGGTAAGAGATATAATGATTGTTTCTTCATAATCACATTATTCTTATGCTCTTGTGTTTGTTTTTATTCTTTTCAGAAAGATCTAATTTTAGCGAGTAGCCGAGAAATATTTCGTGGCTTCCCGAGGATGCCTTGGCTATGTCGCTGACCGGGTAGTCATAACTGTAACCGAGGTAAAAGTTTTTAAATTCAGCACCGATGGTGGCCGATACTGCGTCGTTATATCTGTACCCTACCCCGGCTGAAAGGAACTTATTGTAGCGCACACGGGCATCGATTTCCCCGGTGGTGAAAGTAAAGTCACTCCTGACCATGAAGGTGGGTATCACTTCAAATAACGTATTTTTTACGGGAATATTGCATCCACCCATAAAATAAACCGTACGTCCGGCTTTAAACTCATAATTTTTCTCGTTTGTGTCCGCACCGCTTTCGGCATTGAAGGTTATTGTGGGGCTGTTGAGATGGCGTCCGGATATGCCGAGCCAGAAGAGTTTGTGGGTGTAATATACGCCCAACCCGAGGTCGAGTGATGTGCCGTTAAGGTCCTGGGTGGGTATTCCGTCGTCGGTTCCTTCGTGGTAGTCATCATCGTCTGGGATGAATACTCCCGATCCTTTGAACGATTCATTGATGAATCCCACCTCGGCACCGACTGAAAGTACTCCCTTGAAGAGTTTGAGTTTGTAGGATACCTGAGCATCAAGGTTAAGGTTTTTGTACAGACCCATGCTCTCCTGCTGTATCACCAGACCGGTACCGAAACGCTTGTTCATCAGTTTGAAAGGCATGTCACCGGTAGCGAGAAAGGTTTTGGGGGCATTGTCAATACCCATCCACTGCAGTCGTGCCCCGCCGCGAATGCGGATATTGTCGGTGTCGCCGGTGGCTCCTGCGTTGTAGTAGGTCGGCACGGCCCAATATTGGGTGAACTGTGCATCGACCTGCGCAGTGGCATGAAAAGCGAAGATGCCACACAGCATGAGGCTGAGCAGCAGGCGTATGTTATATTTAATGTGTAGTCGGGTCATATTACTCAAAGTAGAAAGTCAATACCACCATCGAGGAGGTCGCTTTTTTCAATGATTGGGTAAATTTAAGTTTCGTAGGGTCATCGGCAAGATCGGGACGGTCGTGACTGATGACATCCGTCAGTCCGAAACAGAATTTGAGTTCGGGGATAAGTTTGAAATAAGGGAGATAGAAGTCACACCCCAGACCTATTGTGAGATAGAAATCGGTGGGGTTGAGTTTCAGTATCTCGTTACGTTTCTTGGTCACATCAAAGGCCGGCATAACTCCTCCCACCAGATAAGGGCGGGCATTGCGGTAGCGCAGCGCGGAGTATTTGAGGTCGACGGGGAGCACCACGAAAGCCGACTTGATATTCTGCTTCTCGGTGTTGTCGCCGGAGGTGTTGACCATGCGCACCATGCGGTTGCCGAAATACATACCCGGGGTGACGCGCAGGTTGAAATAACTGTTGAGCCTCAGGTCAAACAGACCGTTCACACAGAATCCGGGGGAGAAATCGGGCTGATCCATAAACCATGTCTCACCATCCTCGGTCACGAAACCGTTGTGGGTGAACTGCAAGTCCTGCACATGCAGCCCTACGCCGAAGCCGAGATGCCACTTGCGCAGATCCGCGTAAGGACGGTTCATCAACTTGTCGTTCAACTGCTGTGCCTCGGCAGCAACGGCAACACCTGCTGCCATCAGAAGAAATGCGATTATTTTGATGTATACATTTTTCATTAATATATATAACGTGTGGCTTCCGGTAATATTGTGTATATTAGAAAATATTCCTAACTTTGTACACCCAAACCCGTCATTCGCAGTTATGAAGAATGTAATGCTAATCATAAACCCCATTGCCGGAACAGGCAAGAAGGATAATCTGGCCTCCCTCGCTGAAAACCGGCTTGCACAGGTCGGAATGTCGGTCGACGTTCGTTTCACCACCGGAAAAGGTGATGCCACGGAGTTAGCCGCACAGGCCGTACGCGACGGCTATTACGGGGTTATCGCTGCCGGAGGTGACGGCACCATCAACGAAACAGCCATAGCACTTTGCAACACCGAGGTGCCCCTGGGAATAATCCCCTGCGGGTCAGGCAACGGATTGGCACGCCATTTCGGAATACAGATGGATGCGGAATCTGCCGTAGAGATAATATCGCATGACAACATCAGGGATGTGGACTATGGCACGGTGAACGGAAAAGATTTTTTCTGCACATGCGGTGTGGGATTTGATGCCGCCGTTAGCGACCGTTTCGCTCGTCAGCATCACCGCGGACTGATAATGTATCTGAAAAGTGCCGTGGAGGCTTACCTGAATTTCTCACGCACCGACTATGTCATTTATGCCAACGGAAAGGTGCTGACCGAACGCGCTTTTTTGGTGGCCTGCTGCAACACCACCCAGTATGGCAACAATGCCTACATTGCTCCGAAAGCGGATATTTCCGACGGATTGCTCGATGTAACCATAATGCACGGTGGAAATATCATCGAGGATGCAAAAGCAGGGCTCTCGCTTATGTCGGCCGAGTTTGATAACAACATCGGCATTGACACATTCAAGGCCTCGGAAATCAGAATTATTCGTAAAACCGACGGTCCGGCGCATGTCGACGGCGAACCGGTGGATCTGCCACGCGAACTGAATGTGCTGTGCCACCACAACGGGCTGAAAGTTTTCACCCCGCTCTACATAGAGCCTGTCACCCCGTTTGTCACCCCGATAATGAGCCGATGGGAGGAATTTGTAAACTCCATAAACCATTTGCTGCGATGATTTGTTCTTTTTTTAGTTAAATTACAGAATTATGTTCATCGCATCAGAAAAAAGAAAACAGAATATCGCTGAATATCTGCTGTATATGTGGCAGATAGAGGATATTATCCGCGCAAACAATCTTGACCTCGACAAACTTGAGGAGAATGTTATAAGCAAGTTCAACCTTGAGCCTGACGCTCACAAGCAGATGCACGAATGGTACGAAAGTCTGATTGACATGATGCGTCGCGAAGGTGTGGTGGAGCATGGTCATCTGCAGATAAACAAAAACACGCTGTCGCAGTTGGTCGACCTGCATCAGGAACTCCTCAAAGACCCTAAATACTCCGACTACAGCGCTGAATTTTATAAAACACTCCCCTTCATTGTTGAACTGCGCGCCAAGGCTGCGGAGAATGCCGTCGGTGAGATAGAAACCTGTTTCACTGCTCTTTACGGTTATCTGATGCTCCGTCTTGCCGGCAAGGAGACCAACCCGGAAACAGACAAGGCCATGAAGCAGATTTCACGCTTCGTTGCCCTGCTCGCCCACTACTTCAAGTTGAAGCAGGAGGAGGAAGAAAAGGTCATCAACGGCTGATAATCAGGTCAATTCATCCGGCATACCATTAAACTTTCCTGAGGAGGGTATGTCTAATTATGCACAAACAATATCTACAACATGAAATTAAAAGTACTTCTACTGGCTCTGCTGATGGGTGTCGGCACATTGTGTGGTTCGGCTGCCAGAAAGGTGGCTAACGAGAACATCAAGTACAGAGTGATGTACAAATGGGGACTGATCAATAAAAAAGCCGGAACAGTCACCATTCAGACCACGCATAACTCCGACGGTACCTTCTCATCGCTCTTGGTAGGACACTCGGCTCCATGGGCCGACAAATTCTACTCCGTGCGCGACACGCTCCGCGGCACGATAATCGAGGAAGGTATTCATCCGCTTTTCTATGAAAAGATCTCTCATGAAGGGGGCGATTTCAAGCATGACATAATCACCTACGAGCGCCATGAAGGTGGCCTGGTGATAGCGCACTGCGACAGATACAAGCAGAAAAAGAAATCCGATACTGTCGATTTCTCGCAGAAAGAACTTCAGGCAACGGGCTACACTGTGGATATGCTCAGTTCATTTTACTACATGCGCTACCTGGACTTCGACAAGATGGCTGTGGGTGAAAACAAAACCATGAATATCTTCTCCGGCAAAAGGAAAGAGATTCTGAAAATAACCTACAAAGGGAAGGAATCAATCGAGATGGACGGCAAAAACTATGAATGTTACCACATCACCTTCTCCTTTACCTCCGATGGTAAAAAGAAATCTTCGGACGATCTGCAGGCGTGGATTGAAACAGGCAAAGGCAGAATACCCATCAAGATGGAGGGTAAACTCCCGGTAGGCTCAGTGAAATGCTTCTATGAACCTTGATGAATAACGATATAATGCAAAGAAAGGAGGATGTGTCAAAATAGACGCATCCTCGCCGTATACAGGATTATGCGGCTGCTCCATGGAGCAGCCCTACAGGGATAATACGTTGACTATCAAGAGCGTAGGGATGCTCCCTGGAGCATCCGCCGAAAATACATCACTGTCCATGAACGTACAACACATAAAAGATACAGGCTGCATCAATTTTTGACACACCGCCGAATACCATCCGAATACATAACGGGGCAACATATAAATAAACAGCACTCCAAAAGTTGAAAACTAAACTTTTGGGGTGCTGTTTAATTTGTTTTGACTTAAACCCCGGTGTGAAGGGGGGTATTCTCTCTTTTACAGTTTGTTGGTGGTGATGAAATCAACACCCATTTCAGCGAGGTTGGCTGCAGTTTCGGGGGAGTCAACAGTCCATACATTGACTTTCAGACCCATGTCATGCAGCATCTTGACATCTTCGGGCTGCACTGCGGTCCAGATGAGGTCAACATCGATGTTCTGCTGTTTGATCCAATCCATGCTGTCTTTCCATTTCGCTCCTCCGAGGAACTGGCGTTTCACGTGGGGATAGTCACGTCCTATCGCTTCAAGACATTTTTTCATTGAGGTGAGCATGATGACATTTTCGGTCATCCCTGCTTTTTCTATCTCAGCCATCAGTGCGGGTATCATTGACTGATCGTCGTTGTTCACGCCGGGTGTCCATTTCATTTCTACCACGCAACCAACGCCGGCATCCTTACACTGCTGAAGATATTCTGCCAGAGTGCTGATTTCCCCTGCATAGACAATATCGCCGCGGGTCTGGGTGTAGCGTTCTGCCTTGAGGTCGGCAAGGGGGGTCTGGGCGATAACTTTGTTTCCACCCAGACGTTCGGTGTTTTCATCGTGTGAAATCACGAAAACCGAATCGGCTGTGAGGCGTACGTCACATTCAATCAGGGGGTAACGTTTTACTCCGTTGGCAAAGGCTGCGCGAGTGTTTTCCACACCCCACACGGAGCCACGGTGACCAACTTTGACAGGTTCGTTCGCTGAAAGCGAAAATACTGCGAACAGGGCAGTGACAAGTGATAATGCTGTTTTCATTTGATTTAAAGTATATTTATACCATTCCATCAAAAGATGCTGGAATGGGTGTTGTGAAATTCATATCTTTACCTGTTATGGGATGCACGAAACGGAGTGTCTGTGCATGGAGCGCAAGGCGATGGATGGGGCTTGATTTGGCACCGTATCGACGGTCGCCTGCTATGGGGTGTCCCATATCTTTCATGTGCACACGAATCTGGTTTTTACGACCTGTGTCGAGCGACACCTCCATCAGTGTGTATCCTTTGCGTGAGCGGAGTTTGCGCCAGCGGGTCACAGCCAACTGTCCCTCCTTGGGGTTCTCGGTGGAGTAAACCTCATGCTGCGAATTTTCAGCGAGATAGGATCGGATGGTGCCCTCTTCTTCTTCCACTTTTCCTTCCACTACGGCAAGATATTTGCGCTCCATAACCATATTGTTCCAGTTATGCTGCATACGTTCTTTCGCCTCAATGGATTTGGCGAACATCATCAGTCCCGAGGTGTCGCGGTCCAGTCGGTGGATGATGAAGATTTTATTGCGGGGGTCCTTCCACTTGAGATATTCGCGGAGGATGGAATAAGCAGTACCCTCTTTTATTTTGTCCGTACCCATGGAGAGGAGTCCGTACCCTTTTTCCACAACAAGGATGTCGTCATCTTCGTAAACGAGTTTTATTCTTCGGTTGTAGAACACTGGGAACTCGCGGGTGATGTTCACTTTCACTTCGTCGCCCGGCTCTACCGACTGGTTGAACTGGCGTGTAACATTGCCGTTGAGCATGACCTGGTTGTGACCGAGCAGTTCCTTGATGTTGGTGCGTTTGCGCTGAGGCATGGCACTTATCAGGAACTGGAGCAACTCTCCCGGCTGCTGAACTGTGTAATTTTCTATAACATCGGGGCGGAACGGACGGCGTTCCGCACCCGGTTTGGATTTAAACTGTTTTGCCATTTTTATCTGTTATCCCTTCTATTTACGTGCGGTTTTCCCTCTTCGCACTGTTTTTTTGGGTTTATCCTCCTGGTTCTTGACAATTTCCATACATTCATCGTAGGAAAGATCGGCAGGAGCGGTTACCGTTCTGGGGATTTTGAAATTTTCTTTTTTATATGAGATGTACACGCCGTAACGCCCGTTAAGAATCTGCATATCTGCATCTTCGGCGAAGGTTTTCAGCACGCGCTGTTTTTCCTGGGCACGTTTCTCGTTGATCAGTTCTATCGCTTCGTCGAGGGTGATTTCCGTGGGTGCCATATCCTTGGGTATGGACACGAATTTGTTGTCATGTCTGATGTATGGGCCGAATCGACCTACGGCCACTGTGACATCGCCACCTTCGTATTCGCCAATCACACGGGGCAGTTCAAACAGTTTGAGTGCCTCCTCAAGGGTTATAGTGCTGACGGACTGTCCTTTGAGCAGCGACGCGAACTGAGGTTTCTGCTCGCTATCGGCTTCGCCTAACTGCACCATCGGGCCGTAGCGTCCGATCTTCACTGAAACGGGCTTGCCGGAAACGGGGTCTGTTCCAAGTGAGCGTTCCCCTACCTTGCGTTCCAGTCTTACCTGAAGGGCGTTTTCAACCGATGGATGGAAATGTCCGTAAAATTCCTTTATCTGGTCGTTCCATCCTAATTCACCTTCGGCTATGGCATCGAACTGCTCCTCAACGTTAGCGGTAAAGTTCAGGTCGAGTATTTCAGGGAAATATTCTGTCAGATAGGAGTTTACTATCACACCTATGTCGGTGGGAGCGAGTTTCCCTTTCTCACCTCCGATGGTTTCGGTGCGTTGCGTCTTTTTGATTTTTCCTTTAGCAAGGGTAAGGATAGTGTAGTCTCTCTTCACACCCTCTTTTTCAGTCTTGACCACATATTCGCGCTGCTGTATGGTTGAGATGGTAGGCGCGTAAGTTGAAGGACGTCCTATCCCTAATTCCTCCATCTTCTTAACCAGCGATGCCTCGGAGTAGCGGGGTGGATGCTGGGTGTGGCGTTGTGTGGCTGTTATCTCTTTCATCTCCAGCAGGTCGTTTTTGTTTACTGCCGGAAGCAGAGTGTCGTTTGACTCAGCGTCGGCAACGTCGTCCTGCCCTTCAATATATAGTTTAAGGAAACCGTCGAACTTGATAACCTCACCTGTGGCCACGAAATATTCAGGGCGGTCTGACACAGCGATGTCAACTGTGGTTTTCTCCAATTGGGCATCAGCCATCTGCGAGGCCACGGTACGCTTCCAAATAAGGTTATACAGGCGCTTTTCCTGCGCTGTTCCCTCAATGGAGTGCTTGTTGAGATATGTCGGGCGGATTGCCTCGTGTGCCTCCTGCGCACCTTTTGATGAGGTGTGGTAGTGGCGTATCTTCAGATAATCCTCACCCATTTCTCTGCGTATCTCATCGGAAATGGCATCAAGGGCTAATTTTGACAGGTTCACGGAGTCGGTACGCATGTAGGTGATGTGTCCTTCTTCGTAGAGGCGCTGTGCCACCATCATGGTCTGCGACACGGTCATGCCGAGTTTACGCGCTGCCTCCTGCTGGAGAGTTGATGTGGTGAAGGGTGGCGCAGGCGATTTCTGCGTGGGACGTACGTTTACTTCCGCTACCTTGAATTCCGCATTGGTGCACGCCTCAAGGAAGGCCGATGCCTCTTTCTCCGACCCTATGCGTTTGTTCAGATCGGCGCGCATGTTGGATGTCCCGTGCTCGAACAGTCCGGTGATGCGGTAGTATTCTTCGGGCACGAAGTTGTTTATCTCTTCCTCACGTTCAACAATCAGGCGCACTGCCACCGACTGCACACGTCCGGCGGAGAGGGAGGGTTTGATCTTTTTCCACAATACCGGTGAAAGTTCAAACCCCACGATGCGGTCAAGCACACGGCGGGCCTGCTGTGCGTCTACTCGGTTCAGGTCGATGCCACGCGGATTTTCTATTGCGTTGAGAATAGCGGGCTTGGTGATTTCATGAAACACAATTCGGCGTGTGTTCTCAGGCTTCAGATTGAGCACCTCATACAGATGCCATGCTATCGCCTCTCCCTCGCGGTCCTCATCGGATGCGAGCCACACCATGTCGGCCTTGTCGGCGGCAGCCCGAAGTTCGGATACCAACTGCTCCTTATCCTCAGGAATTTCATATATCGGTTCAAAGTTATTCTCTACGTCAATACTGAAGTTCTTTGAGCGCAGGTCTCGTATATGACCGTAACTCGACATCACTTTATAATCCTTTCCGAGAAATTTCTCTATCGTTTTTGCCTTTGCCGGGGACTCAACAATTACCAGATTCTTCAGTTTTCCACTCATTATATATAGTTCTTTCTTTTGTCTACTTTTAATTTCGCCACAAAAGTAGTAAAATTATTTCCGTATGATGAAACAATTAACAAATTTTTTTAGTTGAATATCTAAAGATTTTTTAACCCTGATTGATTCCACAACATAAATAATGTGTAATTTTGCACTATAAAACCTCTAAGAGAGTGTTTGAATTTAAATGCTTTTAGCACAAAGAGAGATTTTGGAGTGATTTTTCAAAGTTGAAGAGGGAGCGATGCGGGCATCGTGACCGATGAAATCTTTGAAAAAGCGCCCAAAAGATCCTTTGTGATGAAAGCAAAAATTTCAAAAATCACTCTCTTAAAAGAAATTTGGTTTAAATTCAAACACTCTCTATGATGAACATTTATCTGAGTTTATTCACCACATTTTTCAAAATAGGCCTGTTCACGTTCGGCGGCGGATGGGCCATGATTTCCATTATCGAACGTGAGATTGTCGACAAGCACAAATGGATCGAACGCAACGATTTCCTTGACCTGCTGGCTGTTGCGCAGTCGCTGCCGGGAATTCTCGCTGTCAACATTTCGGTAGCCATCGGCGACAGGCTACGGGGTGTCAAGGGTAGCATGGCTGCCGCTTTCGGCACTATCCTCCCGTCGTTTCTCATTATTCTTGCCATAGCGATATTCCTTACTCCTGACATCATCAAGAACAACGCCGTGGTAAGCGCAATCTTCAAGGGTATACGCCCGGCGGTGGTAGCCCTTATCATTGCACCGGTCATCACCAGTGCCAAGGCTGCTAAAATCGGGTGGAAAACCATCTGGATTCCGGTGGCGGTGGCTCTCCTGATCTGGAGCAAACTCCCCGTGGTCTCCAACCCTATTATATATATTGTTTTAGGTGGACTCGGAGGCTATTTCTGGTATGTCAACCACAACGTCAGGAAATCAACCGACAATACTGTTACGCAACAGGGAAAGGAGGATGAACAATGATTTATCTGAAACTTATCTGGAGTTATCTCAAAATCGGGCTGTTCGGCTTCGGCGGCGGTTATGCCATGCTCGCACTGATTGAACGTGAAATTGTGGGTTCAGGATGGATAACCGAACAGATTTTCACCGATATTGTGGCTATTTCGCAAATGACACCCGGCCCGATAGGGATTAACTCGGCCACCTACATAGGATATGTCGCTCCCGGACTCGCCGGATATCAAGGGGTGTTATGGGGTGTGTTGGGTTCCATACTCTGCACGCTTGCAGTGGTTCTGCCACCCTACGTGCTCTGTCTCTATGCCAGTCATTTCATCAACCGTCACAAGGAGAGCGCCTACGTCAAGGGGGTGTTCAGCGGTTTGCGTCCGGTAGTGGTGGGACTGATAGCCTCCGCGGCTCTCCTGCTGATGAACACTGCCAACTTCGGTACCGAAACACGCGATGTACTGATCAGCATAGCAATTTGTGTGGCATCGTTCTGCACCGTTTACTTCACCAAAATCCACCCTATTGCAGTCATTGTGGCCGCAGGGATTGCAGGTTTAATATTATTCTGACAAATGAACTACAACGAAGCGATAGAATTCCTCTATAATCAGACCCCGCAATTCGAAAAAATCGGAGCAGCGGCCTATAAACCGGGGCTTAACACCACCCATCGTTTGGATAACGCTTTCGGAAACCCCCATAATCGTTATAAAACAATCCATGTGGCGGGCACCAATGGCAAAGGGTCTACCTCTCACACCCTGGCCGCCATTCTTCAGTCGGCAGGCTATAAAACCGGATTGTACACCTCCCCTCACCTTGTCTCGTTCCGTGAACGGATGAGGGTTGACGGGAAAATGATCTCCGAACAGGAGGTGGTGGATTTCCTCAATCGCTACACTCAACTCAAGTTTGACGGTTCGCCATCCTTCTTTGAACTCACCACCATCATGGCATTCGACTTTTTCGCACGCCATAACGTGGATATCGCCGTCATTGAAACCGGATTGGGCGGACGTCTTGACAGTACTAATATCATCACTCCCCTACTCTCCGTCATCACCAATATTTCCAAAGACCACACGGCTCAGTTAGGAAACACCCTGCCGGAAATAGCCGCGGAGAAAGCCGGAATAATAAAACCGGGTCGTAGCGTGGTGCTCGGAGGCATCGGCGAAGACCTGCTCCCCGTGTTCTCCTCAAAAGCAAAGGAATCGGATGCTCCGTTATTCACATCCGATGATATCCGACGCTCTTTCAATTACCGTCATGTCATGGACGAAAACAAAGAGTATCTGCAATACACCGACACTCCGTTCGGCACCGTCCTGAGTGAACTGACAGGTGACTATCAGCCCGAAAATATGGCAACTGTCATGAAAACGGTGCAGATACTTAACGAAAACGATATTGCGATACCTGCGGAAGCGGTTCGTGAAGGTATAAAAAACGTGTGTCAACTAACCGGACTCGCCGGAAGATGGATGACCATCCCGGGTAATCCCTCGATAATTATGGACACCGGTCATAACCTCGGCGGATGGGAAAAACTGGCACAGCAGATTGCCCCCATAAAGGATATAATCATAGGATTCGTGAAAGATAAAGATATATCCCCTATCCTGTCGCTGCTCCCAAAAAATCATCGTTACTACTTCACATCGCCATCCATACCACGTGCCCTCCCTGCAGCCGATCTCGCGGAATTAGCGACCCAAACCGGACTGAAAGGTGAAATATATCCCGAAGTAGGCAAAGCCATTGAAGCAGCAAAAAAAGCAGCAAAAAATGAAAAACATATTTTCCTTGGCGGAAGCAATTATCTGGTAGGAGAAGCCCTGGAATATCTGAGAGAAACTGATTAAATTTATGAGGGTGTGTCAAAATAGGCGAAACCTCGCCGTATACAGGATTATGCGGCTGCTCCATGGGAACAGCCCTACAGGGCTATTACATTGATTATCAGGAGTGTAGGGATGCTCCCTGGAGCATCCGCCGAATATACATCACTGTCCATGAACGTAAAACACATAAAAAATACAGACTGCATCAATTTTTGACACAGACCCATAAATTTAAACAGATTCTCATACAGATGCGAATAATCAGAAACCGTTTCATACCGTTTGGCCGATACACCGCAATCAACCTTATGGGTATAATGTTTGTCAAACCGCATGTAGCCATAACACAACGTTTGGTTACACACGAATCAATCCATACCCAACAGATGCGCGAACTGCTCTACCTCCCGTTCTACATAATCTACATAGCAGAATGGCTCTACCATCTATTGCGAACAGGAAACCCGGTCAAAGCCTACCATGCCATCTCATTTGAGAAAGAAGCATATCAGAACGACCACAATCCCAACTACCTGCACACCCGCAAACACTTTGCACAGTGGCGCTGAATTGGATATTCCGAAAAAGCACTTTGCCTCTGCACTCTCTAACGTAAAGTCAACAAATTTGAACGAGAAACAAAACTTTTTTACTATCTTTGTGCCAATATGCTTGAGAAACCTCTTGGTTGAAATATATGTATGATATCACCAAAACAAAGTAACGCAATCAATACCACCCGAATATTTATGGTGCTCGGTGTGATAATGGTTCATTGTAACATACTGTCATCTCTCCCTACCGACCACAGCACAATTATTATAGACCACATCGTAAAATTTTTTTCAGAAGAATTCCCACGGTTTTGCGTCCCCTGGTTCTTTTTTATCTCAGCATATATCGCCGGCAACAAATACCCCCGACTCCCACGAAACCTTTACTTCAACCTATTAAAAAAACGTTTCCAATCAATTCTTATACCCTACATCCTCTGGAACACGCTTGCCCTCTTATTTTGGCAGATTATTAATCTATCCTTATTGAGTAAATACACATCGGGAGGATATCATTTTACATCCATCGGGCAATTTTTCATAGATTTATATATCTCCCCGATTCTTGTCCCGCTGTGGTTCCTGAGAAATCTTATGGTCTTTATTTTGGCACTCCCTCTACTTAAACGACTGCTCCGCCTCAGCCCTACCCTATTCATTATCACTTCAATCTTACTTGAATATTTCACACCATTAAGCGGAATATTTTACTATTCATTGGGATTAGTGTTTGCAAATCATGATGACAAATTGAATTTAATATTCAAAAACTCCTATGCAATGGGTGCAGTGTATTGTATCATCGCATTATTTTCAACACTGTCCGGACACAATATCTTTGACATCCCCGTGCTTGGATTAATCGCCGTCCTTTTAGGATTATTCGCCTTCTGGGGTATTTGCCAAAATATTAACGCACAGCAATTTAAGAACACCTCAGGCATGGTATTTTTCATGTATGCATTTCATGGAATCATATCCCCGTATGCAATAAAAGGACTTGCCCTGACCTGCCATTTCCACGGATTCGGTTACATAATCTACTACATAATCACCTTCGCAACCGTCACAATCACCTCCTATCTTGCATACGCTATATTAAAAAGAATATTTCCAACCGGAATAAGAGTTTTAACAGGGCAACGAACCTAAAATGGCGGGGCTCATACATATATCCCGAGAGACCACGGAAAATGGTAATCTCTCGGAATAAATCAGGGCTGTATCAAAAACTGATGCAGCCTGTATTTTTTATGTGTTGTACGTTCATGGACGCCGAGTGAAGAAACCCGTGAAAAATTAATCGTTGCGATGTGAAGGATATTTACACACGGATTTATTCGCTTGCAGAGGCTCGATATCACAGATTTATACGGATTTACACAGATTTATTCTGCGATATCCGTGAGAATCTTTTCCAATCTGTGAACTATGCGAAGCGAGGTATCGGTGTGGTGAAACACCTAAAAAATCCGTGAAAATTCGTCTCAATCTGTGATACTATGCGAAGCGAGGAATGATCCGTGTGTTTGATTCCTTTCAAATCAATTCAATTATTTTTTTGATTCTACTGTTTTCTGTCTAAAAAAGACGGTGTGGTTTACGGCGAGGCTGTCTAACAACCAAAGTTAGGCAGTCTTCTTTTTTTGTGTAAAATTCGTAAAATCAGGCAATTTTTATTCTATACGAGCAGTCCGATGGTTTATAGCATAGGTAGGGGTTCACA
>JAAVGE010000069.1 GCA_014800385.1 Bacteroidales bacterium
TGATACTGCTCCACAATGCGTCGTGCCAGGGTCAGTCCCAGACCCCAACCACGTTTTTTTGTAGTGAATCCCGGTGAAAATACCGTCTTGAAATTTTTACGTGCTATACCCTTTCCGGTATCCTTTACGTGAATGAAAGCCATCTGTCCATGTCGTCCGGTGGTGACCGTTATCGACCCTTTACCCTCCATAGCATCCACGGCATTCTTGATGAGATTTTCCATAACCCATTCAAACAGGGGTGCCGACAGAAGCGCCGGAAGCGGTTCGGGCGAAAGATGTGCGGTGAGCGAGATGCGGTTGGAGATGCGTCCCGCCATATATTCCGTTGCATGGGCCACAAGCAGATTCAGGTCGTCTTGCTCCAGCGTGGGAGCCGACCCGATTTTGGAGAATCGTGAGGCTATGGTTGACAGACGGTTAACATCCTTATCCATCTCATTGACATAATCCTCGCTCACCCCTTCGGCACGCAAAACCTCCATCCATCCCATAAGTGATGAGATGGGTGTGCCTAACTGATGAGCCGTTTCCTTACTCAGACCAACCCACACCTTGTTCTGCTCGGCACGTTTGGTCGATGACACAGCATAATAGACCACTCCGATGAACGTCAGCATGATAAGCAACTGAATATAAGGATAATAAGCCAATCGCTTCAGCAGTTTTGAATCCTCATAATAGAGATGTTGCAGATTATTGGGCGACACCACGATGTGTATCACGTTCGGTCCGTTACGTAACCCCTCGAGTTTGGATTGAAGAAACCGGGTGTTGACATCAGAAAGAAACCCCGGATTCATTGAATCGACAGGTTCGGGCAGGTCAAAGTTACGGTGGTCAAGAATCATGTCATCATCATTCACCAGAAGAACCGGAATGGTGTGGTTTCGCTCGATGATGGTAAACAGAAACTCCACGTTTGAAGCCTCGGGGTTGTCCGATTCAGATATACTGATTATCTCCTTGGTGGCATCGGCCCATATCTCCATTCGCTCACGTTCCTGACGTGCCAGGTCATTGACAATATTGTTTGACACATAGAGGAATAGCCCCACAACAGCCACCGTGGCAATGAGAAACAGGAGGGTCCAGTAGCGTGATATGTCAGGCTTTTTGAAAATCATAATCAATGAAACGTGCTACAGCGTTATCGTTGTTGGCTCCGATAACCAATCGGGCCTCGCGGCGTACTTCCGGCAGAGCATTGGCAACGGCAACCGACAGGTCGGCTACCCTCATCATGGGCAGGTCATTGAGGTTGTCGCCGAACACCACGACACGTTCGGCACCGGTATACTCGGCAAGACGCTTCACGGCAGCAGCCTTATTCACACCCGGAGCGAAAACCTCGATCAAGGCTGTGTCAGGATCAAAAATATCGGGATAAGCCGATATGGAACAGTCACTTTCATTACTCAGCCGTTCTGCAATGGCATTGACCAATGATTTAGGTCCCGTGCCGAAGACGAGAATTATGCGGTCACCGTCATCAGGCACTCCCGTGAACTCAAAATGCTTGAGAACCAACCTTTTGCGCTGCTCATAAAACTCCGTTTCCGCCCGATTCATTTCGGGAGTGTGATAAACACACATTTTATCGTCCTGCTGCAGTTCATAAACAAAAGGAAGGTAGCCGACCGAGCGGAACACGCCGATTACATGGCGGTAGGTTTCAGAAGGGATGAAAATGGGATTAACATATTTCTGTTTACCGAAATCCCACAAGGCAGCCCCTGTGATTACAATAGCCGGTATGGTTATACCACAATTTTGCAGAAGAGGCTGCACAGTAGCAGCCGTGCGAGCAGTGGCGGCAGTGAACATAGCACCCCGCTGCCCGAGCGATTGAAGCAATTCCACGCTTTCATCTGAAACAACACTGTTGCTGTTGAGCAGCGTACCGTCAAGGTCTGATATATATATAGTTTTGGAGATCATAATGCAAATTTAATTAAATTTGTTGATATTTGAGCAAAACCGGGCAGTTTTATGAGGTTTTACCGATAGCATCGGAGCATTTCGGTGGGGTTTAAATAGTTATTGAACGTACTTATTTTAAGCATCTTAATAGAAATGTCGGAAATGATGTCGGAAATGATGTCGGAAATGATGTCGGAAATGATGTCGGAAACTCAACTCAAAAGAAAATTGCAGAGCGATATTGCAAATATGGGATTATGCGGCTGCTCCATGGAGCAGCCCTACAGGGCTAATATATTGATTATCAGGAGTGTAGGGATGCTCCCTGGAGCATCCGCCGAATATACGTCACTGTCCATGAACGTACAACACATAAAAAGATGCTTTCATAACCAAAATTCGACAGAAAATCAACAGAAGACCTCGTAAAAAACTACAGTCAAATTCTCCAAAGAATCCGTTTTTCAAACTAATTCTCTAATTTTACATTTGCCAGTTGAGAGTAGGGTGGGAAAATTTATCAAAAATAATCCTTGTAAAGTTTTGATATGTGGATAATTATGTGTACCTTTGCAAGCCATTACTAAGTAGCGCCTTACCAGCGCGAATGTTAATTTGTTGATTTATAAATAATTACGTAAGATTATGAAAAAAGATATTCATCCTTCAAACTATCGTGAAGTAGTTTTCAAAGATATGTCAAACGAAGAGATCTTCATCACTCGTTCAACCGTGGCTTCTAAGGAAACTATCGAAGTTGATGGTGTAACTTATCCCCTGGTAAAACTTGAAATCACCAGTTCTTCACACCCCTTCTTCACCGGCAAACAGAAACTCGTTGACACCGCAGGTCGCGTAGACAAGTTCATGAGCCGTTACGGTAACCGTCGCAAGAAATAATATCTTACAGACAATATATAGATCAAAAAAAGTCACGTTTATCGTGACTTTTTTTGTTTTCACTCAAAACATTTTGTATTTTTGCACCCATGAAAATCGTTTACTACATCTACTTTTTTCTGGTGGCCGCCCCTCTGCTGCTGACGGCGACAGTGACTGCTGCCGTTCTTACCGCCGCAGGGTCAATTATCTTCGGTGACCGCTGGTGGGGCTATTATCCCGCTCACTTCTGGGCCAGACTGTTCTGCCTGCTATCGCTGGTGAAGGTAGAGGTCAAAGGTCGTGAAAACATTAGCGCCGAAGAAAACTACATTTTCGTGGCCAATCATCAGGGTGCTTACGACATATTTTCCATCTACGGCTATCTTAACCACAATTTCCGTTGGATGATGAAAAAGAGTCTGGAACGGATTCCGTTGGTGGGTTACGCTTGCCGCAAAGCGGGACATATCTACGTGGATCACTCAGGCAACTCCGGTGTACGCCACACCATGACCGACGCCGAGAAGGAACTGCGTCAGGGGATGAGTCTGGTCATCTTTCCGGAAGGTTCACGCACATTCACCGGCGAGGTAGGTCGCTTCAAACGCGGTGCCTTTATCCTCTCCAATGAATTCGGTCTCCCGATTGTTCCCATCACCATTGACGGAGCCTTCGAAGTGATGCCCCGCACTGCCAAATTGCCCCGATGGGGAAAAATAACGCTGACCATTCACAAGCCCGTGGATGCCCCGTCAGGTGATGAAAAAGAGATGGGCGAACTTATGCGCAGCACTCGCGATACAATCGTTAAAGCATTAAACAAATAATTATGGAAGGACTTGTTATTCGAAACACCGGCAGTTGGTATGTGGTGCGTGACATGGAGTCCGGACGCGAACTCAACTGCAAGGTCAAGGGTAATTTCCGCTTGAAGGGTATACGCACAACAAACCCAGTGGCGGTGGGAGATCGTGTCACATGTATTGAAAACGGCGACGGCAACGGCTTCATCACCGCTATTGAACCCCGTCGAAACTATATTATCCGCAAGGCGAGCAACCTGAGTAAGGAAGCACATATTATTGCAGCCAACGTTGACTGCGCCATGCTGGTGGTGACTCTGTTCCACCCCACAACTTCAACCACCTTCATCGACCGCTTCCTGGCTACAGCCGAGGCTTACCGTGTTCCCGCCACAATTGTGATCAACAAAATTGACCTGCTCACCGATGAGGATGAGAAAGAATATCTGGAGGCTGTAAGTTACCTTTACAGCAGCATCGGATATGATGTGGTGCAGGTTTCAGCACTTGAGCACCGTGGTATCGATGAACTGCGGAGCCGCATGCAGGGAAAAATCACACTTCTGAGCGGCAACTCCGGCGTTGGGAAGAGCACAATCATCAATGACCTCATACCCGGACTTGAACTGCGTACTGCCGATATTTCCGACGCACATGACACCGGCATGCACACCACCACATTCTCGGAGATGTTCCCTTTGCCGGGTGACAACGACGGATGGATTATTGACACACCCGGAGTACGCGGTTTCGGAACCATCGAGATGGATCGCCATGAGGTGGCTCATTTCTTCCCGGAGATTTTTGAAATAGGACACGATTGCCGCTACGGCAACTGTACCCACACCATCGAACCCCACTGTGCAGTGCGCAAGGCTCTGGAAGAAAACCGCATAGCGCAGAGCCGCTACAATTCATACCTTAGTATTCTGGAGGATGGAGAACCCGACAAATATCGCAAACCGTTTTGACCGTACACGTCTGCTGTTAGGGGATGAGGTAATGGACAAAATCGCCTCGGCCCGCGTGATAATCTTTGGCGTAGGTGGCGTTGGCAGTTGGTGTGCCGAGTCACTTGCACGCACCGGATTCCGTCATATCACCCTTGTTGATTGCGACCGTGTGGACGTGACCAACATCAACCGTCAGATGCCGGCCCTGACTGATACCGTTGGAGAGATAAAAACCGATGTTGTCCGTGACCGTATACTTGCCATCAATCCCGATGCCGAAGTCGTTTCAATAAAAGAGTATTACACGGAAGCCACTGCCTCAAAGTTTGATTTCCATGAGTATGACTATGTTATTGACGCCATTGACTCGCTGAAAGACAAGGTGTTGCTCATTCAGCGTGCAACCGCTTCAACCGCTGTTTTCTTCTCATCGATGGGAGCGGCCCTGAAAATGGATCCCACAAAAATCAGTGTGGCAGAGTTCTGGAAAGTCAGCGGATGCCCATTAGGGGCTGCACTGCGTCAACGTTTCAGACGTAGCGGTGAGTTCCCCAAAAAGAAATTCAAGTGTGTCTATTCTCCCGAAATTTTCCGCAACCGAGGCACGATGGAACATAAATATGACCCCTCAGCCGGAGGAGATGATGCCGACACTGTTAACCTGACAGCCCGTAAAGCGGTGATCAACGGCACTGTGGCACACACCACAGCCGTTTTCGGCTTTACCTTGGCAGGACTCGTGGTTCAGGATCTGCTGAAATAGGTCCTGATATGAGTCGATGTCAATAAAATTGAAGCAGCCTCTATTTTTTATGTGTTGTACGTTCATTGACAGTGATGTATATTCGGCGGATGCTCCATGGAGCATCCCTACACTCTTGGCAGTCAACACATTAACCCTGTAGGGCTGCTCCATGGAGCAGCCGCATAATCCTGTATACTGCGAGGCTTCGCCTATTTTGACACACCCTCATCTTTTTATACAGATGTGAAGTATTACTTCACCTTGTCCGGGTTGCGTGCCACAAATTCCTTCCAGGATTTTGGTCCGGCGGCTTTAACCGGACGCGAGGATTCATAAAAGTGGCATAACGCGGCTGCCAATGCATCGGTTGAGTCAAGTTGCGGCAGGAGTTGTTCGCGGGGTATATTGAGAATCCGCACGAGCATCTCACGCACCTGTTCCTTCGACGCACCACCGTTTCCGGTGATTGCCATTTTAATTTTTCGCGGTTCATACTCCGTTATCGGCACCTGACGCGACAATGCCGCTGCCATGGCCACACCCTGGGCACGACCTAATTTGAGCATCGACTGCACATTTTTCCCGAAGAACGGTGCTTCAATGGCCATCTCATCAGGCAGATAGTGGTCGACTATTCCCTGCACACGCTGATATATGTGGTTTAACTTCATGTAATGATCCTCCATCTTCGACAGAGTTATCACTCCCATGGCTATGATGACCGGCTTTTTCCCCTTCACACCTATCAGACCGTAACCCATGACGTTTGTTCCGGGGTCTATGCCGATGATGATTTTATCCCATTCTCGGGGTGATTCGGTTGATACATCAACATTATTCCTCATAGAATCTCCACTTTTTCCATGAATGTAGAGAAAAAGACCATTTCACCCTGCAACTCCTTGTGAAGAGACTCTTTGAGTGGACCCGCCTCGTTGTCGTGCCATTTTTCTGCATCGGCAAGTGAGGGACAATGGAAATGAATTGCAAACGAAACCGTTCCCGGTTCAACCTGCATCAGTATACGGGTGAACAGCGGTTCGGTGAGAAGTCCGGATGACAATGCCGAAGGGATATATGTGTTGCGTGCCCAGTCAATGAATCGGTCGGCATAGCGCTCGGTGACGTGAAAGGATGTGTTGAGTATGTACATTGAATATCTTTAGAAGTATGTTTAGAAAAACATTAACATCAGGAAAGAGAAGAGCCCCATGGCCACGGATGCTATGAACCAGTTGCGTGCTTCTGTTGAAGCGATGTATGATTTGTTTACATCACCTTCATCATAGTAGCGGTTGACTTTAGTGGCCTTGATAATGGCAACAATGGCCAAAGGGAAGCAGAAAAGCAAAGCCATTATGCTCTCGGCAAGGTAGTTGTTGGGGCGAGGAAAGAGGTTGTTTGCGGGAGGTGTCGATGGATAGTCACAGCATGATCTCTCCTTCAGGGAGCCGAAGGTGGAGGGATTGAAGATTGGCGGCTGCGGCTCCTGCTGTCGTTGCAGAAACTCCGCTATATCAGGCAATTCGGCTATCCTGGTCCATTTGTCAAGTCCCGGATACCAGATATAAGTCTGCTCAGTCGCACCATACTCAGTGATGTCACTTAGAAACAGCGGTCCGATTGTTTCCCCATTTATATAAAGATAATATTTTTTCATTTTTGAGAGAGGGTTTTGCGCATTAGGTGACGGAAAAGGAAACGAATGTGGCGAAGTGCGGTGGGTATGGTGCCGTAATAGTGGCACATGATGTTGAACCGCTCGCGCAAAGATTTCTTATGATTGGCCGTTGTCACTCCCTCATGAAGATAGTCAATGAGAGTATTATCGACATACACATTGCCTGGTGACTTCCTCAGAATCTGAATACACCAGTCGTAGTCGGCCGAAAAACGGTAAGAGGTGTTGAACAGCGGAGCAAGATCACGGCGTGCGAAGAATGCCTGATGACACACCACCATGCCGTTGGCGAATGAATTGAATGACAGATTGTCGGGAGCCGTCAGATGACGCGGCCCGAGAATGACTCTGTCGGCATTGACCAGCACAGTCTGCCCGTAGGCTACTCCGGGATTCCCGACCGAAGAGGTTGTAATGGCTTCGTACACCTGCTGCAGAGTGTCGGGTGAATGAAAGGCGTCGCCGGCGTTGAGAAACACCACATACCTTCCTGAGGCACGTTCAAGTGCATCATTCATGGCGTAGTACAACCCGTTGTCGCGCTGTGACACAACGGATTGCTGGGGTGAACCGTATTTCCGGACAATATCAAGGGTCGAGTCCTTTGAGCCACCGTCCTGAATGAGATGTTCAAAGTCGCGAAACGTCTGTTCGTTGACAGAGCGTAGCGTAGGGGCGATGGTATTTCCGGCGTTGAAGCAAACAGTGATGATGGAGAAGAAAGGCATAGAGAATATACAAAGAACAGCCGCTATGGAAAGGAATCCAAGGCGGCTGTCAGGAATTTCGTTAGAAATTATTCACCGGGGATGATAGCCTCGCTGGGGCAAACGCTTGCGCAGGTACCGCAGTCGATGCAAACATCGGGGTTGATAACATAGATGTCGCCTTCAGAAATTGCTTCTACGGGACATTCGGGGAGACAAGTGCCGCAAGCAACACATGAATCTGTAATTACGTAAGCCATTGTTGTAAATTTTTAAATTGGAATTAATGCGTTATTTGTTTTACAATGCAAAAGTAATGATTTAAATTTGAGTTTACAAAATTTGCGGTGACTTTTTTTCGTTCCGGATTTAAAGCCTGCGTAAAGCCTGTTTAAAGCAGAATCTTTATGCAGAACTTGCGATGGTTGCCTACTCCGATGTTGGGAGCATGGGCATCCTCGGGGAAAAAGATGGCAAACTGCTTTTTCTGAACATTCACGACGGCCTGTGCGGAGTCACCGTAGAAGGCTATATCTTTCTCTTCGTCGTAAGGTTCCGTCAGGTTTCGCAGGGTTTCTGTCGGGGCCCAGCCTATACGTTCGTCATTCGAGAGGGGTATGTGTATATCAGCCCACTTTCGGTGTGCTTCAAGTTGACGGCGTTCACGCGGCAGCATGACTACTTCCTCGGAACTGACTTTCACCTTACCGTCGACTAACCATTGCGAACCTTTGACAAACGGGTCGCCGACATGTTCGGCTGCCCACTGAAGAGCCTGAAAAAACAGGGGGTTGAGAGTGCGGAAACGTTCAATGTTATTAAGTGTGCCTATTATCATAATATCTTAATAATAATATATGTGTGATGAAATGGGTGTGTGTTTTAGAAACTGTTTAAATTTATGTGCGAATGATTTTGAGGATATTTTTGGATGAGTTTTGCAAGTTGAGGAGGGAGCGATGCGGGCATCGTGACTGACGAAACTTGGCAAAAATCGCCAA
>JAAVGE010000070.1 GCA_014800385.1 Bacteroidales bacterium
CAAGTTGAGGAGGGAGCGATGCGGGCATCGTGACCGACGAAACTTGGCAAAAATCGCCAAAAAGATCCTTAAAAGCAGAGTATATAAAAATATTTCTCATAAATTTAAACAGTTTCTTATTAACATTCAGTCGTTATCGCAATGAGAATCCTGAAAATGTATCCCACCAGCATCAACGAAAAGTTCATCGACACAATCGTGGATGAACTGCGTGATGGTGAACTGATTATTTATCCCACTGACAGTTACTATGCTATCGGGTGTGATGCCCTGAGCAACCGCGCAGTGGAGAAAATATGTGCTTTAAAAGGGATAAATCCTCAGAAAAATACCCTCTCCATTGTGTGCGACTCACTTTCACAGGCTTCGCGCTACGCCCGCATCGACAACGAGGCATTCAGCCTTATGCGCGACAACCTGCCCGGTCCGTTTACCTTCATTCTACCCGCCGCTACAACCCTTCCCAAGGCGTTTAAGGGTAGGAAACAGGTTGGGGTACGTGTGCCCGAAAATACCATTGCCCGCCGTCTGGCCGAAGCACTCGGCAACCCTCTGCTGTCAACAACCATCCATCCGGAAGATGATGATTTGGTTACTCCCGAGGAGATTGCCATGCGCTATGAAAACAGCGAGATACGATACATGATCGAGGGTGGGGAAGCCCCCGACCAGCCCACCACGGTCGTTGATCTCACCGATTCCTCCGCTCCGGAGATAATACGTCAGGGGAAAGGAGAATTGTCATGAGATGCAGGAATTGCGGTGAGGAGGTTAAGGTAGAAGGTCGTAAGTGCCCGCAGTGCGGCATATTGCTCACCTCCGCCAACCGTCTGAATCCCGTCACTCCAAAGGTAAAGAACAGCCCCGTCGGTAAGGTGGTCACCATCCTTGCCGTGGCCGGATGCATTGTGGCCGGTTTAGTGTGTGGTTACAGAAATATTTCCGCACACAATGAATCCGAAGATAAGGTCGCTCTGCTGGCTGACCTTGTAGAAAAAGGTTCGGCTGCGGATTTCCGGTATCTGATACAGGCACGCGAACTGCTTGATTCAATGGATCTGGATGTCAGGGATAACAGCCGATTTGACCAACTGCTTGCCGACTTCAAAGAGAAGCAAACCGACGCCTTTCAATCATGGTGTAAGGCTGCCGATGCTCAGTACAGTGTGGCTGAGAGTATGCCTGACGCATTGCGCCTCTATTGCCGTGCCGATTCAATCAGCCCTGCCGATCCCGAACTGAAGAATGCACTCCGGGCAATCTCGCTCAAATCCGGTCTGAAAGGAACACAGATTATTTTCAATGACCTGAAAGTGGATGGCTCAACAGCCACACTATATTATAAATATTATGGAGCGTACGAGACATCGTTACGTCTGAAAATTGTGTGGGAATCAGGTAAAACCTTGTATATCAACCTCCCTCTGTTGTTGTCGGACAACCAACAGACCTATTCTTTGCCGTTCAACATGTCAACGGCAGGTGAGGATGCAGCGATTTACGAAGGGAACAAATTATTATTTGAATTCATAACCAATCAATAATGAAAAAGTATATCCTAACACTTCTGCTCCTGGCATTAACCATGCCGCTCTATGCCTCCGAAGCGAAGCATGCAATCAGGTCAAGTAACAAAAACATGTCCAATCGGAGTATGGTGCAGCATCAGGTTGTAGTCAAGAAACTTACAGCAGCGCTCGCCCTCCCTGACATCACCCAGAGTGAAAAAGCGGAGGTACTTCACCGCATTCAACTCCATAACGACATCATCGCCAAGATAAAAGCAGAAACCAAACCTAAGGTCGCTTCAAACCAGACCGCAGGCACAAAAACCGACCGACCTCGCGTAACACAAAAAGAGGAAGAGGTAGTTGTTCTGACACCTCAGCCCGCGCAGGAACCCAAAAAACGTAATGCCGTGCTGAAAATCAAGGATATAGAATTTACCAACGAGTTTCGCGGCGACATTATCAGCGAAGCGCCGTTCTATGCCTCCGATATGCGCTACCTCTACGCACAGATATACTACGACGGACCCTCGGACGAAGTCGAGAAACGTGTATATGTGAAACTCTATGACCCCAACGGCAACCTCAAGCGCTTCAACGATCTTGAAGATTACACCTTCACCCAGCGAGTAACCTTCTATCCCTACGATGAAATGGACAGTTATCTGGCCGGCACCGGTAACTCGCAGAAAAGTATTTTCCTCCCCGGAACCTATCGCTACGAGGTGTGGATCGACGGAGAATGTGCGCTGAAAAAGAATGTGGAAATCTCCATGCGCCCCGGTGAGGCCTCCATGGGAGCAGCATCGATAAAGTCAATCACGGCTAATCCCAAAAACTATTCGGTAGGCTTTGATGTTACCATCTCGGCCGAGAATATGCCTGACAAACAGTTGATTACCCGCATATCGTTCAAAGAGACCGCCACAGGTAAACCCGTTGGAATGACAACAGGCGGAGATGTCATGGTGGAACGTGCCGAGCAGATTCTTTATGATGAAGCCGTTCTCTCTTTCTCCATGAACATGCCGTATTCAAAATTCAACCTCCCTAAAGGTTGGTCTGGCTCGATAACTTACACAGGTGAAATCATCGATCCGGAAGGTAAGGTCATCGCAACCTCACAACCCGGTACATTCACCTTCACTCAAAACTGAAATAATTCAATAGAATAAACGATCATAAATTAGAAATAAAATGGCAAAAAAAGCACTTCTGATGATTCTTGACGGATGGGGCATCGGCAACAAAGGTGTCGGTGACGTCATCTCATCCACTCCCACTCCCTACTGGGACTATCTTCTTGAAACATACCCCAACTCTCAACTCCAGGCAAGCGGCGAAAACGTTGGTCTGCCCGACGGTCAGATGGGTAACTCCGAGGTGGGTCACCTCAATATCGGTGCCGGTCGTGTCCTCTATCAGGACCTTGTGAAAATCAACAAGGCAATCAAAGAGGGTACCATCGCACAGAACCCCGAAATTAAAAGCGCATTCGAATATGCCAAAAACAGCGGTAAGGCAATCCACTTCATGGGGCTGACCTCCGACGGTGGCGTACACTCTTCACTGGATCACCTCTTCGCACTCTGCGACCTGGCTAAAGCCTACGGACTGGAGAAAGTTTATATCCACTGCTTCATGGACGGACGTGACACCGACCCCCGTTCAGGTAAAGGATTCATTCAGCAGGTTGAAGACCACTGCAAACAGTCGGCCGGAGTAATCGCTTCAATCGTGGGCCGTTACTATGCCATGGACCGTGACAAACGCTGGGATCGCGTCAAAGTGGCGTATGATCTGCTGGTCAAAGGTGAAGGTAAACAGGCCACTGACATGGTACTCGCCATGCAGGAAAGTTATGACGAGGATATAACCGACGAATTCATCAAGCCTATCAACAACGCCAATGTTGACGGCACAATCAAGGATGACGACGCCGTAATCTTCTTTAACTACCGTAACGACCGTGCAAAAGAACTCACCATTGTCCTCACCCAGAAGGATATGCCCGAAGAAGGCATGCACACCATTCCCGGTCTGCAGTACTATTGCATGACTCCCTACGACTCATCATTCACCGGCGTACATATCCTTTTCGATAAAGAGAACGTGTCAAACACCCTTGGCGAATACCTCTCGTCAAACAACAAAACACAACTCCACATCGCTGAAACTGAGAAGTATGCCCACGTGACATTCTTCTTCAACGGCGGTCGCGAAACCCCCTACGAACTGGAAGAACGTATTCTCGTTCCCTCACCCAAGGTGGCTACCTACGACCTCAAGCCCGAAATGAGCGCATACGAAGTTAAAGATAAACTCGTTGAAGCAATCAAAGAGCAGAAGTATGACTTCATCGTTGTCAACTATGCCAACGGTGACATGGTAGGTCACACCGGCATCTATCCCGCTATCGAGAAAGCCGTAAAGACTATCGATGAATGTGTGAAAGATACCGTTGAAGCAGCCAAAGCAGCCGATTACGAGGTAATCATCATTGCTGACCACGGTAATGCTGACAATGCCGTAAATGCCGATGGCTCGGCCAACACAGCCCACTCGCTCAACCCCGTGCCCTTCGTTTACGTAACAGCAAACAAGAATGCCAAAGTTGAGAACGGTATCCTCGCCGACGTTGCTCCCTCAATCCTCCATATCATGGGTATGGCTCAGCCTGCCGAAATGACCGGTAAGGATCTTATCACAGACTGATAGACAGGTTAATCAATATCATTTCAAGGGACTGCGGATTCCGCAGTCCCTTTTTTGGTTTTATAAGTCTTATAAGTTTTATAAATCTTATAAGGCATATAAATTTTATAAGTCTTATAAATTTTATAAGATTTATAATAGGAATCTGAAATTTAATTGCTAACTTTGAAAATCAATCACCCCCGAAAAACTGACCGAATGAGCGGATTCTTGAAAATTGCAGGAAACTACACTAACTGGAATGTATATAAAAAATCCGTAATTATCTGTGATGTAACGGAGATGTTCATTACCAGAGCACTTCCGCAGGGATCGAGAACTATAGACCAAATGAGGCAGGCCGCCCGTTCCTGTAAACAGAATATTGTTGAGGGGATCGGTGACAGTACGGTTTCGGTTGAAATGTGTATCAAACTGCTTGGTGTGGCACGTGGATCGGTAAGGGAATTGCTTGAGGATTATTGTGACTTCTTGCGACAGAATAATCTTGAGATTTGGGATTCAACGGATGTGCGAACCATTGCTACACGTAAGTATTGCATACATAACGATGACTCGAGGATGTTCGTTCAAAAGTGTAGGGATCGCTCTGATGAAACGGTTGCGAATATAATGGTAACTCAAATACGTCAGATTGATGCCATGCTTGCTAAAGTTCTCAAGAAAGTTGAATATGAGTTTATTCAGTCGGGAGGTATACGGGAGGCTATGACGGCCGCTCGGAAGAATTATAGAGGCTATTAGGCGTTTTATAAGTCTTATAAAACTTATAAATCTTATAAAATTTATCAATCACATAATTGCAATCTAATGCTTCAGAGAAAGAAAATCACCTTGTTGCTGACCACCTTGGTAATGCTGGTTTTAGTCGGTTGCTCGTCAAAAAAGAGTGTGACAGCAACGGCGACTGCCGGACGTTATCCCGGTGTGCCCAAGCAGGAGGTAATTCTGGAACCGTCGATAAAAGGTGAGCGGCGCGACCTGGTGCAGGAGATTATGACCTGGATAGGAACCCCTTATCTCTACGGTGGCACCACTCGCAAGGGGGTTGACTGCTCAGGGCTGGTGATGGAGGTATATCGCAAGGCATCCGGCAAGAAACTTCCCCGCAGTTCAAGAGATCAGGAACAGTATTGCAAGAAAATCAAGCGCGGAAATCTGCTGGCAGGCGACCTCGTGTTCTTCGGCAATGTCAAGGGGGGAGGCAGGGTCAGCCATGTAGGAATGTATATCGGCGGTGACAAGATGGTGCATGCTTCCACCTCGCGCGGTGTGATGGTAAGCCGTATCGACGACCCCTACTTCGGACCACGATTCTTCAGTGCAGGTCGTGTGCCGGGAGTAAAGGATGGAAAGAAGGAGGACCCCGTTCCACAACCTGTCGAGATGATTCCCGTGCAGGAGAAAGTACCTGAAATCACCCTCGACCAACTCGACCTCATTCTGCAGCAGAAAGTAGATTCAATCAGTAATTCATTACTTTTTGACTGAAAATTTCTACATCTTGTTTAGAATGAGTATATTTGCAGCCAAATAACCGTTTACGGGTATGGAAAACAGACATAAACAGGAAATTATTGACAGCCGATACCTGCGTATGGCAAGGATATGGGCTGAGAATTCATATTGCAAACGCCGCCAGGTCGGCGCAATCATCGTCAAGGACTCCATGATTATTTCCGACGGATACAACGGCACTCCGTCAGGATTCGAGAATGTATGTGAGGATGAAAACGGGCTTACACGTCCCTACGTGCTCCATGCCGAGGCAAATGCCATCACCAAACTTGCACGAAGCAGCAATTCCGGTCAGGGAGCGACACTCTATGTCACGGCATCACCCTGCCTGGAATGTGCCAAACTTATCATACAGTCAGGAATTACACGTGTGGTCTACAATGAACTGTATCGCATCTGCGACGGCATCGATCTGTTGCAGCGTGCCGGTGTGAAATGTGACCTGATAGAAAATATTGACTCCAACAACGAATGAAAAATCTTAAAAATACAATGGTGTGGGTGCCACTGATAGTGGCGCTGACCTTTATTGCAGGTCTTTACACCGGCGGTCTGCTGCAGCGTACACCCGGAGTCAGCAGGGCAGCACATAAGTTGGGAACCATAATGAATCTGGTGGCGAGCGAATATGTCGACGATGTTGATCTGGACTCGCTTGTCGAAATGACCCTTCCTGCGTTACTGGCTAACCTTGACCCCCATTCGGTTTATATCCCCAAGAGCCGTCTGACCGATGTCAACGATGAGTTGGAGAGTTCGTTCAGCGGCATCGGTGTGCAGTTCATGATGCAGAACGACTCCATTACCGTGCTTGAAGTGATTTCCGGCGGACCATCCGAGAAGGTCGGACTGATGGCCGGTGACCGCATAGTGACCATCGATGGCGAAGATGTCACAAACAAGAATCTGTCGCCCGACGAAGTGCGCTCTATGCTCAAAGGTGAGGCCGGAACACGTGTCAAACTGGGCATCAAACGCAAAAGCAGCAAGTCGATACTTGACTATGAGGTTACCCGCGGCGACATCCCTGTGACCTCCGTCGATGCTTCATATATGCTCAATGACTCCGTCGGGTTCATACGTGTGAACCGTTTCGGACGCTCCACTTTCGAGGAATATTACATGGCGCTGATGCTTCTCCGTGCCGAGGGTGCCAAAAGTTTCATCATCGACCTGCGCGGCAACACCGGCGGTTTCATGGAAGTGGCAATCTACATGGCCAACGAGTTCCTTGACGAAGGTGACGTGATTGTTCAGCAGCGCGGACGCAACGGACGCAACAACGACGAGGTACGCGCCAACGGCAAAGGCAGTTTCCGCGACTATCCCGTGGTGGTGCTTCTCGACGAGTTCTCAGCCAGTTCATCCGAAATCTTTGCCGGAGCACTGCAGGATAACGACCGCGGTCTGATTGTAGGACGTCGGTCATTCGGTAAGGGATTGATACAACGCCAGGTAGACCTCCCCGACAGTAGTGCCATACGTCTGACTATTGCCCGTTACTACACCCCCTCAGGGCGATGCATCCAGAAAGATTATACCGACACTGAAACCTATGAGCGCGACATTGCCGAACGTTATAACCACGGTGAGGCATTCGAACGCGACTCGGTTAAACTGAACATCGAGGATAGTTATCGGACCGCTCACGGACGTGAAGTGTTCGGTGGCGGCGGAATCATGCCCGACATATTCGTGCCGTATGACACAACCGGTGTGACCAACTATTATATCGCCGTGGCCAACGCCGGTCTGCTCCAGCGTTTCGCCTTTGAGTTCTGCGACCTTAACCGCGACATGCTCACCGAAGCGGAAGATGTCGAGGCTGCTCTCCCTGCCGACGGTGTTCTGCTACGGTCCTTCGTGTCATACGCCGGACAAAACGGCATCCCCGCGCGCTGGTATTATATCAACCTTTCGCGTGACTTGATTGTTAATCAATTAAAAGCACTTATTTTGCGTGACATCCTCGGGCAATCAGCCTACTATGAGGTCACTAACCGGCGTGACAACACCGTTCAGCGAGCCTTGCAGGAGATAGAGGATGGAAACGCGGCTTTCCCGTTGATTAACAAGGAGAAATAACATGAAAAAGGATGAAATCAGACGACAGATAAAGGCCCGCAAGGCGCTGCTTTCGGCTCTGGAAAAGGCTGAGGCGGCAGCCCGCGTGTTTGAGAAACTGGAACAGTCGGCGGCCTTCGCCATGGCCGACAGGATATTGATGTATCACTCCCTCCCTGACGAACTCTCCACGCATGAGTTCATTGACCGCTGGGCTTCGCGCAAGCAGTTCTTTCTGCCCCGCGTGAACGGCGTCAATCTGGAGGTTCTTCCGTATCACCGTTCACGCATGGCTCAGGGTGCGTTTCTGATTGAAGAACCTCAGGGTGATGAAGTGGTGCCTGCCGACAGCGTTGAACTGATTGTGGTTCCGGCTATTGCCTACGACCGTAACGGTAACCGCGTAGGGCGTGGAAAAGGGTATTACGACCGCCTTCTCGCTGATACCCGGGCACTCAAAGTCGGTGTAGGCTACGACTTCCAACTCGTTGATGAGGTGGACGCTGAAACCCACGATATTCCTGTGGATATGGTCATCACGGAATCCTATAGAATAGTAGTTCGCAAAAAGTAGAGGTCAATAATGATATTTCAAGCCCGCAAAATTGTTAACGATTGTTAACTATTTTGCGGGCTTGAGTTATATTCACTACTTTTGTAGTTGGTAGAAAAGGCTTGTTTCAAGCCGTTTTACAACAACCTGAATTTGTAAATGATTTAAACCAATTTATTGCACTATATGAAGATAAGGCGCATCATTCTGTCACTTTTCATGGCGGCCACACTAATGGCATCGGCCATGACTGACCAGGAGGTGATAAACTACATTAAGAGCGCTACCGCCGCCGGAAAAAGCAACCAGCAGATAGGTAAGGAGTTGATGGCTCGTGGCGTGACCCCGGAACAGGCCAAGCGTATCAAACAGCAACTCGAAGAGGAGCAGCAGAGCGAAACCGTCGCCACAAAACAAGGAGTGTCGGGTATTTATAAGGAACGTGCCCATGACGCTGCGGCCGACCTCTCTTCTGAAACGGTTACGGATGTGAGCCGCCAGGTTGACGAAGGTTGGGACAACACCATATCTGCCCGTCAGATCTATGGTCACAAAGTGTTCAACTCCCGTGCCCTGACTTTTGAACCGAGCGATAATCTCGCCACTCCTCAGAACTACCGCCTCGGTCCCGGCGACGAAGTGCTTATCGACATCTGGGGCGCATCCGAGGATCATCTTCGCCAGACCATCTCTCCCGAGGGAAGCATCATGATTTCGCAGGTGGGTCCGGTGTATCTCAATGGAATGACCATCAATGATGCGAATAAACATATCAAAAATGTATTCTCTCAAAAATATGCAGGTGTGGGCGATGCCGAAACCGATGTTCAGGTCACTTTAGGTCAGGTCCGCACCATTCAGGTTGACATTCTCGGAGAGGTTTCCACCCCCGGTACATTCCGCATGTCACCCTTCTCATCAGTGTTTCATGCCCTGTATCGTGCAGGAGGTATAAACGACATCGGTACACTCCGTAACATCCAGGTTATCCGTAACGGCAAAAAGATTGCCGGTGTGGATATATATGACTATCTGTTTAACGGCAAGAGCGACGGCAACATCCGTCTGCAGGAGGGTGACGCTATCATTGTTCCCCCTTACGAACAGTTGGTCAACATCGACGGCAACGTCAAACGCCCCATGTACTACGAAATCAAACCGAATGAAACGCTCAACACCCTGATCGGTTATGCCGGAGGTTTCACCGGCGACGCATACGACGGCATGGTGAAACTGGCCCGTCAGACCGGAACCGAGAATGAGTATTTCAACATCGAGACAGCCGACTTCGGCTCAACACGCCTGAAAGATGGCGATGTCATCACCGTCGGCACCATCCTCGACCGCTACACCAACCGCGTTGAACTCAAAGGAGCCGTATATCGCCCCGGTCTGTTCGCTATCGGTAAGGATATCAACACATTATCCGACCTCATAAAGAAGGCTGACGGACTTACCGAGGATGCTTACACCGATCGAGTGCAAATCTATCGCGAAGGTCCCGATCTGGAACTGCAGTTGATTTCCGTGAACCTTAAAGATATTCTTTCAGGAAAGGCTCAGGATATAGAACTGAAACGCAACGATGTGGTGGTAATATCCGGTATTCATGAACTTGAACGACGTGGCGAAATCACCATCGGTGGTGCAGTACTGCGCGGTGGAACATACCCCTATGCGGAAAATACCACTCTGGAGGATGTAATTTTCCAGGCAGGCGGATTGATTGAAGGTGCATCAACAGCCCGTGTGGATATAGCGCGCCGTATCTATGACCCCACATCAACCACTCAGACTCAGAAATTGGCTGAAATCTTCACTGTTTCTATAGAAAACGGTATGACGGTAGGCGATTCCAAAGGATTCCTGATCATGCCCGGTGATCATATTCAGGTGCGGACAAGCCCCGGATACTCACTACAGAAAACCGTTGATATAGAAGGAGAAGTGCTTTTCGAAGGTGCGTATGTCATACAGAAACGTAATGAACGTCTTTCCGAACTGGTTCATCGTGCCGGAGGTGTTCTTGAAAACAGTTATCTGCGAGGTGCTCATCTGGAACGCAAACTGACTGAGGATGAATATGCTGCCCGTAAGGAGGCTCTCCGCTTTGCAATCTCCAACAGCCAGAGAAACCAGGGTGACTCAATCGCCCTTAGCCAGATTGAGGTGTCAGACCGCTACAGTGTCGGCATTGATCTGGAAAAAGCGCTTGCCAATCCCGGTTCCGACTATGACCTTGTTCTTCAGCCCGGCGACCGTCTCTTTGTTCCCGAGCAGCAGAGCACAGTGAAAATCTCAGGCGACGTGATGTTCCCCAACGCGGTTCTCTTCCAGGAGGGCAAGAAGTTGAGTTATTATATCGACCAGGCAGGTGGCTATGGTCAGACTGCACGCAAAAACCGCGCATACGTCGTTTACCAGAACGGCCAGGTGGCCCGTGCCAAGAAAAATACCCCCATCGAACCGGGATGTCAGATTATCGTCCCCTCCAAACCTGCCACTTCAGGCACCGACTGGACCAAGATCATGACCTTCGCCACCAGTTTCTCATCTGTGGCAGCGATGGCGGCTACAATCACAAACATTTTCAAATAAGCAGATATGGCTGAAGATAAAGAAAAGAAGACGGGCGACGATGTTCAGGAGTCTGAAATCGATATCCTTGAACTTCTATCCAAATTATGGGATAAACGTCGCAAACTGATAAAGTGGAGTCTCTGGGGTGCCGTAATCGGTCTGGTTGTGGCTTTCAGTCTTCCCAAGCAGTACACCACCTCAGTAAAACTGGCGCCGGAAACCGACGACAAAAAGGGGGCGGGCAGTCTGGGGTCACTTGCCTCTATGGCCGGTATCAATCTCGGCGCGGGTAGTGGTGCCGATGCCGTTTATCCATTGCTTTATCCCGAGGTTGTCAATTCTGTTCCCTTCATGACCGGTCTGTTTGACGTAAAGGTGAAAACAAAAGGGAAGGATGGCAAGGAGATGACCGTGGAGGAGTACTTTGAAAATGAAACGAGAAAACCTTGGTGGTCATACATCACAGGTGCCCCCTTCAAACTCATCGGTATGCTGAGTTCTTCTGATGATGAGGGAGGTGCGGACCACAAACTGAACAATTTCAAACTTACCAAGAGCGAGAACAAACTTGTGGAGACTCTCCGCTCCGCCATCTCGGTGTCGGTAGATAATAAAACATCTGTGGTGTCAATCAGTGTGGATATGCAGGATCCGCTGGTGTCGGCAATGTTGGCTGATACAGTGGTTTCACGTCTGCAGACCTACATCACTGCCTACCGTACAAACAAGGCACGCCAGGATCTGGAATATACCCAGAAACTTAACGAGGAGGCACGTCAGAACTATTACGAGGCTCAGCAGCGTTACGCCGATTATCTGGACCGTAACCAGGGTCTGGCACTCCATTCAGCACAGACCACCCGTGAGCGTCTGCAAAACGAGGCTTCGCTTGCCTTCAACCTGTATAACCAGACAGCCCAGCAGGTGCAGATGGCTCAGGCTAAGGTGCAGGAGACTACACCTGTCTATGCCGTTATCACTCCGGCGACTGTACCGGTGAAGGCCTCCGCCCCCAGAAAACCCCTTATTCTTGTCGGTTTCACTTTCCTTGCCTTCGTTTCATGTGCGGCATGGATACTGTTCGGACAGCCTTTCTGGACCTCTTACCGCGAGAATATCAAGGCATCCAAGAAGGAGAATGATTAATCGCGGTCTGCTGATTTTTTTATACGTTATTATATCCGTGTCATACGCTTTTTCGCAAAGCGGTGATACGGATATTCTTTCTTTGGTGGAACAATATAAGACCGGTGCCGACTCCACTCAAACCCGCCCGCAACTGACCGGTGCATTGGATTTCCTGCTCTCTGCCACAGTCGAGGATACGTTGCGCAAGCCCGCTGTCGCCGTTCGTGAAGTCAGGATTGTGGAGCGGTTGGAGCCGCTTGCCATCATCGCCGAGGCATACGACTCGCATGACTACTACACTTCCGGAGGTTGGACCCGCGACGATGAATATGTTTACCCCGATCCGATAGACTCTCCTGTGTCGGATGTGCCGTTCTACTGTTCAAAAGGGGTAAAGATCACATCCTACTTCGGTTATCGCCCCGAATTCGGCAGAATGCACTATGGGGTGGATATCGCCATGTGTGTCGGTGACTCCATACGTGTACCGATGGAGGGTACACTGGAATATTCCGGCTACGACCGTCGCGGCTACGGTCATTACCTTATTGTGAAACATCCCAACGGTTTGGAGACACGCTATGCCCACCTGAGTAAGAAACTGGTGACGGAACAGGGGACGCGACTTGCGGCAGGTGAGGTTATCGCCCTAAGCGGCAGAAGTGGCAACAGTACCGGACCGCATCTGCATCTGGAGGCACGTTACAAAGGTATACCCCTGAACCCTCTAAACGTGTTCAGGATGGAGATCATTCCTTAGGGAGGATGTCGGCGAATGGCAGGGCATAATACTCCCCCTTTTTTGCCAGAGGGAGAGGGTAGGCACGTGACGTGGAGGGTGAACGCCAAAGGGTTATGCCATCGGCAGAAGTGACGCTTTGCCCCATAGCGGGAGGGTCGACACCAAACTGCTCGGCAGCAATCTGGGCTGCCTTCTCGCCGGTGGTGACTATGGTTTTGCAAAGAGGCATCTCCTTGAGCAGGGCGTGGATGTCGTTAGGTTCAACAACTTCGAGAAACTTGTCGGAAGCATTGTTTTTCAGGCGTCGCGCTACACGTACGGTGTCACTCATCGCTATACCTTTTTCCGTCAGTAATTTCTTTATTCGGTCAAGGTCAAAATCCTTTGTGCCGGGAATAAGCAGGGCATTGCGGTCATTGAAAAAGAGCAGCCCCATCATGTACCAGAAATCGTTGGTACGGTTGGGATAATAGAAATCCATGCTCCAGCGGTGCGACCCGGGAGGGAATGTCCCCATCACCAGCACACGGGCGTTGTCAGGGATAAATGGTTTCCAGGGATGGCGTTCGATGTTTTCCATGATAAGATAGAGAATCGCGCCCGGTAAATATCCGGACGCGATGTAAATAAAAGTTAGAATTTATCGTGTAGCGATAACCTCGATTTCAACGAGAACCTGTTTGGGGAGTTCACGCACGGCAACGGCAGAGCGTGCAGGGAAGGGAGCAACAAAGTGCTGTGCATAAACCTCGTTCATGGCAGCGAAGTCGCCCATATCGCGAAGGAATACGGTTGTTTTAACAACATTCTCGATGGTCAGACCTGCTTCAGCAAGGATGGCCTTGATGTTGAGGATAGACTGGTTGGTCTGAGCGGTGATACCTTCGGCGATTTCACCTGTTGCAGGGTTTACGGGAATCTGTCCGGAGATGAACACGAATGCACCTGCATCGATAGCCTGACTGTAGGGACCGATGGCACCGGGTGCGTTGGTGGTTGCAATCTGTTTTTTCATTGTTTGTTTATGGTTAAGTTTGTCAGTAATATATTATCTATGTCGCTGTATGTCCTGTCGGTGAAATCATCCACCACTTTTATTACGCTTTCAAATTCCGAGTCAAAGCCGGGAAGGAAGTCGGAGTTGCCCAGGTCCTCCAATTTGTGTATCACATACCCCACTGAAATTGAGTCGGGATCAACGGCAGGTATGTAGCCTGTCGCACCTTTGCCATTGTTCAATAGGGCTTTGTAGATGATTCCGGCCTTCATCAGTTGGTCGGTTATCTCAGTCACCAGTGACACCGGGAAGCCATATTCCAGCGATATGGAATCGTCGTTGCGCGGTGTGCGGTTGTGGGCATAATCCTGCACGATTACTGCCGTTACCGAGAGCATCACTTTCTTTCGGTAGTCGGGCGATATGCCGGAGATCTGGCTGGAGAAGGAGTAGCGGAAAATGTTCTGCGATGAGAAACAGATCACGGCTCCCGCCAAAGTTATAACCCACACCAGTTGCATCCATATCATCAACAGCGGCAGGAACGCCACGGAGCCGTAGATGGCATTGTATTTCGACACGTACATCTGTCCGCTGACAAACAGCCATTGCAGAATTTCATAGGCTGTGCCTGCTAAGATTCCGGCTATCAAGGCGTTGGAAAACTTCACCTTGGTGTTCGGCACCAGCATGTAGGCCGCAGTAAAGGTGAGCCATGTCAGCACTATGGCCGATATGTCGAGAATCGCTCCGGTCAGCGGTGTGACGAAGTCCGAGGGGAGAAAACGCTGAAGGGTGGAGGACATCAGAACGCTGATGCCGGTGGAGGAAATAAGCAGGACGGGCAGAATCAGAAACATGGCGGTGTAGTCAGTTATCTGACGCCACAGTGTGCGCCCCTGTTTCACTCCCCAGATGTTGTTGAAGGCACTTTCAACGCTCGCCACAAGAGATACGAGAGTCCAGAGCAACACCAGTATGCCAACCCCTACGAATATCCCTTCCGACGACTGGTTGAGGTAGGAATCGACGAACCCGAAACTTGCTCTGATGGCTGTCCTCTGTGCGGGGAACGCATCAAGGAGCGCGTTCTGAATCAATGACACGAATCCGAATCCCTTGCCTATTGCAAAGAGCAATGCCAACGCAGGGATGGTAGCCAGCAAAGTACGGTAAGCCATGCCGCAGGCTGCGGTCTGAACATCCTTGCTCAGAAACGAGCGCACTGAAAGATTGAGCGTCTTGATGACGGAAATCTTCCACCCTTTGCGGGTGTCGGACCATACCCCCGACGAACAGTAGTCCCACCATGAGGTGAGACGACTGACTGTGCCGGTTGTTAGTTCGCGTAGATTCATATAATAGTATAACGCTCGGCTGAGCAAAACGGTTGAAGCCAGGGTGTCAGTCAAGTTTCAGAACGGCGAGGAACGCTTTCTGCGGAACCTCCACGGAGCCTATCTGCTTCATACGCTTCTTACCCTTTTTCTGCTTCTCGAGGAGTTTGCGTTTACGTGATATGTCACCGCCGTAGCACTTTGCGGTAACATCCTTGCGCACCGCCTTGATTGTTTCGCGGGCAATGATTTTAGCCCCGATAGCAGCCTGGATGGCAATATCGAACTGCTGACGCGGAATCAGTTCCTTCAGTTTCTCGCACATTCGGCGACCGAAGTTCACGGCATTGTCAACATGGGTGAGGGTTGAGAGCGCGTCCACACTTTCGCCGTTGAGCAGTATGTCAAGTTTGATCAGTTTGCTTTCGCGGAAGTCGTGCAGGTGATAGTCAAACGAGGCGTACCCTTTGGAGATGGATTTCAGTTTGTCGTAGAAGTCAATGACGATTTCGCCCAGAGGCATATCGAAAATCATCTCCATGCGGTTGCCGGAGATATATTCCTGTTTCACCAGTTCGCCACGCTTGCTCAGACACAGAGTCATGATAGGCCCGATGAACTCGGCGGCGGTGATTACCGAAGCACGTATGTAAGGCTCCTCGATGTGGTCAATCAATGTGATGTCGGGCAGTCCCGAGGGGTTGTGCACCTCCGTCATGTTCCCTTTTTTGTCATATACGCGATATGATACGTTGGGCACGGTGGTGATAACCTCCATGTCAAACTCGCGGCTCAGACGCTCCTGGATTATTTCCATGTGGAGCAATCCGAGGAATCCGCATCGGAAACCGAAGCCCAGTGCTGCCGATGATTCAGGCGCGAAGGTCAGCGAAGCATCGTTGAGTTGCAGTTTCTCAAGCGAGGCGCGCAGGTTTTCAAAATCCTCGGTCTCAATGGGATATACCCCTGCGAACACCATCGGTTTTACCTCCTCGAAACCGTCGATAGCCTCCTTGCAGGGGTTGTTGACATGGGTGATGGTGTCACCGACTTTCACCTCCTTGCTGGTTTTGATGCCGGAGATGATATATCCCACGTTGCCTGCCGAAAGTTCCTCGCGGGGTGACATATCGAGTTTGAGTACACCGATTTCGTCAGCGTGATACTCCTTGCCGGTTGCCACGAACTTCACGAAGTCGTTTTTACGGATTGTGCCGTTAACGATTTTGAAGTAGGCTATGATGCCGCGGAAGGGGTTGAAAACAGAGTCGAAAATCAGTGCCTGGAGCGGTGCCTCGGGGTCACCTTTAGGAGCAGGCACACGTTTTATGATGGCCTCGATGATTTCGGGGATACCTATACCGGTTTTGCCACTGGCACGTATGATGTCAGCACGGTCGCAGCCCAGAAGGTCAACAATCTGATCCTCCACCTCATCGGGTTTGGCCGAGTCAAGGTCAACCTTATTGATTACGGGGATAATCTCCAGGTCATTGTCGATGGCCATGTAGAGGTTGGAGATGGTCTGAGCCTGAATCCCTTGTGAAGCATCGACAATCAGCAGCGCACCTTCGCAGGCGGCGATAGAGCGTGACACTTCATAACTGAAGTCCACGTGTCCCGGGGTGTCAATGAGGTTAAGAGTGTATCTCTCGCCATCGAGGACAGTCTCCATCTGAATGGCGTGACTTTTTATTGTTATACCGCGTTCGCGTTCCAGGTCCATGTCGTCCAGCACCTGTGCTTCCATATCCTTTTGAGAGATGGTGTCGGTATATTCCAGCAGACGGTCTGCCAGAGTTGATTTGCCGTGGTCAATATGGGCTATGATGCAGAAGTTACGTATATTCTTCATTCTGTTGATCTTGAAAAAATTCGGGTGACTCCCCCTGAACGGCGGAATCACCCACAAAGTTACGAAAATTTGGTAAAATCTGCAATTAAATCATAGTCGCAATAGGAATTGTTGTGATATTATTTGCAACCGCGGTTGATTCAACCACGGTTGCAAATAATTAGTAGCCGTTCCACCGGACGGTTAGTGTGGTGGAATCTATTGCGCAGTTTGTTATGATGGTGTGGAGAGTTGAGGCTGATCGTTGAGCCATCTCGGCGAATTGGCGGGATGTGGTCTCTGAAATCGGGGCATAGAGAATCTGGAGCATCCGTTCAACTATGGCGGACTCCATCACCTTATCAGTGCCGGAAGGTAAATTTACCACGTTCAGTTCTATTTCTATCAGGTCGTCAATGCTGTTGGGAGGGGTTATAACCTGCAGATGAGGCATGATGTCGACCATGACGTGGCTCAGAGCCTCCTGAAGCACCGGGATTAATCCCTCGCGGTTGTCCTCGCTGAGAAAGGGGTCGACAACCGATGGCGTTGAGGTGAGATAACTGCGCAGTGAGGAAAGCGCATAGAGTTGTTTCAGAATTGATTCTGTGGAGATTGACAGTTGCATAGTTTCTTTTTGTGTTGTGAGTTGATTGACTGATAAAGGCGTAAAGCATAACTTTTTGAGATGAAGAAGGATGAAGCGCCGGTGCGGTAAAGTGCGATGCTCAGCGCGTGGGGCTTGATTCTGCCGTCAGGTGTGATTCCGTTGTGTGACCGCACCTTTTCCAGCAGTTCGAACCACATTTTTTTGCGGCCCGAAAGCCGTTGTCCCGAGGTGGTTCCGTGTTGCAGAAGCATAGTGAGGTTTTTCATTGCCAGACTGAACGTGGTGTAATACGCAGGGGCAGGCTTTCTCAAACTCGCCTCTACGATAACCTCCACCGAGGGTGTGAACCGCCCTGAGGAGAGTTGCAGGGAGGTTTGCATGCACACCTTCATGAAGGCGGTGTCCCGCTTGATGGTTTCTAATCGTTTCATTGTGTGTATTCATAGTTAAATTACCATTTTCGTTGCAAAGATACTATGAAAGATGTGCCGGTTCTTTGCACAGGGTGGGATTATTATGTTAATTCATTTTGTTAAAAATGTTAATTAGGAGGGGTAGGGTATTATTAAGTAAGTAGCAGTTTCCGGTCGCGCAGACTGAGCAGGGAGTTGAAGGTTTCCATCAGGTCAAGCATGGCCACGGTGGCGTTCTGCACCTGCTGCTGATAGCGGTCGGCACCCACACCCGCGCCAAGGTTTTTCCCACTGATGGCATCATTTACGCCGGAAACCTCCTGAATCAGTTTCATCTGCATCTCCACCATCTTCGAGGCACCGGCATCCACTCCCCCTGACGTGATCTGTGTGGGTTGCTTCGCGCCTAAGGAGCGATAGGGGATGATACCTCCGCAGGTACTCCACTGATGACTGATATCGTTCCATGACAGTTGGTCGATCTTGGCCTCGGTAGGGAAGAGCAGCACACCCTTCGCCGATACCCCCATTATGTGGTCAATCATGGTTATCAGGCGGTTTATGTGTCGCTGCTGGTCAATCACATCCTCGACAAACGGATGCACCTCACCATCGGTCAAAGGGTAAAGTTTAACCACGTAGGGGTGTTCACCGTGAGGGGCAAGCGATGGGTGCTCGTCGAGGAGGGTGCCGTCAGGGGCATACACCCGGCATATCCAGGCCGGAGTGTTGGCCATGCGTGTCTTAATGTGTGGTTTCCCGACCTTTTCCCGTTTGCGGTTTCTGTCGCTGATGCGGCTGATTTCGCCGGCGGGGAGGTCGTAGCAGCGGTTGTTGAGGGGATCCAGACAGCGTATGCGTTCATCCATCTCAAGCGACCACACTTCGATTACCCTGCATCGTCCGGTAGGTGATTCAAAGAAATTGTGCGATGCCGGATCGCCCAATATGTTGCAGTCGAGCGATGAGTTGGAGGGGTCGCTGTAGATGTGCCGCAGCCACTCCATGCGGGTTCTGTCACCATTGCCGTAGCGCATGAGAAGTTCGCGGAGCGACATGTCGCGCAGTTCGCCGAGTATCTCCACATCCCATCCACGCGGGTCACGTATGGCGTTGATGAAGAAGTCGTCGGGATTGACATTGTCCACGAAGGTTTCCATAACCCCGGGACGGCGACATTC
>JAAVGE010000071.1 GCA_014800385.1 Bacteroidales bacterium
GTTGTATTATGGGTGTATGGGAACTGAAACGCTAATAGGAACATTCGCCCTTGTGCGGGAAAAACTGCATTACGTGGCCTGCCGGATACTCCGCGATGAGATGGAGGCCGAGGATGCAGTGCAGGACACCTTCTGCAACCTGTGGAACGCAGGGCTCCCTGATACTTCCGATGAGGCTCGACATCGCCTGTTTGCCGTACTGAAAAACGTATGCCTGAACAAACTTAAACGTCGGCGTGCCATTTCAGCCAACGAATTGCCAGATGCCCCGGTTGAAGAACGCGGGATTGACGAATCGGAAAAGATAAAGAGAATGTTGCTACGCTCGCTCCCGCCGCTCCAGCGGAAAATCTTCGAGATGGCTGCTTTTGAGGATAAGGAATATGAGCAGATTGCCATTGAATTGGATATGACCGTTGAGGCTGTCAGAATGAACATGTGCAGAGCACGAAAAAAAGTTAAAGAACAATACGCAAAATTGACATCATGAATAATCTTACGCACGAAGAACTTGAAACACTCGCGCAGGCCTATCTTGACTGTCGGTTGACCAGGCTTGAGGAGAAGGAACTGGAACTGGTCCTCTACTCATCCGATATATCTTCGCCTGTCATTGACGAGGCACGCCGAACAATGGGTATAATCACTCTCCTTTCCGGAGGAACAGCCCGACTTCGCAGGTCGCATGTTCCGCGCCGGCGCTTCACCTGGCTCGGGTGGGCTGCCGCGGCAGTCGGCATACTGCTTCTTTCATCATTGCTCTATTTCCCGAAAATGAACGTAGATGGCTGGGGAGGTACCGGCGATAACATGGCTGTGTATGTCAACGGCAGACATCTCACCGGTGACGAGGCCTTGATGGAGGCTCTACAGGCTCAGGACGAGAGCAGAAAGATGGTCAGAGAACTGTGTGTGGAAGTTAAAGAAGACTATAACAGCAACATGAAATTAATAAATTGATAAACAAATGGGTATGAAACGTTACTTTGCAATTTTGATTCTTGCCTGCGTGACACTCTGTGCCGCGGCGACACCTCCGAATCTGGCGTGTGAGGCTATCTTTGATCGTCCGGAATTGCGCACCGAGGGACACAAACTGGTAAAAATTACGGATAAAGAGAATTACTTCCGAAAAGCCGAAGCCAATGCTGATCCGCAACTGCGTGACGAAATTATAAAACTTGTCCGCGAGGATATGAAAAGGGCTTACAGTGTCATGGAATCATTTAATAATGGTAAAGGAAGGATAATTCTGAACGTTGAAAATAATGGAAAGGGTATCTCCATCGGACTGCAATATGACGATAAAGGCTACGTGGATCTTTTTGTTCAGGGACCACCCAAAGCATTTAAATAAACCTACGGATTACAGCACGATGGATGTGCAGATGGCAAGTGTGTGTCGTCTGCACATTCTTTTGTGTCATTCCGCAAAAACGTTTGTCAGGAAATGTGATGTTCTATGGTTTAATGACATGAGGGTGCGTCAAAATAGGCGTATCCTCGCCGTATAGGGCTAATGTGTTGATTGTCAAGAGTGTAGGGATGCTCCCTGGAGCATCCGCCGAATTTACATCACAGTCCATGAACGTACAACACATAAATAATACAGACACTTCAATTTTTGACATAGCCCCACATATCCGTCTGAACAGATCTGACTGAAACCATTTGCCGATTATTCGTGTTATAATAAGAAAAAGTAATACTATGACACGAAAAGAACTCACAGATGTAATTGCCGCAAAAGTGGCTGAAGTAATCAATAACCCCGCACAGTGGGGCGAAGACCCGCAGATCAGTATTATCCCTACAACACTTATTGTGGATATTGAGCGTCATGACGACGCCGACAAAGTGATTGAATATAACGACTACGCCATTGAGGAGGATGCTGTTGAAGATGGTGACTACTCCGAAGATGCCGCTGACTTCCAGTCTGCTTCCGACCCCGACCTTATTCCCGTCGGATTATTGATTGACTACCCCAACAGACAACCCGATATGAAGAAAATCAGTAAGTTGGTCGAGCAATACATTCCTCAGCAGCAGGAAAACCTCTACGCGGAATAAGAGGGGAGGGTGTGTCAAAATAGGCGCATCCTCGCCGTATACAGGGTTAATACGTTGATTGTCAAGAGTGTAGGGATGCTCTATGGAGCATCCGCCAAATATACATCACTGTCCATGAACGAACAACCCCGTTTCTGAGCACTCATGAAATAAATATGGCATAAGTGGTGGCATACGATTTTTTTTGAGTAATTTTGCAAGCAGAAATAATAAATTGCTTAAAAGTAAACACACTCGAAAGAATGAAAATAGCCATTTTAGGAGCCGGAGCCATGGGCGGTGCAATAGCATCAGGTCTGGTGGAATCAGGTTTCAACCCTTCTGATATATCAATATCCAATCCTCATCCCGACAAACTTAAACCGTTTGCAGAGATGGGGTTGACCACGTTAAACAGTAACGTTGAGGCGTGTCGCAATGCCGACCTCGTGTTCATTGCCGTCAAGCCATGGATACTCCCCGGTGTGGTTGCCGAAATAAAGGATAGCCTGACCTACGCTTCTCAGGCGGTGTCAGTAGTGGCAGCCGGTGTCACAGGCGCGAACCTCAAGGAGTGGTTTGAAAAGGATGGCGAAACCCCGGTTATTTCGCTCTCCATGCCTAATACAGCCGTGCGTCTGCGTCAGTCAATGACTTTTGTTGTTCCGGTAACGGGCAACGATACCAATCCCGATGTGGAACTTTACCGCCGACTGGGCGACGTAAGTGTAATCGAGGAGCGTCTGCTCCCCGCGGCTACCGCTCTGGCTTCCTGCGGAATAGCCTACGCGCTCCGTTATGTTCGCGCTGCTACGGAGGGTGGGGTACAACTCGGATTCCGTGCTGCCGAAGCACAGCGTATTGTGGCTCAGACCGTGAAAGGTGCGGCTGCGCTGCTGGAGTCAGGGGCACATGCCGAAGCCGAGATTGACAAAGTGACTACCCCCGGCGGTCTGACCATACGCGGTCTCAACGCCATGGAGCAGGCAGGCTTTACCGCCGCAGTGATAAACGGACTGACAAGCAGCAAGTGATGGCGAGGATTGTAGTTAAAATAGGGAGCAATGTGCTCACCCGCCGTGACGGCAAACCGAATGTCACCAACATGTCGGCCATAGTTGACCAGGTAGCACATCTGCGCCGGTCGGGTCATGAACTGATATTGGTTTCAAGCGGTGCGGTAGCCTGCGGACGCGGCGCCGTGACACCCACACGCCAACTCGACAGTGTGGCTGCACGTCAACTGTTCTCCTCCGTGGGGCAGATACGCCTTATCAACATTTATAACGACCTGTTCGCGCAATACGGCATTGTGGTAGGGCAGGTGCTGACGCAAAAAGAGAACTTTTCATCGCGTACATCCTACCTTAACCAGCGCTCCTGCATGCTGACCATGATTGAGAACGGCGTGGTGCCGATAGTCAATGAGAATGACACCGCGAGTCTTACCGAACTGATGTTCACCGATAACGATGAACTCTCCGGAATGATCGCCACGATGACCGATGCCGATATGCTGGTAATACTCTCGAATGTCGACGGTATCTACACCGGTAACCCCTCTGATCCTGACTCCCGACTGATTGAACGTGTGAAGCCGGGGGAGGATGTGAGCGGAAACGTGGTGGCATCCAAGAGCGGTTTCGGACGTGGAGGCATGGGCACCAAATGTGGCATTGCCACCAAGGTCAGTGAAGAAGGGGTGACTGTGATTATTGCCCGTGGCGACCGACGCAACGTGTTGGTCGACCTCATCGAACATCCTGAAGCCGTGCCTCACACCACCTTTGAGGCGAGCGGGGAATCACTCAGCACGGTCAAACGCTGGATAGCCCACTCATCATCCTTCGCCAAAGGAAAGGTTATTGTTGACGAAAACGCTGAGAAGGTGCTACGTGGCGACAGTGCTGTGTCGCTTCTCCCCATCGGAGTCATCAGCATTGAAGGTGAATGGGAAGAGGGGGATATTATCACCATTTGCGGAAACACCGGAACTCTGATAGGGGTAGGCCGGGCATCGCTCGGAAGCGAGTCCACCCGTTCGGCCATAGGGCAGCGTGGCGGACGTCCGGTAGTGCATTACGATTACTTATACATAGAATAACACAGATATGAACTATACTGACCTTTTCGCAAAGGTAAAAAAAGCGTCGGCTGCGATCTCACTGCTTGACGATAATAAAAGAAACAGCGTGATTCTGCGTCTGGCAGATCTGCTTGAACAAAACGAGGCCGCGATATTGGAGGCCAACGGTAAGGACCTGGCCAGGATGGAGCCGACCAATCCTCTGTATGACCGACTTAAACTAACCCCGGACCGCATCAAAGGTATTGCCGGAGATCTGCGCCATGTCGCTTCTCTGCCTACACCCTTAGGTGAGGAGATAGAGCGTCGCACACTCCCCAACGGCATCCTTCTGCGCCGTGTGCGTGTGCCGTTCGGTGTCATCGGTGTCATCTACGAGGCACGTCCCAATGTTACCTTCGACGTGTTCTCGCTATGCTTCAAGAGTGGTAACGCCTGCGTGCTGAAGGGTGGACGCGACGCCGAAAACTCCAACGAGGCTGCCATGACTCTTATTCATCAGGCTCTCGCTGAGGAGAACGTCAACACGGATGTGGCTCTGCTGCTACCCTCCACTCATGAGGCCACGGCAGCGATGCTCGGTGCTGTGGGATATGTTGATGTGTGCATACCTCGAGGCGGTCGCAAACTGATTGATTTCGTGCGTGATAATGCACGTGTACCGGTTATTGAGACCGGCGCCGGGGTCGTACACCTCTATTTCTCCAAGACCGGAGATATGAATATCGGCAAACGTGTGATAGAGAATGCCAAAACCCGACGTGTCAGCGTATGCAATGCCCTTGACACCCTGCTTGTTGACCGTTCACGCCTCGCCGACCTGCCTGAACTCCTGGCTCCTCTTGCTGCCAAGAATGTTGAACTCCATGCCGATGAGTCAGCCTTCGCCGCTCTCGCCGGAAATTATCCCGACTCGCTCCTTAAAGAAGCAGGGGAGGGAATCTGGGACACCGAGTGGATGGATTACAAGATGGGTGTGCGCGTTGTCGACACTCCGGATCAGGCCGTAGAGCATATCTCGGCCCATGGATCCGGTCACAGCGAAAGCATTGTCACCGCCGATGAAGCGGTAGCAGCCGCCTTCCAGAACCGTGTCGATGCCGCATGCGTCTACGTCAATCTCCCTACCAGTTTCACCGACGGCGCACAGTTCGGCCTGGGAGCCGAAATCGGTATCTCCACACAGAAACTCGGACCACGCGGACCGATGGGTCTGAAAGAGATGACCACCTACCGCTATCTGCTCACCGGCGAAGGACAAATACGTCCGTAACGGATTTTCAGCCTTGTATTTGCATATTCTTAATTTATTAAGTAATTTTGCAAAATGATGCTGCAGCGAGGCGGTGTGTGCGGAGACGATCTTCTCCCGGACGCGCGTGTTAAGTTGCTGTATGAGTATGTAATTACTTGAATATTAACCAATTATTATTAAATAATCAGCACCACCGGATGGTGCTAATATCGCATTATGAATAAAAACACCCTGATAGGTATGCTCCTCATGGCAGCCCTGATTTTCGGTTTCATGTGGCTCCGTACCCCTTCGGCGGAGGAACTGGCTGCGAAAAAGGCTGAGCAGGAGCAGGCAGAATTAGCGCAACGCGAACTGGCCGAGAAACAGGCGCGCGAATCCATGACCGCCGATACGCTCTCCGCAACTGAATTAGCATCAGTGATACCAACTGTCAAACAGGTGGGAATAGCGGACTCAACAGGCACAATCAGTTATAAGGTTAACGGAGTTGACCTCACTTTAACAGGTGACAATATCTCCGGAACCGTAGCCGCAGCCGACACTGTGATCGCATACGCCAATCTGGCTAAAAATGATTTCAACGGTCTTACTCTGGTTCAGAGCAAAGCCGCAGTGGCAAACCTCCGCGAAGCAATCTCAAACGCATCGCGTTTCCAGACTTTCGCACGTTATCTGAACGGCGAAGAGCAGGAAGTGACACTGCAGAACGACCTCATCAGCGTTGATTTCTCTACCAAAGGGGCACAGATTGCACGTGCTACCCTCAAGGATTATATCAACTACCTCTCGCCCGATTCTGCCAATGTGGTTGCTTTCGGACCCTATTCCCACTTCAACTTCGCTTTCAACTCATCGACCCAGCGTTTTGAAACCGACAGTTTCTATTTCCAGCCCGTTGTTGAGAATGACTCAACCGTGTTGATGAAACTTGATCTGGGTAAAGGGGCAGAGTGGGGCATACGCTACACCCTCCCTGCCGGAAGTTATGTTCTTTCAATGGAGGTGGTGCAGAAAAACATGCAGGAAATCATCCCTCCCAGCGTAGCCTCGATCGACTTCAACGTGGATCAGACTCTGGCACGCAACGAGGAGGGCCGCACCTTCGAACAGCGTAACTCCGCACTGTTCTACAAGTTTGTGGGTGATTCTCCCGACGACCTCTCGGCACAGGGCGAGGATAAGGAGGAACTGAATCAGGACATCAAATGGATTGCCTTCAAAAACCAGTTCTTCTCCACAATCTTTATCCCCCGCACAAGTTTCTCAACCGCGCTCGTGCAGTCAAAGGCTCTCGATAAAGACCCCTACTACGTGAAGTACATGAACGCCGAGACAACAATGGACTACTCCTCCACCAGCGAGAACCCCATTGCCATCGACATCTTCATCGGTCCTAACCTCTATCCCCTGCTGTCGGATCTTGACGACACCCTTTCGCCCGACGAAGACCTTGACCTCACACGCGTTATTCCCCTGGGTTGGTCAATCTTCCGCTGGATCAGCACACTGATCATCATCCCCGTGTTCACATTCCTCAATGGATTCATCTCCAACTACGGTCTGATCATCCTGTTGCTGACAATCTTCATCAAGATAATCCTCTTCCCCTTCACCTACAAGAGTTTCATGTCGCAGGCCAAGATGCGCGTGCTCCAGCCCGAAATCAAGGCCATCAACGAGAAATATCCCGGTCAGGAAAATGCCATGACACGCCAGCAGAAAACCATGGAACTCTACAGCCGTGCCGGTGCCAGCCCCTTCTCCGGATGTCTCCCCATGCTGCTGCAGATGCCCATCCTGGTTGCCATGTTCTGGTTCTTCCCCTCATGTATCGAACTCCGTGGCGAATCATTCCTGTGGGCTCACAACCTTGCCGCTCCCGACTACATCTTCACCCTGCCGTTCACCATCCCCTGGTATGGCAACCACGTGTCACTGTTCTGCTTGATGATGACCGTTGTGAATATCATCTACACCCGTATCAACATGCAGAACCAGCCCGGCGGCGATGCCATGCCCGGCATGAAGTGGATGATGTATCTGATGCCCGTGATGTTCCTCTTCTTCTTCAATGACTATGCATCAGGCTTGAGTTACTACTACTTCCTGTCGCTGCTGTTCACCATCATCCAGACCTGGGTGTTCCGCAAATGCATCAACCAGGATAAGGTACGCCAGAAGATGATGGAAAATGCCAAGAAGCCCCGCAAAAAGAGCGGTCTGCTCGCACGTCTCGAAGAAGCACAGCGTCAGCAGCAGGCAGCCATGCGAGAAATGCAGAAAGGCAAAAAACGCTAAAAAGTTTGTTCATAATAATTGTTTTTTTGGGGTGGTCCACTTTCCGTGACCACCCTTTTTTATCGTCTTTCCCTTTGACCGGAGAGACAGCAGGCTTGATCATTTTTTTTGAGACAGGAGCACAGGAGGGACAGTAGATTCTATAGGGTTAATATGTTGATTGTCAAGAGTGTAGGGATGCTCCATGGAGCATCCGCCGAATATGCATCACTGTCCATGAACGTACGACACATAAAAAATACAGGCTGCATCAATAACGACTTTTTGACAGAAGAACCAAAAACAATTCACTAACCACCTGATTTCCACTCATCTCACAAGCCCCTGGGCGTCCGGACAAGGACGCCGATTTTGCGTAGCCGGGGCACGCCGGAGTGAAACGGAGGCGTCCCCGGTTAAATGGTGACATATAAAGGGCGTGCCGAAAGGTACGCCGAGTGAATCAGGGGGGGGGGCGATAGATTTTAAAGGAATTAAAACACACAGATTTTCGCTCGCTTCGCGTTGCAGCACGGATTTAGACGGATCTACACGGATTTCTTGTTTTATGTTCTCTCTGATAACTCACTTCGCTCGATTTACACGGATAGTACAGATATGCACGGATCTGGGTATGAAAATCTGTGGAAATCAGTCCCAACCCGTGACGCGAGTCTCCGCTTCGCGCTGATCCGAGTGTATAACATAGAACATGGAAAAGATCCGTGAAAATCCGTCACATCCGTGGGAAACAAGCGAAGCAAGTTGAAAAATCTGTGTGTGATGGCAATCCTGTTCATCACGTTTATTTGACATGAGTTTCTTCACTATCCTACACAGCGGCTGCTCCATGGAGCAGCCCTACAGGGATAATGTGTTGACTGTCAGGAGGGTAGGGATGCTCCATGGAGCATCCGCCGAATATACATCACCGTCCATGAACGTACAACACATAATAAAATACAGGCTGCATCAATTTTTGACATAGCCCCATACCCTCTGTTTATCAACCTTTTACCTCAGTCATAACCTCATCTCACAAGCCCCTGGGCGTCCGGCAGGACGCCGATTATGCGGGCACGCCGGAACAGAGTAGAGGCGTGCCCGGTAAGAAAGCACCCTCACAGGGCGTGCCGAATAGGTACGCCGAGTGAAGCAACCCGGACAAAAACAGCATAACCCCCTCCTGTCCCTCCTGTTCTCTTGTCCAAACCCAAATAAAACCACGCCAAATCTCCTGTCTCTACTGTTCTCCTGTCCAAACCCAATAAAACACGCCACCCCTCCTGTCCCTCCTGTTCTCCTGTCCAAACCCAATAAAATACACCAACCCTCCTGTCGCTCCCGTTCTCCTGTCCAAACACCATAAAACACACCACCCTCCTGTCACCCCCCCCCCCCCACGTTCTATTACCCTGAAAATTTGCGCTAATAGAATAATTTTCATACCTTTGCAGAACAAAGGCCTCACGCAGTGACGGGAGCACGGATCATTCGACACCGCGCTGTGGGTGGGACCAACAACATTTTGGAAAAGCGTATACTTTACGCTCATTCTTGACGTTATGAAACCTGGAAAATTTCAATCGCAGTCAGGAATAAGCAGACGGTAGACGCCTTATGGATATGCTATATCTCAGCCATTGATGACGCGTGAGCGTCAGCATAGGTTGTATATTTTCATATTCTGCGTGAGGCTTCTGCGTTTGCTCGTTCGACTGCGATGGGCAATTCCAGGGCCTCATAACGTGGGACGGGCAAACGGTACTGCTCTCACGCTTTTTTATTGTTACAAACTACAGGTGAGCAGGTAGTTAACAATCATCATCACAGGCTCAAATGATTCCGAACCTTACCTTCACTGATGCCCTCAATGAGTTTTGCGAGAAGGCTAATTCCAATAAGTGCCTGAAACAGAACAAAATCAGTAGTTACGAAATTTGTCTGAAATTATTGGATATGGCCAATGGAGGGAATACAATACAATGGATTAAGAATGCCATTTCACAATCAAAAGATTATGATATCTGCATAGATTATGTGGAACAGGCATACAATAACTTCCTAAATTTAAATCCTACGGTATTTACTACCACAAAGAAACGATCAGATGTCAAATCTGCTTTGATGCATTTTGCTACATTCATCTTAAGTTATTTTAATGCAGGCGCTGCACTGCTATGGGGCAATTTGATAAAAAAACATGAACTTGCACAGTTAGTGGCACAAACTGCTATATTCCCCTCGAAAAGCGTTGTTGATGACGTAATTAATGGAAAAATAGGGAGAAAGGAAAACCTACTAAAAAACCGACCCACCCAAACCCCAGACGATAATCCTAATGCTTCATGGGATTATATGTCAAGCATACGCAACTGTTCCCAAAAAAGGCAAACCATAAACGGAATTTACCAGGATGATAATACTCGTGCAAATCAGGCAATCAAGCATGCCATACTCCATACTTTAAATTGGAAGAAAAAATCCAAAATAAATTATTTCAGCGGTTTTGAGGCATGTCATATATATGATTCTGTTAAGGATCCCAACTACTACACATCAGTAATGAACATCGTATTGGTGCCTCGCGCCTTCGCTGGACTTACCGATTATTACCCCTACGTTAAATATGTCCTGAAATATCGTGTTTACGATCTTTTCGGGTTCTACGTAGGCAGCACACCTCCCAAACAACCGAAAAACTATCAGAAAATCAAATGGAGATAAATTAAATTCAAACCAACAATTTCACAATAACGAAATGAAAAAATCATTGTTATTATTAATTCTTGCTCTGCTGCTCATGTTTCCTGCAACCGCTTTTGCCGTAAAAGCAAGAGTGGATGTCGGTCAACTTCGCTATACTGTTGATACTGATGCAAATACGGCAGAGGTATATGGACCTATATCTTCCGATGAGAAAATTCATAATCTTGTGATTCCGAATACCATTTACGATAGGGGTAGGCAAATACCTGTTACTGCTATTAGAAATGATGCTTTTAAGAAAGGGCAATTTTACAGAAACCCTAATATAACCGGGACATTAACGATAGGTAAAAATATCCAATCAATTGGAGAGAATGCCTTTTATAATTGTTCCGGACTCACCGGATCACTCACTATCGGGAACTCTGTAACAACAATTGGAAGTTGTGCTTTTTATTCTTGTTCCGGACTCACCGGATCACTCACTATTGGGAACTCTGTAAATTCAATTGGAAGTCATGCTTTTTTCGGATGTGCTGGGTTCACCGGATCATTGACCATTGGGAACTCTGTAACAACCATTGGAGATGGTGCTTTTATTGGTTGTTATGGGTTCACTGGTTCGCTTACTATTGGGGACTCTGTAACTACAATTGGAAATGACGCTTTTGATGGATGTTTTGGGTTTACCGGATCGCTTACTATTGGGGACAATGTAACAACAATTGGACATGGTGCTTTTGAAGGTTGTTACGGGTTCACCAGGTCGCTAACCATTGGAGACTCTGTAACAACAATTGGAGAGCGTGCTTTTTATGGTTGTTCCGGGTTCACCGGGTCACTCACCATTGGGGACTCTGTAACAACAATTGGAAGTTTTGCTTTTTATGAATGTGAGGGGTTCACGGGTTCGCTAACCATTGGGGATTCTGTAACAACCATTGGAGAGCGTGCTTTTTCATATTGTTCCGGATTCACCGGGTCACTCACCATTGGGGACTCTGTAACAACAATTGGAAGTTTTGCTTTTTATAAATGTGAGGGGTTCACTGGTTCGTTAACCATAGGGGATTCTGTAACAACCATTGGGGAATGTGCTTTTTCATATTGTTCCGGATTCACCGGGGAACTCACCATTGGGGACTCTGTATGGTTAATTGAAAGGTATACTTTTTATGGTTGCGGCTTCACGGGATCGCTTACCATTGGGAACTCTGTAACTAAAATTGGGGAGGGTGCGTTTCAAAGTTGCAGCAACATATCGTCATTAGATATTAAATCAACAGATCTTAAGATTAATTATTATGCATTTTACAATATGGATGCCTTGCAATCTATAACCTGCTATGCAACCACTCCTCCGGAATGTATCTACTCTGTCAATTATCTTAATAATATCTTCTCACAATACACCCCTCAATTATATGTCCCTTCGGAAGCGATTGACAAATATAAAACTGCCACTGAATGGAAGAAGTTCACAAATATCAAGCCTATTCCAGTCCCTGCTACATCTATTACTCTGAATAAGTCAGAGTTGAATTTGACTGTGGGTGAGAGCGAAACACTCATCGCGTCTTTGTTTCCCGAAAATACTACAGAAACTGTGACATGGTCAAGTGCCGACGAAGCGGTGGCAACAGTTGATGCCGATGGTTTGGTTAAAGCCGTTAGTATGGGCACCACCACCATCACCGCCGCCACCGTTGACGGTCTTACCGCTGAATGTAGCGTGACCGTAACCGAAGACTCGGGTGTGTCTGGAATCTACGACAACGGTCTGCGTGTGTCAGTTAATGGTAGCGTCATCAAAGTCACCGGTGCAGGCGACAAAGTAGTACGCATCATGGCAGCCGATGGTAAACCCGTATTCACCGCGCAGGGAGATTGCCACGCTAACGTAGTGCCCGGCTTCTACCTTGTGGTTGTTGGTGACAACGTCACTAAGGTTGTTGCCAAATACTAAAATTTCTCACATATTTAATTGGAACGTGTCGGGGGGACCTCCTCCGGCACGTTTGTTTAGACAGTAGAACAGGAGAGACAGGAGAAATAAGTCAACCACCTTATAATCAATGACTCACAAACCCATGGGCGTCCGGACAAGGACGCCGATTTTGCATAGCCGGGGCACGCCGGAGTGAAACGGAGGCGTCCCCGGTTAAATGGTGACATATAA
>JAAVGE010000072.1 GCA_014800385.1 Bacteroidales bacterium
GATTTTCTTACACACGGATTTTTTCGCTTCGCTCTAATTCACGGATAAAACGGATTTTCACGGATCTTTTCTTGCTTTACATTAAAATCCGTGTTTATCTGTTTTAATCTGTGACTGCGAGCGCAGCAACGCTAAAATCTGTGTGTTTTATTCCTTTTTCTCTCTTTCAGGATATTGGTTTATGACACGATTAATCAGATTTTCTTACACACGGATTTTTTCGCTTCGCTCTAATTCACGGATAAAACGGATTCTCACGGATCTTTTCTTGCTTTACATTAGTTTCCTCGGTCACGATGCCCGCATCTCTCCCTCCTCAACTTGCAAAACTCATCCAAAAATATTCTCAAAATCAATCGCACATAGATTTAAACAGTTTCTTAAACACAATAATTCTATTAACATGGTTAAGAAATATTTGTTAAAGCAACGTATCCTCTTCTTACATCGCATGAAGTTTATTAACTTTGCAGTTCTGAATAAAAATTTGTAAACCATGAATTTCGCAAAACGAATTTCTTTACTCACACTATGCAGTTTAGGCGCATCAGCCATTTTCACTTTACAGGCTGACGCACCGGAAGGTTATTATAGCAAATGTGAGGGCAAAACAGGACAAGCCCTGCTCAAAGCCCTTTATGAAACTGTCAGCAGCCACACCGTGGTGTCGTATGACGGACTGAACGAAGTATTCAAAACCTCCGACGTTTACCCCGACGGCAAACTGTGGGATATGTATTCCACAAAACACTGGAACACAGGTGAAAAATGCGGTAGTTACAAGTTAGTGGGAGATTGCTGGAATAAGGAACACTCAATGCCGAAGAGTTGGTTCAATAAGGCAACACCGATGTATTCCGATGCCTTCCACCTCTATCCCACCGACGGAAAGGTTAACGGTCAGCGCTCCAACTTCCCCTTCGGAGAATGTTCCGGAGGTAGTACTCTCCCCTCGTCGGGAGGTGTGCAGCCCCTGGGAAAACTGGGAACATCGACATTCTCGGGTTACTCCGGCAAGGTTTTTGAGCCAGATGACCAATACAAGGGCGACTTCGCGCGTACCTACTTTTATATGGCGGCAGCCTATAACGACCGTATCTCAACCTGGTCATCCGACATGATGGCCGGCAACAGTTACCCTGTCTACACCACATGGGCGGTTAATCTGCTGCTGAAATGGCACCGCCAGGACCAGGTATCCAACAAGGAAACCACACGCAACGATGCCGTGTATGCCTACCAGAAAAACCGTAACCCGTTCATCGACCACCCCGAACTGGCCGAATACATATGGGGTAATCTTCAGGGTGAACCATGGTATCCCGGCGGTAAAATGGCCGAAACCATAGCATCCCCTGCCGACGGTTCTGTGATAAACATGGGTAAATCAGGGGTGAATGTAGCCAAAGTACGCCGCATAAACATCACCGGATCCGGACTCACCTCCGACATCAAAGCCTCTCTGTCAGGTTCATCTGCGTTTCAAATCACAGGAAAACAACTCTCGGTCAGCAACGTCAAGGCAGGAAACGCCTACGTTGAGATAACTCTTTCGGCAACGGCGGCAGGCGTGGCATCATCTACCCTTACCCTCTCTTCCGGCGATGCACGTTCAACTGTAAAAATCTCAGGTGAGGTTGTCAACGGTATTCCTGCTGAAGATGCTTCGGAAATCACCGAAGAATCGTTCCGCGCAAACTGGGTGAACGTGTCAGGCGACGGTGCCATATACTCGCTCAATGTAACCCTCAACGGCGAATCACTCCAGGGTTATCCACGCAATGTCTATGCCGAGGATGAATCGGAGATGGTTACAGGACTTGAACCGGAAACTACCTACGAGTACACCCTTTCAGAAGGGAACATCAAATCAAACACAGTTTCTGTCACCACAGCCGCACCTGTGCCGATGATCTACCTCCTGTTCGACGGCGATCTCACATTCAATGCCATTGCCGGGGAACCCTCCGAAGTAGCCGAGTTCCGTCTGGATGTTGAAAATGTGTCATCCGACATCTCCGTGAACGTTGATGCACCCTTCCAACTTTCAACCGACAAAAACAAATGGTCCGACGTGATTACCCTCGATCCTGAGGAAGACCGTTTCTACCTCCGTCTGTACTCAGCGACAGCAGGTGTTTACACCGCCGAACTTGAAGCAGAAGCCGGTGACTATACCTCTGACCAAGTGGAGATTAAAGGTATAGTAGCCAACGCCACCGGAGATTTCCTTGAAGATTTTGAAGCATCGGTAAAAGGAAACTACAACGATGACGATTACGAAGGAACAATGTGCAACTGGTACTTCGTCAATGCCGGAGTTTACAAAGGCGACCCCGCTTACGAAGGAGCGGGTGCTGTCCGATTCGGCAAAGTGAAATCACCCTGCTACATTGAAATGCGCGGCGACAAAGCCAACGGTGCCGGCACCGTGACCTTCTATGCCGAGAAATGGAGTGCCAGCGAAGCAACCCCCACAGTGACAGTTGATTACTCAACCGATGGCGGCTCTACATGGGTGACCGGTCCGGCAATTGAAATCACAGCCACCACCTACGAACCTTACAGCGCGGTGATCAATCAGTCCGGCAACATCCGCATCCGCATAAACCGTACCGAAGGTGCGCGCTTCATGCTTGACGCAATCTCAATCACACCCTACAAACAATCGGGAGTTGAGAATATCGAGGATTACCACACCTGGGATGCCTATTGCGTCGAAGGTCAACTCATCATTGAAAACAGCGGAGCAGCCAACCACGCAACCGTATACGGCGTGGACGGTGTAGCACGCTTCGACTCACTCCTCCCGATGGGCAACACCGCGTTAAACCTCACTCCGGGTCTCTACATCGTGGTTGTAGACGACTTCTCACGCCGCGTACTTGTAAAATAACCGATACCCATCCCCTTCCACACATATTTGAAGAGGCTAAGTTAAAATTGAACTGCACCCCAAAAGTTGGACAAAAAACTTTTGGGGTGTTTTTTTATGTGTTGTACGTTCATGGAAAGTGATGTATATTTGGCGGATGCTCCAGGGAGCATCCCTACCTTCTTGACAATCAACATATTATCCCTGTAGGACTGCTCCCTGGAGCAGCCGCATAATCCTGTATACAGCGAGGATGCGCCTATTTTGACACACCCTCATTCTCCATTTTATACGCGGCTATGCCGCAGGTTAACAGGTTAATATTTAAATAGCAATACGATTGGAGAATTTATACTGCAAAAGTATGCGGTCAATTTATGGAAGTAAATAGCAACCGCTACACTATTGAATTTCTCGGCACATGGGCAGTGAGAATAATCCCAATTTTAAAATGGTCGAATTTGACCACTTTAGAATTAAGAAATAGAGGGTTTGAACAAAAAGAATCGGAATTAACTTGTGTGTTAAAATTTAAATCCGTACCTTTGTGATGAATCCGTATTTTCACCCGGTGTGAAACATAGCATAAATCCATTGTTTTCACACTTTGCTTGCAATTATTACAATGATTGACCTGAATTTATTGCTTTCTACATCTCTAACAAATCGTCTTGCAGACAGTTGGCTAACCGTCTGTGCATTAGTATTTCTGATAAGTTTCGCCCTGACCGGAATCCTCATACCCCAGATTCTGCTTATCGCCTTCAGAAAAAAACTTTTTGACGTCCCCGATGAGCGAAAAATCCACAAAGGCGCTATTCCCCGCCTCGGCGGCATTTCGTTCATGCCCTCGATAGTCTTTTCAATCGCCTGTGCCACAGGTATGTCACTCCTGTTCTATGGAGGAAACATCAACTCCATAGTCCATGATGTCAGTGTTCAGGTTAGTTTCGGTATTTGCGCACTGATGCTCCTTTATCTGATGGGGCTTGCCGATGACCTTGTCGGTGTGCGCTACCGTGCCAAATTCATCATCCAGGCGATAACCGCCATATTCATCGTGATGTCAGGACAGTACATCATCAACCTGCATGGCTTCTTCTCCATGACGCTGATGCCCGACTGGTTCGCCTACCTCTTCACTATCCTGGTTATCATTTTCATAACCAATGCGATAAACCTCATCGACGGCATTGACGGACTGGCATCAGGACTCAGTATGGTTGCCTGCCTGTTCTATGGAGTGGTGTTTTTCTACAACCACGACTATTTCTACGCCATGATAATGTTCGCCACCTTGGGCACACTCATGCCGTTCTTCTATTATAACGTGTTCGGAAACCCCACGAAGTTCAAGAAAATATTCATGGGTGACACCGGCGCGCTGACCATCGGTCTGATTCTGTCAGTAGCATCTATCCACCTGAGCAACAAAGGTCTGACCATCGACCCCACCATCAATCCTCTGGTGCTGGCCTTCTCACCCCTGATTGTTCCCGGATTCGATGTTGTGCGCGTTTACCTCTACCGACTCCGCAACCGCCGCAACCCCTTCCTGCCCGATAAAAACCATATCCATCACAAGTTCCTCGCACTCGGCTTCCATCAGTCGATTGCGATGCTCACCATACTTCTGATTTCCGCATTCTTCATTCTTTTCAACATACTCATCTCACCCTACATCAACATCACATTCATAGTGATAATCGACCTGATCATGTTTACTGCCTTGCAGATTGTGCTCAGTCAGATTCACTTCCGCCGCGAAGCCAGAAAGAAGCAGGGTAAGTAGTTGTCAAGCAACCGTATATATGAAAACAGCGCTCATTACAGGAATAACCGGTCAGGACGGGTCTTTTCTTGCAGAACTGCTGCTGGAAAAAGGATATGATGTTCATGGCATCATACGCCGTTCATCCGTTGACTTCCGCGAAAGAATAGTTCATCTCGAAGGGAAACCCCATTTTCATCTGCACTACGCCGATATGACCGACTCCATGTCAATGGTCAACATAGTGGCTAAGGTTCGCCCCGACGAAATATACAATCTGGCCGCTCAAAGCCATGTGCAGGTGTCGTTTGACTCCCCGGAGTACACCGCGGACGTGGATGCCATAGGGGTATTGCGCATCCTCGAAGCAGTGCGACAGACCGGCCTCACCTCAACATGCCGCATATATCAGGCTTCAACATCCGAACTTTACGGCAAAGTGGAGGAAGTGCCACAGAACGAGCAGACACCGTTCCACCCCTACTCACCCTACGCCGTTGCCAAACTCTACGGATTCTGGATTGTCAAGGAATATCGTGAAGCCTACGGAATGTACTGCTGCTCAGGCATCCTGTTCAATCACGAGAGCGAACGCCGCGGGGAAACATTCGTGACACGCAAAATCACCCTCGCCGCCGCACGCATAGCGCAGGGAAAGCAGGATAAACTCTATCTGGGCAACCTGTCATCGCTCCGCGACTGGGGCTATGCACGCGACTATGTGGAGTGTATGTGGCTCATTCTTCAGCAACCTGAGCCTGATGACTATGTCATCGCCACCGGCGAGCAGCACTCAGTGCGTGAATTCTGCGCACTCGCCTTCAGCCGGGCAGGAATAAACCTGCGTTGGGAAGGGGAAGGAGCCGATGAAAAAGGTATCGACACCGCCACCGGCAAAGTGCTGGTGGAAGTATCGCCCGACTTCTATCGCCCCACCGATGTGGTAAACCTGCTGGGTGACCCGAGCAAAGCCCGCAAAAAATTAGGATGGGACCCATCCACAAAAACCACTTTCGAACAACTGGTCAATCTCATGGTAGACTCGGATATGGCAAAAGTGGCAGCCGAACGGGCAGGGGAACATGCACGCACCAATCTCGCCGAATATCTTGAAAAAGGTATAGTAAAATGAATCTCAACGATAAGATATATGTGGCAGGCCATCGTGGAATGGTGGGCTCCGCCATCGTGCGCGAACTGCAGCGCAACAACTACACGAATCTGCTGCTCCGCACACATTCCGAACTTGACCTCACCGATCAGAAGGCAGTCCAGCAGTTTTTTGAAACCGAAAAGCCGGACTACGTTTTTTTAGCGGCAGCAAAAGTAGGGGGTATCGTGGCAAACGACAAGGCACCAGCCGACTTCATGTATGAGAACATGATGCTTGAAATGAACGTCATCAACTCAGCATGGCGTTCAGGAGTGAAAAAACTTCTCTTCTTAGGCTCATCATGCATCTACCCACGCATGGCACCCCAGCCGATGCCGGAAAACTGCCTGCTTACATCCGAACTGGAAAAGACCAACGAGGCATACGCCCTGGCCAAGATTTCAGGACTTAAATACTGCGAATACCTCAACCGGCAGTACGGCACCGATTACATCTCCGTGATGCCCACCAACCTCTACGGTCCCAACGACAACTATCATCCGGAACACTCCCACGTGTTGCCCGCACTGATACGCCGCTTCCATGAAGCAAAACAGCAGAATCTGCCGGAAGTGACCTGCTGGGGCGACGGCTCGCCGATGCGCGAGTTTCTCTATGTCGATGACCTGGCCAACCTATGCCTGTTCCTGATGAACAACTATTCGGGTAACGAAACCGTCAACGCCGGAACCGGAAAAGAATTATCCATAAAACAACTCACCGAATTAGTTGCGGAGACGGTAGGCTACACAGGTCGCATACTCTGGGACACCACGCGCCCCAACGGAACACCGCGCAAACTTCTCGATGTGTCGAAAGCCACTCGCCTGGGGTGGACCTACCGCACCGAACTACGCGAAGGAATAGCACTCGCCTACAACGATTTTCTGTCCAATCCGATGCGTGCCGAGAGGTAATACCGCCCGAAAAAAGACCGAAAATAGTCAAAAGATAAAATAAATTAACATATTGCGTTGCAGGAACGAAAAAAAATACCTATCTTTGCACTCCAAATTGTGCAAATAATAAAAAAAATATCATAGGCAATGAAAAGAACATTTCAACCCTCTAACAGAAAAAGAGTTAACAAACACGGTTTCCGTGAAAGAATGTCAACCGCTGATGGCCGCAAAGTTCTTGCACGTCGTCGCGCTAAAGGTCGTCTCCGTCTGACTGTTTCTTGCTCTATCGCAAGCAAATAATCAACTCTTTACAAGACTTCGAATTGGCGGGATCAATCAGATTCCGCCCTTATTGTTTTGTGGCTTCCGGACCGGAAGTCGGGCTTTTGCGAAATTATTACAATATATTTTCATTCAAATTGCAAAAGTCTCTGATTATTTTCGTAACTTTGCACGTGTATAAATAGAACATGTGTATAAATATAATTAGTCATGTCCGTAACAATCCTTGGAATAGAATCATCATGTGATGACACAGGTGCAGCCGTAATCCGCGACGGCATCCTGCTCAGTAATGTACTTGCAAGCCAGAAGGTTCACGAGGAATACGGCGGTGTGGTTCCGGAACTGGCCTCGCGAGCCCATCAGCAGAACATAGTGCCGGTTGTCGACACCGCTTTGAAACGTGCCGGCATTGACAAATCGGAACTCAGCGCGGTGGCATTCACTCGCGGACCCGGTCTGCTCGGCTCTCTGCTTGTCGGCACCTCATTTGCCAAAGGTCTGTCGCTGGGATTGAGAATACCGATGGTCGATGTCAACCACCTCCACGGACATGTGCTGTCACACTTCGTCCGCGAAGCCGAGGGTGACCCCGTTCCCGAATTTCCCTTTATCTGCCTACTTATCTCAGGCGGAAATTCGCAGATTATACTTGTCAACGGCTACAACGACATGAAAGTGCTGGGTCAGACCATTGACGATGCAGCAGGGGAAGCGTTCGACAAATGTGCCAAGGTTATGGGACTCCCCTACCCCGGCGGTCCTCACATCGACCGTCTGGCAGCGGAAGGAAATCCCGAACGATTCAAGTTCGCCAAACCCCGTATCCCCGGACTTGACTACAGTTTCAGCGGACTGAAAACTTCATTTCTCTACACCCTGCGCGATGCCATCCGCCTCAACCCCGACTTTATCGAAGAGAACAAGGCTGACCTGGCAGCATCGCTGCAGGCTACCATCATTGAAATCCTCCTTGACAAGTTACGCAAAGCCGTGAAGCAGACCGGAGTACGCACCGTTGCCATAGGTGGCGGCGTATCGGCCAACTCAGGTGTACGTGCCGCCGTCGAGCAGTACTGCCTGCGTAACAATCTCACCCCCTTCATTCCAAAACGCTCCTTCACCACTGACAATGCCGCCATGGTGGCAATGGCAGGATACTTTAAATTTCTCAATAACGAGTTCTGCCCTTACGACGCAGCCCCGTATGCACGCGTGACAATCTGATTATTATGAAAGTGTCAATTATCGTTATCGGTGACGAACTCCTGCTGGGACAGGTAGTGGACACCAACTCGGGCGACATTGCCCGCATCATCTCATCGGCCAACTGGCAGGTGTCACACGTCGTGACAATCGGTGACTCCGAAAACGCGATACGTAAAGCCGTCGGCACCGCCCTGGAGGTGTCAGACCTGGTCATCACTACCGGCGGACTCGGACCCACAAAGGATGACATCACCAAACAGGTGTTGATGGAATTCTTCGGAGGCGAACTCTATTTTGACAACTCCGTTCTTGAAAATGTGATCGACGTTTGCTCACGCCGCCATATCGAAGTGAACGAACTGACCCGCATGCAGGCCATGGTCCCCTCTTCATGCGAAGTCATTCAGAACACCGTCGGCACCGCCCCCATAATGTGGTTTGAGAAGAACGGCAAAGTCCTTGTCGCTCTCCCGGGTGTACCGTTCGAGATGAACGAGATGATGCGCAAGGCCGTGTTTCCACGTCTGCTCAAACGGTTCGGCAACGATGTCAATATTGAGCACCGCTACCTGCTGATATTCAATGTTATAGAATCAGAAATAGCAGCCCGCCTGACACAATTCGAAGAATCGCTCCCCCCATATCTGCATCTGGCCTATCTTCCTATGCAAGGCTACGTGACCCTGCGCATCGACGGGATGCACGCCGACCTTGACCATCTGAACCATATTATGGACACCAAGCAGAAGGAGATAGAGAAAGAATTCGGGTCTAACGTAATCTGGAACGAAAACCGTTCCCTTGCCGAAATACTGCTGCTGTTACTCAAACGGAACAACTTCCGGTTGTCGACGGCGGAAAGTTGTTCAGGGGGGAACATCGCCCACGCCCTCACCCTCATTCCCGGCAGTTCGGAATGTTATGAAGGTGGCGTTGTGGCATACTCCAACAACATAAAAGTCAACATATTAGGAGTAAAAAGCAAAAGCATAGAGCGTTATGGTGCAGTAAGTCTGCCGGTAGCCGAGCAGATGGTTGAAGGTGTAACTGCTCGCGTCGCCCACACCGAGTGCGGCATAGCCACCACAGGCATAGCGGGACCCGGAGGCGCCACTGCCACCAAGCCCGTAGGAACAGTATGCATCGCCGTGAAGACCCCACGCCGCATTCTGGTAGATTCCTTCCACTTCCCCGGTTCACGCAAACGTGTTATAGAACGGACCACCAACGTTGCAATAATCAAACTTATCCGCGAAATCAAGAAACTGGAACTCGAAAAGAAGTCATAATCCCTGGTTTGAGTTCGGCTCAGGTTTAGCGTAAAAGAATTCTCACAATCTTTAACGCTTTTAAATTCCCATAATTTGCAAAACAGGATAAAAATTTGTATTTTTGTAAGTTATGAGAAGGATTGCTGTCATATTGCTTATTTTTACCTCTTTTGTCGCCAGTGCCGACCTGAGTTTCTCAGAGTTACAAGGCGATGCAATCTCCATCACACCGGACAAATCCTCGGGGCTGGAGATGGTTTATGTTATTGATAACACCGGTGGTAACGCCGTCATTTCGTACACCGCCTCGTCAGGAAATGTTACCTGGGAGCGATGGGGCGCGCAGGGAGGTGCATATTCTAACCCTGTAACCGATGTGAGCCATGACTATAACAGCAATATATGGTCAATAAAGGCTCCGTCGGAGGACTCCGGTTTCACCATCACCGACAATGGTACAACCCACATGTTCTGGGTGACGAACTACGCCAACCATTACCTTGACCTGCAGAGCATCACACCTGAAACAGGTGCGGACCTATGCTCCGCCACTCCGATGATTTTCCACGGCAAAGCCGAACCCATACGATATTACACCATCAACGGACGCGGTGTGGAGATTTCCCGCGAACTGACCCTGCGATATACCACTCAGGAGTATGACGAGACTCTCGCAGCCTTCACCAATGTTGAAAAAGAGGAGACCATCGCGTCAATATCCTCCGTCCTTCATGCTCCCGCGGTGCTGTGTTCCACCTCATTCACTCTGTCAGGCGACAGATTTCTCACACACTGGGGACACCCGCAGGAGATAGAAAGCAGCATGATCTCACCCTCGGCGGTAATGGGACACACAACAGCCACACAGGCCGAGCGCGACAATGACAATGAACAGAAAGAGGAAACCACGCTCGGCGGATCAGCACCTATCGACATCACCTTCACTGCAGCCGTAACCGACGGAGCCATTTTCCACCAGTGGGAATTTGCCCGCGACTCCGAATTCGGCATAACGGATGTAACCTATTCCGACCTTGAACTGACCTACACTTTCCAGGATGCCGGAACAACCTACGTCCGCTTCGTAGCAGCCAACGACGACGGTTCATGCGAATGGGTATCAGACACCTACGAAGTGTTTGTCGGTCAGTCGGCGCTACTCTGTCCCAACGCCTTCTCCCCCGGAAGTTCACCGGGTGTGAATGATGTGTGGAAGGTCAGTTACAAGTCAATCGTATCCTTCTCCTGCTCGATCTTCAACCGCTGGGGTGTCAAAATAACCTCGTTCAACGATCCCTCGCAGGGGTGGGACGGCAAATACAAAGGGAAACTCGTACCCTCCGGAGTCTACTACTATGTAATCAAAGCCACAGGTTCAGATGGGAA